>CAYJOV010000038.1:0-16343 GCA_964371905.1 uncultured Akkermansia sp. | reverse complement strand
GCTCAAGGAGCTCGTAGCTGTTGAGCAGCTCCAAGCTCAATTCACTGAAGAGTACCTCTGAGTCAATAAGCAATATAGGATTGCGCTGCTCTTTGCTCGTATTCTCCTTCACAAAGCTATTAAAAGCGCGTCGAAAGTCATCCAGCTGCTCCTCGCGTATAAGCAAGCCCGCCGCCATCTCATGCCCGCCGCCAGAGACCAGCGTATCTTGGCACGCATGAATGGCCTGCACGAGTGAAACTCCGGGGATGGAGCGACCCGACCCTTTCCCGAGCCCCTGATCGTCGAAAGAAATCACAAAGCTCGGCTTATGATAGCGTCGCATGAGCAGCGAGGCGACAATACCCACCACCCCAGGATGCCAACATCGAGAGCCCAGCACAATGACATGCTCTCGACTCAGCTCCTCGCAGCTCTCAAGCATGCGAATGGCCTCATCGCGTATCTTGAGCTCTTCCTGCTGGCGCATTTGATTGAGCTTGTCGAGTCGCTTGGCGAGGTAGTCGACCTGCTGCGCATCCTGACAGAGCAGCAGATTGAGAGCCTCCATGGGCGAGTCCATGCGCCCTGCGGCATTGATACGAGGTCCGAGGCGAAAGGAGACATGACTCGCCGTCAAAGGTGTGCGCAGACCCACGAGCTTATTGAGCGCGGTGAGCCCGAGATGGGAGGAGTGCTCCATCTGGCGCAGACCATGGCGCGTGAGCAGCCTGTTCTCCTCGATGAGCGGGACGATGTCGGCGACGGTCGCAACAGCGACAATGTCCAGATAGTTTTTGAGATCGACGTGTGCCAGTCGACGGCTCTTCTGCATGGCATGACAGAGCTTGAAAACCACCCCCGCACTGCACAGATAGGTCTTGTCACTATTCTCTTCGATCTTGGCATTGACAATAGCACAGGCATCGGGACGACCTCGGGGACTGGCCTCATGGTGGTCGAGGATGATGACGTCTATACCGCGAGCTCTCAAATCGGCGACTTCATCAATGGAGGAGGTGCCACAGTCGACGCAGATGAGTAGATCGGGCGTCTGCCCGCAGGTCTCTATGGCGCGCTTGATCCCCTCGCGGCTGAGGCCGTAGCCCTCCTTAGTACGTATAGGGATAAAGCAATGGGCTAGAATACCGTAAGCTTCGAACATGCTAAAGAGCATCATGACGGCGCTCACGCCATCAACATCGTAGTCACCATAGATGCACACACACTGCCGCGCATCAATCGCCTCAAAGACGCGCTTCACAGCCACGTCCATCTCCTGCATCTCAAAAGGATCGCTCAGATCCGCAAGCCTCGGTCTGAGGTATTTTTCTATCTTCTCCCGTCCAGATACACCTCGTTGCGCGAGCAAGCGTCTTACCAGCAAAGGTAAGTCGGCATTACTCTCATCATCTAGATCAACCTGTCCGTTCATTGGGCGTATTTCCCAACTGAACTTCGTACTCATGAAGATGAGTCTATCATTGTCCCCCTCTTCTAGTCAAGGTCGAAATGTTGCACAGGCAAGCAAACTTGTGTACTACACTGAATATTTCTCACGCTTCACACATACAAAATTTGACAGAAGCAGTGTGAATCGTGAGTTTATGTACCCTAAAGAGTTAGTAAAGATACAGAGTTTTCTATTTCGAAATACTAGCTCGATTCGCCAAGCTCAGAATGAGAAGGGGCGAATTGTTCATAGACCTCAGAGAGGAAGCCCTCAGCCACGAGACGATGCGCCACATCGCCCGTGATGCCGCGCGACTGCATGTAGAAAAGCTGCTCCTCATTGATGGGCCCCGTCGCGGCACCATGAGAGCACTTGACCTTATCGGCGAGTATCTCCAAGCCAGGCTGCGAATGCACAACGGCCTGCTCACTGAGCATGAGGTTGCGATTCGTCTGATAGGCTTCACTGCCATGTGCCGAGGGAGCGACAAGAATGTTACCATTAAAGACCGCTGTCGCCTTGCCATCCATGACATTTTTGTAAAGCAACTTACTCTCGGTGTCAGGGCTAAAGTGATTCTGATCCGTGCGCTGGTCGAGCATCTGCGAGCCCTCAAGAAGATTGGCTGAGTAGAGGAAGGCGTCACAGCGAGGTCCCTTGGAGCTGCTGCGGTGGAGATCTACACTGGTCTCCTCACGTCCCCAACGATGAGCCTCATGAGTACTGTAGTGATAAAATAAGGCATCATGGAGGTCAATCTCCGTGATATTAAAGCAGCGCGAGACACCACTGCCCTGCTCGCGCAGCTCCAGACGCAGCATTGCGCCAGCATGTAGGGTGACACGGCGTAGGGCAAAGATCAGAGCCTCACCGAGACAGCGATGCTCCTCGATGATATGCGCAGCAACACCCGCCTCCAGCGTGATCTCCGTGTAAGGGGCAAAGAAGCCCTCGGTCTCATAGCTGATACGAACGGAGCTCTGAGGACTCGCAGTGAGTCGGAGACGTACCCCTTGCCCGTAATGCTTGAGCTGCTCGGTGACGAGGGCATGTGAGCCTGCCGTGCGAATTTGACTGGGGCGCGATGCCTCATCAAGAGGCAGTTGACAGGCGGTATCGGCATCACAGCTCACCCTTCCCGAGCTCTGCTGTGTCGCAAGTATTTTTGCAACGGCAGAGGCATGCTGGTGCGGGCGTCCAAATCGCCAGAGCTCATTGAGGCGATCTGGCATGCGATCACTAGGAGTGGTGAGGGCGGAATAGCGGAGCGTTGAGTCCATAGAATATAAAAAAAGTGAAATCAGTGAGCAAGAGCAAAATGCACTCGATTAGCCAATAGAGCCTTCCATCTCCAGATCAATAAGCTTGCGCAGCTCAGAAGAGTACTCCATGGGGAATTCCTTGATCAGATCATTAAAGAAACCATTGACCGCAAGACTCATCGCCGCACTGCGACTCAGGCCACGCTGCTGCATATAGAAGAGCACATCCTCGTCAATCTGTGAGACGGAGGCCTCGTGCTGCGCGTTGTTGCTGCTCCCACTCACGGTGATGGCGGGATAGGTATCCGTGCGGCTGTGCGCATTGATGAGCAGAGCATCACACTCAGTATTGTTCTTGCACCCCTTGACACCGGGCTTGAACTGTACCTCCCCACGGTAGCTGGCGCAGCCCGCACCGATGGAGATGGACTTCGCGACGATATTGGAGGTGGTATTGTCAGCCGCATGGATCATGCGCGCGCCCGTGTCTTGTCGCTGCTCATCACGAGCCAGCGAGATACTGACGACCTCACCACGTGCGCCCTCACCTTGGAGGACAACGGCGGGGTATTTCATCGTCAGGCAAGAGCCTATGTTGCAGTCAATCCAGCGTATCTCGGCATCCTCCATGGCAAGGCCGCGCTGGATGACGAGATTGTAGACATTCTTCGACCAGTTCTGCACAGTGACGTATTGAATCTTTGCGCCCTTGAGGGCGACGAGCTCCACGACACCCGAGTGCAGCGTCGCTGAGTCAAAGCGAGGAGCCGTGCAGCCCTCCATATACATGACCTCGGAGCCCTCATCGGCAATGATGAGCGTGCGCTCAAACTGGCCAAGACTCTCGGAGTTGATACGGAAATAGGCTTGAAGAGGCTGCTTGAGCTTCACCCCCTTGGGGATGTAGATGAAGGAGCCGCCCGAGAAGGCCGCGTGGTTGAGCGCAGAGTACTTATTATCTCCCACAGGGATGACCTTGCCAAACCAAGGGCGAAAGATATCTTCATAGTCACGCAGAGCCTCAGTAGGATTGACAAAGATGACACCTTGGCGTGTGAGCTCCTCCTTCATATTGGTGTAGGCCGTCTCAGAGTCGTACTGCGCATCCACCCCCGCGAGGAAGGCACGCTCACTCTGAGGGACACCGAGGCGATCGAAGGTCTTCTTTACCTCATCGGGCACCTCATCCCAGCTGCGAGTTGGTGCAGCCGAGGTGGCCAAGTAATAGCGTATCTTGTCAAAGTCAACATTGTGAATAGCAGGGGGAGCCCAGTGACTAGGCATAGGCATCTCCTCAAAGCGTCGGAGTGCCTTCTTGCGAAACTCACGCACCCAGTCAGCCTCGCCCTTGGCATCACAGATGTAATCAATGGTCGCCTCTGTCAGACCATAGCCCGCATCGAATTGATGATTCTCAGGGTAAGAAAACTCACCCTGCGACTCAATATCATCAAAGAATGCCTCATTCACAACCTCGCTCATAACCCCTCCTTAACGTACGAAATCAAAGCCATTCTCGTCAATGTAGCTGACGAGGTCGTAGCCGCCCGTTTTGACGATCTGTCCCTCATTGAGCACATGGACGACATCGGGGCGTATATAGTCAAGCAGGCGCTTGTAGTGGGTGATGACAAGGAAGCTGCGGTAGGGTGCGCGCATGGCGTTCACCCCCTCGGAGACGATGCGCAGCGCATCGACATCCAGTCCACTGTCAGTCTCATCGAGAATCGCATAGGTAGGATCGAGCATGAGCATCTGGAGGATGTCATTGCGCTTCTTCTCACCACCAGAAAAGCCCTCATTAACGGGGCGATTGGTGAAGCTAGGATCTATACCCAGCTGAGCCATCTTGCCGCGCATGTTTTTGTAAAAGCCGACCACGTCGATCTCCTCCCCTTGGGGGAGACGCGCCTGCATGGCCTCCTTCATGAAGTTGGCCATCGTGACACCAGGTATTTCGATAGGCTGCTGGAAGGCGAGAAAAAGCCCCGCACAGCTACGCTCATCGATCTCCATGCTGAGCAGATCCTGACCATCCATCATGACCTCGCCACTGATCACCTCGTAATCAGGATGCCCGCAGAGCACCTTGGCAAGCGTGCTCTTCCCCGAGCCGTTGGGACCCATGATTGCATGGACTTCACCCTTGGGGATTTCTATATTAAGATTGTTGAGGATCGTCGCGCCATCGCGGACCTTGGCTGATAGATTTTTGATAAGCAGGCTCATACCCGTTGTATTAAATGATTAATCGCTCTTACTCATGATTCTCCCCTGCATATAGACATTCATATGATTAACCGACACGCCGTCTGGCAGATCAAAGACATCTTCGGGGCAGATACCAGGCTTGAGATGCACATCATACACCTCGTTTGTTTCCATGTCAACAAAATGTGCGTGTGGTATCAGATTAGGACAGAATCGAGCGGGACCGCTATCGAAATTGAGCTGATTGATAATATGCGCTTGAGCGAGTGTTTCCAAGCAGTTATAAACAGTTGCGAGCGAAAGACCCCGTGTTTTTTCTGATGCTCGTTGAAAAATTTCGCTAGCCGTTGGGTGATCCTCCGACGCAAGAATCGTATCAAGCACCGCGCGCCGCTGGCGCGTGATGCGAACGCCCACCGATTTAATGAGGGAATCGGTATGCTCTCGTGAGCCCCCTTTTTTAGCACTGATCATAATATTGAAAAGGTTGTATGTTATCTAGAATAAATCGTATGTCTATATAATATGATTCCAAGAAACAACAAGCAAGCTAAAACTGCTTTATGAGAGAAATTGCATGCTTGAGGTGATTTCTGCGAAGAAGCGCGCGCTCCAATCTACGCCTCTCAGGAATAAAAAAAAGTGCGCCATAGCGACAATCAGCACCTCAAAGCCCCCTCTAAGGGCAAACGACCATTGCTCGCAATGACTGCACCCGCATGCGGAGATGACACAGAGGGCGTGTACTGCAATACGCCACCCGCCTCCTCTAGGATAACCTGCGCTGCAGCAAAATCCCATATATGAATGAGCTGCTCCATATAAAGATCAAATCTCCCCGCAGCGATATAGCAAATCGTCAGCGCAGCCGAGCCGAGGATGCGCACCTTGCGTACCTGAGATGAGAGATGGGCAAAGAGTCGTATACCCGCCTCCCCGGAGCCATCATGGCGACCGTGTCCGACAAAGATCACCGCCTGCGCCATCTCATCGCGTGAAGAAACGCGCAGAAGCTTCCCATTGCAGAAAGCACCCTGTCCACGCAGCGCGCTGTAGCACTCACGCTGCATGGGATCATAGACGCAGCCCAGCACAATCTCGCCACGACACCGCAGCGCAATAGAAACACAGAAGATAGGAATCGAGTAAAAATAATTCACCGTACCGTCAATAGGATCAATGATCCACTCATAGTCCGCCCCCTCTCTGGGCGATTCCCCCTCCTCGCCGAGGATACTATCCTGAGGGTAGAGCTTGAGTAGCTCGTTGCAGATGAGCTGCTGGCACTGCTTATCGAGATTCAGCTTGATGTCATGGGCATGCATCTCATCCACCAGCATCTCCTTGTCATCAAAATGTTGGCGTAAAAAATCCCCAGCTACGCGTGCTACGGCTATAGCTGACTGCAGTCTCTGACTCTTATCGCATGTATGGCTCATTATTTCGTGGGTGTATTTTGAGTAATTCGCGTACGGGTACTGCGCAGCTGTTTGCTCGCAAATTGATAAAGCTGCTCCGTCAACAAGGGTGCCACATAGGCCAGTCGGCTGCGAAGACGCGCATGAGACGCGATCTCGGCATTCGGGTCATCAAGCCCCATCCAGACAAAGACGCTCAACTCATTCATGCTACTCATCACAGACCACTGCCCGCCATTATGCGGCAAAGTAACATTCATACTCAGAGGCTTGGTCTCAGAAACACGAAAGGGCGGCAACCCCTTGACAATATAAGCACTCTCACGGCGTATGATCTCAGCGATAGGCTGAGCCTCCGGCTTATAGAGCTGTGAGCCTGAGTGGGTATAGACCCCCTGCACAAAGCGAAAAGGAATATCCATTCCACGATGCAGCAGGCAGTATGTAAGCCGCGCCAAATCAATACGCTTGACTGGATAGAGCCCTGTGTAGAGACGCGCAGCCTCGCTCTCTGGGGGCAGATAGTCACCGAGGCGTATTTTTTTAAAAAACTCACTCACGCGCGCATAACCAATAAGACGCCCCGTCTGCTCAGGTCTATTCGCAATAATGTAGCTCTGATCAGCATTAGACTGACAGGCTAGGCTAAAGAGAAAGGGATTGGCGGCACTCCCCGGCTGCATCGTGAGCTTCCAGCGATCAAGTCCATCCCACGAGCCCCTCCCTGAGCTAATCGCAAGCACATTGCCCTTCCTGTTCTTGCGACCATCTACAATGAGCACGGCACATTGGAGACTATGGATGACCATACCTTTGCCATGCTGGGGCAGACGGGGGACTTTCTTAAGATTTTTGAGACGCTGAGCGATAGCCTTTCTACTCTCATTGCTGCTGAGCTTAATGAGATCAATCCAAGCCTCTGGCACGACGCCACTCCCCTCGATAAACTCCATCGCCAGAGAGACTTCGCGCTCTATATAATGCTGAATTTCAACATCAAAAAAACTATGTATAGACATCTCTGGTGTACTATTTTTGATATTGGAGGCTAGCGACATCAGGATATCCTCCACTGCCATAAGAGGATAAGAAGCCGGGGGAGCTTCTCCCTCGGCTTTGCGGATGATGATGGGCGCCTTGCGCGCGTTCTCGTACTGCTCAGGCGTGATGAATTCCATATCCAACATATCACTGAGCGTCTCATCCCTCACCGCTCGTGCCCGTTTCATGTTATTTACGGGATTGAAAAGAGAGGGACCACGTATCAGACCGATGAGCGTCGCACACTCCCCTAGATCAAGATCCTCCACCCGCTTGCCAAAGTAAAAGCGAGCCGCATTGGCGATACCATAGATGGAGCAGCCGTAGTAGATGCGATTGAGGTACTCCGTGAGGATTCTATCCTTGGAGTATTGCTTTTCGAGGCGACGCGCGATGGAGACTTCAAGCAGCTTGCGATCCATGGTGCGCTCGCGCAGCTCAAAGAGATTGCGCGCGAGCTGCATCGTGATCGTCGAGCCTCCTTGCTTGTAGCGCATGCTCTTCACATTGCGGATCAAGGAGCGCGCAATGGCGAAATAGTCTATACCCGCATGGTCATAAAAATGATTATCCTCTCGCGCGATGAGCGCCTTGATGAGATTATCTGGCATTTGCTCGCGCGTCGCCAGCAGAAAGCGATGGCGACTCAAGCCTCCTAGATACCTCCTATCCCCTGAATAGAGAGCATGCTCATTGAGCTTTTTATCCATGACAGAGAGATCATACTCCAACGCCTCTGTATGGTAATAAACGATCAGACCACACAAAAGAAAGAGAATAGTGAGACAGCTGGCTACGAGGAATTTCACCCAAATCTGATTGAGCGAAAGAAAGCGATACCAATGTTTTTTTCTATTCCTATTGACCATGAAGAGCTATTTTACTCATGATTCATAAAAAGACTCAGCTGGCCCGAAGGCTCCCAAAGGGGGAATTCCTCCTTGAGCATCTTCTTATACTGATTGGACTCTTGATGTCTATCACTACGATACAATGCCCAGACAATCTTGTAAATAGCCAGAGGCTTAAGCTGCTGATCACTGGCAATATTGGCTGTACGACCGTAAAATTTGGCCGCTTCTATATATTCCTTTTTCGAATAATAAGCATCACCTAGCGTAATAAAGAGCGATGACTTAATGGGACCATCCACGCCCAGCGAGATCGCATCCTCGGCCATAGCGATCGCATCATCATGTCGCTTGAGACCTATATAAATCTGAGCGAGATCGCGCAAGCCTTCCGCTCTGCGGTAAGGCTGCTTTTCCATACTCACGTAGTGCTTGGCGGCAACAAGAGCCTTGTCGAATTGGCGCAACTCGAGACGCGCACGCGCAAGCGTCTTCCAGATCAAAGGCTCAACACGCGGACGCTTATCCTTCTCCCCCTTCTCATTCGTGTAGGTCTCATTGGGCTCACGCTCTAAGGAGAGCGTCAGGTAGCGATTCGCCTGCTCGTAGTCCTTATTCTGATAGCAGGTCCATCCGACCCAGCGGAAGAGCGTTGCAGGGAGCTGCTCATAGGCCTTCTCGTTGGATTTTTGGAGATCCTTGAGCGCAGCAATGAGCTCAGGGAGCTGCTGGAGCTTGTAATAGATCTGGACGAGATTGAGATCAGCCAAGGCCGCGTACTTCTTGACATCGACCTGACGTGCGAGCTTGAACTGCTCAATAGCCTTTGAGGGATTCTTCTCCACTGATGCTGACGCTATGCTAAAGTAAGCCTCCGCGCGTGCAGCTGACTTGATAAAAGGAAAATTCTTGAGCAAGCCCTCGTAGTAGTAGATCATCTGATCATCACGATCAAGCTCACGGTAGAGCTGAGCCGCACGCTGCCAGCTCAGGGCTGCCGCTTGCGACTTGGGGAAGGTCTGGATGACGCGCTTGAGATCCTCAATGCCCTCATCGACATTGCCACGCTTGGCAAGCAGCTCACCGCGCAGCGCGAGAGCATCGGGTACCTTGGGATGTCCTGGGAACTTCTCCAAAAAATTATTCAAAATAGGCGTTGGATCATAGATATTGAGCTTAAAGCCCAACCAAGCCTTACGAAAAAGCACATCAGGACGAATCTCCTGTGGCAAATTCACGATACTAATCACATCATACTGACGCGCAGCCTTCTCGATATCAACGCGCAAAAGTCGATCCGCATAAATGAGGCGCACCATATCGTTGAGCGGATGATCCGAGGTCTCGGCGAGACTCGGATACTTCTTGAGATAGGACTCTGCTAGCACAAAGAGATTGCTATTCTTCTGAGCCTGCGAGCAGGCGATCTCTCTATAAGCGGCCTCAAGACCCACCTTGGTATTGGGGCGTAGCTCCTTTGCGCGCACGAACCACGTCGTCGCCTCATCATACATCATGAGCTCCATGTAAGCTTGACCGATGATGAGCGAATAAGTCGCCATCTTCTCAGGATCCTTCAGTGAGATGTTGCTACGCGTATGAATATTGATGATCTTGTTGTAGGATTTTTGCTTGAGCAAGCCCAGAATCTGCTCCATCTGAGCCTCATCGCGGAACTCCTGCATCCCATCCAGCTGACTGAGCTCGGAATAGTACTCCTGCGATTGGTCATTCTTGCCCAGCTTGGAGGCGAGACGTGCCGCATGCAGGGTCGCCGATGCACGCGTATCAGCAGCAATATGCCTGATAGACAGCAAGCGCTGGAAATACGAGTATGCCTCAGCCTCCTGCTGACTCTTGAGCTTGAGCTGGGCGAGATCATAAAGACAGGCTCCAAGGAGGGTCGGCGCGATCTTATCCTGAAGGATAAGCTGCTGATAATGGGTCTCCGCCTTCTTATCCTCCCCATTCTCACTGGCGACACGCGCCAAGCGGTACTGCGCATCCTGCTTGAGCCCGGTCTTCTCCGTGGACTTGATCACCATATTGAAGTAGCGATCCGCCGTCTTCCAATGACTCTTTGACATCGCCTCAATCCCGAGCTGATAAGCTGCAGCAGCAGTGTATTCTCCCATGGAGCGTCGGGTCAAGTCCTGATAAAGACGACGCGCACTCTCAGTCTCGCCGAGAGCTTCGTAGCAAGTCGCCGCAAAATACAGGGCACGTGGTCGCTGCTCAGAATAGGGGTACTTCGCAGCAAAATCGCTGAAGAGCTTCGCGGTCTGATGCTGCAGAGAACGCTTCACCTCCGGATCGAGATTATCATTCTGAGCCTGAGCAAAAAGCTGCTCGGCTATATCAAAAGCATCACGCTCAGCGTTTACAACAAGCTGATTTTCTGGCTCAGCTAGACTATGAGGATGTATTGCAAGAGCAAAAAAACTCAGTGTATTTAGTGTAAACAGCAAGGGTAGTTTCTTCATTATTTATCTGCTGGTTTGGGTAATTGTTTGGAGAAGGATATATTCCATACACCAGCCTGTGAGCACGAAGAAATCACATCGACTATCTTCTGCCAGCGCGCCTCGGCATCTCCGCGTATACGCACCGCCTGATCGGGGTTGACCGCTACCATGCGCTGCATGAGACTCGTGAGCTCCTCACGTGTGAATATCTCACGATCAATGGTAATAATGAGCTCATCGTTCTCCTCGCGCACATTGATGATGATCTCCTCAATAGCACGTGACTGCTCCTCGGTCGTATTGGCGGCCGTGGGAACGGTGACCTTCATATCCTGCTCGTTTAGGATGAGATTCTGGGTCACGACAAAGAAGATCAGCAGCAAAAAGACCACATCGAGCATAGCGGTCAGCTGGAAGCCTGATGCCTCAGGGATAGTGTTCTTAAACTTCATCGTAGGAAAGATCTATGTTAAACTGCCAAAACACACATCAGAGTATCTCGCGCGTCGAGGCACCAATATGGACACTCGCCCCCAGACGCTGCTCCCTATCCATCTGCACCGAGATCACAGAGAGGAGATGCGTCGAGGCGACCTCCATCTCAGAGATGAGCTTCTGGATGCGGTTGCGGAAATAGTAATAGGCCGCCATACTTACAATAGCAGGGATAAGACCCGATGCCGTGGTGATCAGAGCCACCGCAATACCGCTAGCCATCTGCATCTGCTTGACCCCCTCAAAATTCCCCGACGCCATCTCGGCAAAGGTAGTCATCATCCCCACAACCGTCCCCAACAAACCTATCATGGGCGCAATAGAGGCAATGTCAGAAAGCCAAGTAATCTGACGCGTCAAGCGACTACTCTGACGCGAGCCCTCCGAGCTCGTCACCTCGCGCAGCTCCTCAATATTGGCTGTATTATTGCGCTGAAGGAAGTGCATCATCGCATGAATCGTCAGCGCAAGACATGAGCCATCATGCTTACAGGCAACCATGATCTCAGCATAATTCTTCTTGCGAATATGCATCTCCGCGCTCTCGACGAGGTCATAGGGCATGACGGCAGATTTACGCGTCGTCCAGAGGCATGTAAAGATAAGGATAAAAGTGAGAATGGAAAGCCCCAGTAGAGGCCACATGAGCAGACCGCCCTGTTCAAATAGCTCTATAGGCCCCCAACCAGCAAACACAAGCTCTGAGGGGTTTTTCTCTGCAAGATTCATCATAGATGGCATGTTCACGTCGGGATTATAACAAGTTTCATCTACATGTTCAAGCAAGTAGAGTGACTTCCTTCATTTAGGACACAAATTAAAAGAAATAAATCAGACAATGCTCAGCATTCATCCTCAAATCAAGCCCTCATAGAGACAAAAAAATCCCCTCGCCTTAACAAACAAAGCGAGAGGATAAAATAGGGCAAATGCGTCTAGCCTATGATGTAGCGAGCTCGTGGAAGCTTGCTGAGCAAATACACCAATAGCCAATTGATAGCTAGCGCAATAAAGGACGCTATCGTCATCTTCACAGGACTGGACATATTCCACTCAAAGGCCATATGGTAAATAGGTCCCAAAATCACATAGTGAGAGAGATAGATACCAAAGGAGAGGCGCGAGAGCGACTGCAGAGGACGCATGAGGCAAGCGCAGCTCAAGTACTCCGAGGCCTTTTTAATAATCATAAACATCCCCACCGTGAGCAGCACGACATTGGGCGAGCAGTAGGTGAAGAAGAGCTCCACTTGCGCCTCTGTCACATTGGGAATACGCAAGCTATGCGCAAAGCCCTGCACCGTCACCACATAGCCGACAATCATCATAGGAAGCGCCAGCAAGAGTGTGCGCAACCAGCTCTGAGTGCGCATCTCGCCCATCATATGACCCAGTAGCAAGTAACCATTGAAGCCAGCGAAGTAATAAAGCATGTGGAATTCATTCCAACCGCAAGCGCCCAAGCTATGCGCATTTGCATACACACGCAAGTAGGGCAAGAAGAGCGCGAGCCCGCTTATAGCAAGGAAATAGCACTTCGCCTTTTGCGAGGCTTGCGCCACCCATGCCGAAAAGATAGGTAGGTAGAGATAGAGACCGACAATGACGAAGATGTACCACAGATGCGTCGTAAAGACATTGAAGAAGAGCAGCGACTTCGCACTATTCACCAACACATCGCCAAAACTACTCACCGAAATGGTCGCAGGATCATACCATGCAAAAAAGTACTGAACAGCACTCGCAGGCTTGCCCAAAACTGTCGTGATAAAATAAGGCATCGCGTTGTAAATAAAGATCCAGATCGCAAAGGGAATCAAGACGCGAGGCAAACGCTTTTTGAGGAAAGTACCTATATCCTCCTTCACAGGCAGCATGAGAAAGCCCGTCAGCATCACAAAGAAGGGGACACAGGGACGCAGCAGCGAGCCATAGTAAGGCACCCATGACATATAGAGGTCCGTGCTGCGCTCGGCGGGACTCACATTATCAGAAATATGAGCGGCAAGCACCATAAAAATAGCGACTGCTCGCACCACAGCCACCCACGGGATAAAGTCTTGATTGAGACGTTGAGGAGGATTCATAGACACATCAGCCTAACGAAATGCAAAGCCAACAACAAGAAAAAAGAAAGCTACCTCTCCGAATTTAACATAGGTTAAGACCCGCACTCCATCGACAATCAAGTGCGCATCCATTTCTGCAATCAAAAAAGAAAGTACACGCCATCCCCAAACCTTCCCCCCTTAATCTCAGTCAGTGTAGCATATGAAAAAACGAGCAAGCTCCGTCTGAGACAGAGCTTGCTCGTTTTTTTACAAAGGCACCGCATAAAGAGCAGTGCCTGCTTGCTGTGATTCTTAGGAGTACGCAGACTCGACCTTTTGGGCGACATCTTTGTAGCCGTAGTCGATCTCGTAAATACTCTTGAAGTTTTCGAGGGATTTTTCCTTGTTGCCCGCTTGCTCGTAGAGCACGCCCATCATGTAGAGCACTTCCTTCTTCGTATCGTCCATGACGAGGAGCTCGGCGTTGGCTTCTTCGAGCTGACGGATGGCCATGTCGAGCATGCTCTTGGAGGCGTAGCACTTGCCCAGCATGAGCATGGCCTTGATGCGGATATTGGGGTTGTTGCGCGCGCGCTGGAGGGCGGGGATAGCCTCGGTGTAGTCACCGGCGTTGAAGAGGGCTTCACCGTATTTGAATTGGAGCTGTGCATCGGTGGGGTTCGCATCGACTCGTGCCTTGGCATCAGCAACGATGGCCTGGGCGACCTCAAGCTCCTTGGCGGCGAGTATGGTCTTAGCTTCTTCGTTCTCAGGGTCAGAGGCGACGACTTGACGGTAGTAGGCGAGCTCGGCGTGGAGAGCTTTCTCACGGATTTCAAGAGACTTGTCACGCAGAGAGATATCGCTCTCTCCACCCAAGGTGAAGGCGTAGGCGTAGAAGGAATACGCGTTGCCATAATCCTCCATCTGCTCATAGACTGAGGCGATGTCGCGCACGATGGCGAGATTGGTATTGTCGCTTGCGTACTGCTCGGAGAGCTGTGCCAGACGCTCCTCCATCTCCGCGCGAGTGAGGCCTACCTTGTCGGCGGATTCGAGGTTTGCAGTCTCTTGGCTGTTCTTCATCTTGGAGCGGAAGTCACCCTTGCCTTCCCAGTTCCCCTGCTTCATTGAGGCGCGAGCCGCGCAGTCTTTTTCACCACGCATGGCGATGGGGTCGGCACGGTCGATCTTGAGCACGCGCGTATAGGTGGAGGCTGCTTCGGCGAATTGCTCGTTTTTAATGTAGTGATTGGCGAGCAGATGCAGGTACTTTTTAGCGGTAGGATTACCCTCGCAGATCGTTTCAAGCGCAAAGGCCGCGAGATCGGGCATATTGAGATCACAGGCTGCGGCAAAGAGAGTCTCATTCGCAGAGATGGAGTAGGGATCTTTCTCCAGATCATCTTCGATGGTGACAATGGTCGTCTCGGGGTTCTTGCGCGTGGTGGTCAGGCGCATACCACCAAAGAGCGATGCCTTGCGTCCTGCCTCGGGCAGGGATTTGACGGCGCAGGCTCTCAGCACCTTGCGCCCAGCGAGGAAGCCGGGGGCTTTGTGAATGAGGGTTTTGAGGATGCTGATAGCATATTTATAATTCTTTGTCTGGACGGCTTGTTGCGCTTTTTTCCAGAGACCTGCTTGCTCGGCGGAGAGCTCTCGTTCTGTGATAGTGGTGATCATGTCTGTTTGGTAGAAAGAGGAAGTATAACATTACTACTCACAAGGAGCAGTCATCTTGTGATGTATATAGCATATATGAGCCGCTATTTCAATCCAGATTTTAAAAAAAAGCTACCATGTAGATACACCCAAACACTATATCACTGATTGTAAAAGAATTACAATAATATCAAACTAAATCTACACTTCTAGAAAAAATCTTGCACACAATGATCTAGAGCTGAAAATGCGTCTTAGCTAGCCGAGAAAAATATGCTCGCGCCTGGGTTGAGATAGAGGTCTAGATGCTTGTGTTATGCTCATTGAGGTGCAAGAATTTTTTCAAGAGCTGAGCTATTTTTACTTGTCAACAGGCGGGTGCTTTGTATAGTATAGAGAAGCTAAGCATATGAACACTTTCTCCTACATTCGTCTAGTCGGACTAGCTGCGGGCATCTCCTGCGCTGGTCTCGTGTCCTGCTCAAATACCCTGAGTCCTCAAAAAGCGGCCAAGCAAGTCGAAGTCCAGCCTGCTACCGTCTATAGCCACAATGACCAAGTCAGCAACAACAATCGCCGCTGCGTCTCCATGGGTGCACTGCCTATTCGCGCTCGTCGTGCCTTGACCGAGTGGATGCACCATTCTGAGATTAAGACCTACTCCTATGTGTACCCTCAGTACTACATCTCCATGCCGACTGTGAATCCTGAGCGCTCCTCTATCTGGGCTATCTGTACCGACGCCAAGGGCAAGATGGTTGGTGTGCTCGTCCCTCGCACCAAGGTGCCCGCATGGGAGCTACCCAATCAGGGTGACTACGACGTCTACGTCTGCACCGAGCGCATGCGCGACGATCTGGGACGCGCCATCCTTGAGAGCCTCGCCGATGCCGACATGGACAGCGTACGCATTGATACGCGCCGCTCCTTAGGTCTGCGTGAGGCCTCTCTTATCTCCGCTCCTGCACCACTCGCCGTCACCCCTACGACTCCAAAGGCTACGTCGACTCCCAAGGCGGCCACATCTACCATGCCTACTGAGCCTATCCCAGCCGCTGAGGAAGAAAGCGATGATGAGGCGACACCAGCGTCAGATGACAGCTCGACTTCAGATGACAGCTCTGCTTCAGATGACGCATCGAGCTCTGATGATAGCTTTAGCTCGGATGACAATTCGGATGGATTTTAATCCCCTACCCTAGTTTTTTCTTACCAACATCCTTTTTCTCTACGCAGGAAAAGGATGTTCTTGCAATCTTCTTTTCACTTCACTTATTCGCTATTTTACCATGTCTATTGATATATCCTCCCTCATTACGGAGCGTTGCCAGCAAGTCGAAGTCGCGCTTGACGCGATGATCCCCCAAGAAAGAATCGCCCCCGCGACCATACACAAAGCAATGCGCTACAGCATCTTTGCTGGTGGCAAGCGCATCCGCCCTCTCCTCTGCATCG
>CAYJOV010000037.1:0-17778 GCA_964371905.1 uncultured Akkermansia sp. | reverse complement strand
CTGAGTACTTGTAGGCGCCCTGTCCGAACTTGCCCCCTGCGTGGAGGTTCGTCAGGACGAGCTCGACGGCGGGCACGCCAAACTTCGGATGCATATCAACGGGGATACCGCGACCGTTGTCCACGACGGAGATAGACCCATCGACATGAATGACGATATCAATCTTGCTGCAATAGCCCGCCAGATGCTCATCAATCGAATTGTCCAGCACCTCAAACACACAGTGGTGCAAGCCCCTCACATCAGGGTCACCGATGTACATCCCGGGACGCTTGCGCACAGCCTCCAAGCCTTCGAGTTTGTCAATCTGGGCTGCACCGTATTCTTCCTGTGCTCCTGTCGCGATCAATCGCTCCTCTTGAGAGCTCGTACTTTCATCGGTCATAGTTGAACCTATTATACGCGCGTGCGCGTGATATGTCACGCAAAAATCATGTCATCTGGGTAGGAAATGAGTATTTCCTATCAAATTAGGGGGTATTACTCCCTCATGACCGTCTCAAAGAGCTGGAGCATCGCCGCATAGTCAGCCTTGCTCAGCACGATGGGCGCATAATCTGGATTATCGCCGATATCCTTGTGAATGTCGAGCGAGAGCCTGCGCTTGTCGGGGAGATGCAGCTCCCATGTATGCGTATAGATACGCGCGGCTCGCAGCAGCGGCATGTCTTTTTGTGTTGTCCCTGCTTTGGCGCGTGCAAGGATATGGAGGAGCTGTTGCTGGGCTTGGGGGCTGAGCTTGGTGGACTGGCGATCCTTGGAGTTCTTGTGATGCGTGATAGCAGCGGTGACGCTGAGAGCTTGCTGGGCATCCTTGAGGCAGGCTCGCACATCGGCGTCGCTTTTGAAGCTGGGCCAATAAATCGCATGGAGCGGGGACAGGCTCGCGAGAAAGCAGGCTGCAATGAGGAATAGACGTGTCTGTGTCATGATCTTATTCCTTGTTGATATTCGATACTTGTAGAGTGTTATCTGCAACAGGAGTCTTATTTTGTCTTCATCGCCGACTCAAAGAGGTGGAGCATATCGGCATAGTCAGCCTTGCTTAGCATGATGGGTGCATAATCTGGATTGTCGCCGATGTCCTTGTGTATATCGAGAGAGAGCCTGCGTTTATCGGGCAAGGTGAGCTCCCATGTATGTCTGTAGATGCGCTCTCGCTTGATGACTCGCTTCATGTCTTCTTGAGTTCTCCCAGCCTTGGCGCGTGCAAGGATCTGGAGGAGCTGTTGCTGGGCTTGGGGACTGAGCTTGGCAGTTTGGCGATCCTTGGGGTTCTTGTGATGCGTGACAGCTGCGGTGACGCTGAGGGCTTGCTGGGCATCCTTGAGGCAGGCTCGCACATCGGCGTCGCTTTTGAAGCTGGGCCAATAAATCGCATGGAGGGGGGACAGGCTCGCGAGAATACAGGCTGCTACGAGGTATAGACGTGTCTGTGTCATGATCTTATTCGTTGTTGATATTCGATATTTGTAGAATGCAGAGTGTTTAAGTCTCTGCTCTCTAACTTAGTGCTAAGGATAATCGAAATAAGACTGTCTGTCAGCAATAAAACTCTCTTTTGGAAAAAAATCTTGCAATGACGGCGCAAATCCTATACGCTCACTTTATTCAAGGCGTTAGTCTTGAGTTTTACTACCTTATCTAACTATTTATCAATCATATATGAAAAATCTTCATTTTATCGGCATCTGCGGGACTGCCATGGGAGCCTTTGCCTCCGCCATGGCACGTCAAGGCCATCGCATCACAGGCAGTGATGCCCATGCCTATGACCCCATGAAGTCCTTTCTTGAGCAAGAAGGAGTCACCCTGATTGAGGGCTTTGACGGAAGCAATATTCCTGCCGATACCGACATTGTCATTATTGGTAATGCCATGAGTCGCGGCAATCCCGAGGTGGAGGCGACGCTAGAGCGCCATCTGCGCTTTATGAGTCTGCCCGAGGCGATCAAGGAATTCTTCCTCTGGAAGCGTCACAACTACGTGGTGACGGGCACGCATGGCAAGACGACGACGACTTCGCTGCTCGCATGGCTCTTTGAGAGCAGTGGCCTGAATCCCAACTTTCTCATCGGTGGAATCGCGCGTAATTTTAAGCGCGGCGGACGCTTCGGTGACTCTCTCTACACCGTGCTTGAGGGCGATGAGTATGATACGGCTTTTTTTGACAAGCGCTCCAAGTTCCACCACTACTTGCCCGAGGTGGTGATTGTGAATAATATCGAGTGGGACCACGTCGATATCTTCCCCGATGTGGAGGCGATTAAGAAATCCTTTTCCTACATGCTGCGCCTCATCCCCAGTACAGGCTGCGCGCTGGTCAATGCCGACTGTCCGAACTGTCGCGCCGTGGTCGCGAGTGCGCCTCCCGAGGTGCCCATCCGACTTGTAGGTAAAGCCTCTGATGCCGATATCCGTATCGAGGATATCGAGTACAGTGAGAATAGCAGCAGCTTCACACTGCAAGGGACGCGCTACACGACCCCGATGGCAGGCGAGTTTAATGTCTACAATGCCGCTATGGCGACCTGTGCCGCTCTCTGCGCAGGATTGACACCCGAGCAGATTGCAGAGGGTTTCCAAGGCTTCCTTGGTATCGCGAGACGTCAAGAGCTGCGCGGTACGGAGCGCGGTGTGCGCGTGATTGACGACTTTGCACACCACCCTACAGCGATAGCTCAGTCCATACGCGCTGCGCGTCAGCGCTACCCTGAGCGACGCATCGTCGCCATCTTTGATCCTCGGAGTAATACAACAGGGACGAATACCTTTGAACCTCAGCTTGCCGCTGCTCTCGCCGAGGGCGACTACGCCGTTGTCGCACCTGTGGAGCGCGCGCATAAGATAGGGGTAAACTTGCTGGATATGGCGCAGCTGCGCTCAGATATCCTAGCGACGGAGACGCCCTGCTACACCGCCTCTAGTGTCGATGATATCGTCTCGCATATCGTCCCTGAGACACGTGAGGGCGACGTGCTACTCGTTATGAGCAATGGTGGCTTTGGCGGTATCCACAATAAGCTCCTCGCGGCGCTGCGTGAGCAGAGCTAGTAAACTTATCAAATGTCGCTATCAGCCCCGTGTGAAGAACTGCACGGGGCGTTTTTTTGCCCTACTATTCACTTTTTTGTTCACATCTTCTCATCGCTGCGACACAAAAAAAGCCGCTCAGGTTGAACTGAGCGGCTGATAAAAAATATGATAGAGAAGTGATCTTAGTCAACGAGCTTGACGACGATCTCAACACCCTTGTGGTTGACGTAGACGCCACTGGTGGCGCATGCGGTGTGACCTGGTCTTGCGGCACCCGTTTTGGGGCACTTGCCAAGGAGAGGTGCTTTCCAAGCTTGCGCGGCCAGACGGGAGCGCTGCTTCATCTTTGATGTTCTGCGTTTTGGAGCTGCCATAATATGTATTTGTTAAGAGGTTACGATAAAGTAATGTTGTATACGCGAAAAGGAGTTATATAGCTGCTCGATCGACCTTGTATGAGGGGAAAATTCACATCCTTTTGCCACGACTTGGCAGCTCATCCAAAGCATCCCAGACACTTTCTCTATTTGCGGTCGCGGATTCTACACCCGATTGAGGGTCTTTGTCCAGACTAAAATCAAGAATTTGCTCATTTATTTCACATTCATTACCACCGAGCTCGCACTTGGGGTAGTGTGGGAGCTCCAGTAAGAGCTCATCACGCAGCTCATCGGTCAGATCCACACTCAGCTTTTGGCTCACATCCTCGCTGATCGCCACGCCCTCCAGAGCCACCGTGTACTCCACCGAGGCGAGACAGCGTACACAGGTAGAGCGAAAGTCCGCCTCAATACTGCCATGCGCCAGCAGCTCCGAGTCGAAGAGCTGCACCTGCAAATCATAGCGAAGCGGGCTCGCACACTCCACATCCCCCTCCTCTAGTCCAAAGAGCGAGGCATCCAGCATCCCGACGAGGTGCAGCCCCGCGGGCGGGAAGTCTTCTAGCGAAATAATCAAGCGCGTATCCATGGCTCTACTCTATCCTCTCGCCCTCGATGAGGCAAGCCCTTTTTCTTCTCACGCAGATAAAAGCAAACGCGCCCTTGTGAGAGCAAGGGCGCGTTATAATCTAAGGAGAGAGGTTGTGTGTTGGTTTTATAAGGTAAACTTTCTTAGAGCTCAGGAGTGAGAGCCATGAACTTGCCAGCGGTGCTGCGACCACGGCGGTCTTCGGGGTACATGGAGGTATCCTTGAGCGTGCCCTTTTCTTCATCCATATCGGAGTCTTGGACATCATCTTCCATATTGGTGATGGAGTTGTCCGTCTTCCAGACCATGAAATTGCCCATGAAGGAGGCATAGTCGATGGTGACGTCATCGGCCATGTAGGGGTCATTCGAGGGGTAGAGCGAGGTGACGACGAGAGGCATGATGCGATTGCCTGTGACGCTGTTCTTCATCGTTGGGTCTTCTGCGTTTTTCTGCATGATGTAGGACATGCCGTTTTCACCACGTTCAAGAGCGCGACCATTGGCGATCTTGTCATCGCCTTCTACGGTCTTTTTGTTGGCGACGTCAAGCTTGGCAAAGAAGATCTTTTCGCTCGAGTTGGCAGGATTGTAGAAGAGCTGGCGGAAGTAGGCATTGGAGTTGTTGCCACGGAGCTCGCCGAAGTTGAACTCAGGCTTCTTGTCGAGGAGCATATCAGCTGTCTCATCACAAGGATAGCTGCTGTGGTCATCCTTGAAGTCCTTGAGCATCGTGCCCACCTGCTTGAGATTCTCAATAGCTTTGGCACGGTCGCCGGCATTGCGCTGGCTCATGATAAGTGGATAGCCAATTGAGCCTAAGACTCCGAGAATGGCGATAACGACGATAAGCTCCACAAGGGTGAAGCCCTTCTTCTGACGGGCGGGAGTGTATAATGATTTCATGGAGAAAAGGGCGATTAATGTACTAATCTATATATCACATCCGTCCTCTCCTTGCAAGTATCAAAGTGAATTCAGTTAGATTTTCTGTTATTATTTCTCTAGTTAAAGAAAAGCGTGTTTAGAAGGTTTGAGTATTGCGATTGCTGTCCTTGCTGTGTTACAATCTGCTATAGTTGATAGATGTTAGCTTATGAAAGTGACGATAAAAGCAAGTCCCGGTGCCAAGAAAAACGCCCTCGTGGGCTGGGAGAGCCATCCCGACTGTACGGCGCGCGTCCTGCGTGTCAAAATAGCCGCTCCTCCCCTTGAAGGCAAGGCGAATAAAGAGCTCATCTCCTACCTCGCGCGCTGCCTCCAGATACGCAAATCCGCCCTCACCCTGATTCATGGCGAGAGCGGACGGCTCAAGATCATCGAGCTGCCCGATGAGGCAGTCGCGCGGCTCAATGCCTTGCTCGATGAGTCTTAATTTTGATGGTTAATGTTGGGGGTTGACCTTCTCATTCCACTTCTCAAACGCGAGAGAAATGGCGATACCGATGATGAACACCACCACCGAGGCGACGATGTCCACCGTCGTAGGGGAGTGGGCAAAGGCATTCTTGATCACGGAGAAGAGCGAGCCAATCACCATACCCAGAATAGCGCAATAAGTCGTCAGCGGCAGACGCGTCAGGCAAAAGTCAATGATACGAGACCCCACGAGGAGTCCGAGACCCACACCGACTCCGACGGGCATCAGGGTGAAGATATCAAGCGCCTTCACCGCATTCATGATCGTGTAGTACGCGCCAAAGAGCAGCAGCAGCATCGAGCCACTCACCCCCGGTAGCAGCATGCCCACCGCGGCGATAAAGGAGGTCACGCACAGAAAGAGGCAGGTCGAGGGTGTCAAGGCAAGGCTGGTCTCGGAGCCACTGCCCTCACCGGCAAAGGCGAGCAGAGCCATGAGACCAATGAAGATCGCAAAGACGAGGTAGTGTAGTGCGCCTGTGCGACCGTAGCTCCGAGTCTTCGTGTAGAGCATGGGCACGCTGCCGAGGATGAGACCGGTGAAGAAGAAATTCGTCGCCATGGCATAATTCGTCGTGCAAAAGGTGATCAGCGCGCCGAGCAGATAAATACCCAAAGCTGCTCCTGTACCAATAGCGGTGAGAAAGCGCAGATTCCCCTTCACATCGGAGAAGAAGCGGCTCATCCCGCCGATGAGCTTGTCATAAATGCCGAGAACGACAGCCATCGTCCCCCCACTCACACCTGGTATCGCATTGGCCACGCCAATGATACCGCCGAAAATTACATGGCGTAAAAATTCCTTGATCATGATAGAAGCCGCATCCTAGCATAGCTGACAATCAAACACAATCCCATATTCTCTCCTGCTGCGCGCCTCCCTGTCATCGCAAATAAAAAAGGCTGATCGCCACGCAATCAGCCTTTCGTTATTATTTGCTGTAGAGAAAGCTTAGCTCACGCACATCTCCGCACGTAGGGCATCCACGCGCGCCTTGTCGAGGAAGTACTCCCCGAGCGCAAAGCCGAATTCTAGAGCAGCCCCAGGGCCGCGCCCCGTCACAATATGCCCATCACGGCAGCTCGCAGCCGCGCTGATCGAGGCCACCGAGGGCAGATCACTCGTGACCGCCTCGGCGGGGTAGCAGCACACCGTGCGCCCCTTGAGCACACCAGCCGCCTCAAGGGCGATGGGAGCCGCGCAGATCGCGGCGACGAGCTTCTTGTCTGCGTCCATCTTCTGCACCAGACTCAGCACGGCGGGCGTGTCGCGCAAGAGCCACGAGGCCTGCCCACCGGGCAGCACCACACCGTCATAGAGCGTGTGATCCACATCGACAAGCAGCATATCCGCCTGCATGATCATCCCGTGCGCTCCCTCCACCGCGAGAGCCTGCACGCCAGCGAGTACGACAGGAATCTCAAGGCGGCGCAGGATATCCACAGGCGCGCTCAGCTCAATCTCCTCAAAACCAGGAGCCATCAAAACAAGAATGGGTTTCATCCCCTGTATCATAGCGCAAGCGCGCGAGTGGGTAAAGCCCTATTTACACAGCAAAAGAGATTACCGCGCACTGTAGCCTTGACTCCGAGGGGTAGATCTTGCTAAGCTGCGCTTTTATGAAACGCGTACTCATCATCGGATCAGGCCTCGCAGGCAGCACCGTCGCACGTGCCCTTGCCGACGCAGGCATCAGCTCACTCGTCATCGACAAGCGCGAACACATCGCGGGCATGTGCTACAGCTCTGTCGATGAGGAGACGGGCGTGGACGTGCACCGCTTTGGCCCTCATATCTTTCATACCAGCAATGAGCGCGTCTGGGACTTTGTCCAGCGCTTTGACCAGTGGGCACCCTTTGTCAACCGAGTGAAAGCCGTCAACGCCAAAGGTGTTTTCTCCATGCCTATCAACCTCCACACCATCAACCAGCTTTTCTCTCAAAAACTCACCCCCTCAGAAGCCCTCACCTTCATCCAAAGCAAGCAGGACAAGAGCATCACCGAGCCCCAGAATGCCGAGGAGCAGCTGCTGCGCTTTGTCGGCTCAGAGATCTATGAGACCTTCTTCCGCGACTACACCATCAAGCAATGGGGACTCCACCCCCGCGAGCTCAGCGCGGAGATCATCAAGCGCATCCCTGTGCGATTCAACTACGATGACAACTACTACTTTGACAAGTACCAAGGCTTCCCCATGAGCGGCTACACGCAGTGGATAGGTCGCATGCTCGATCATGAGCTCATCGAGGTGCAGCTCGGAGTCGCCTACTCGCCCGAGATGAAGGATGAGTATGAGCACGTCTTTTACTCGGGACCCTTGGATGAGTACTTTGACTACAGCGCGGGCGAGCTCGGCTACCGCACGGTGGACTTTCGCTACGAGCGCGGCGAGGGAGATATCCAAGGCTGCGGCTGTCTGAACTACACCGACATGAGCCAGCCCTTCACCCGCGCCCATGAGCACAAGTACTTCTCCCCATGGAAGAGTCATGAGAAGAGCGTCATTCTTTATGAATACAGCCGTGAGGCCAGCCGCGAGGATGACCGCTTTTACCCCAAGCGCACCGAGGTCGTTATGGCGTGTCTGAAGCGCTACGTCGCGCTGGGTGATCAGGAAGAGGGTGTTTCCTTCATCGGGAGACTCGGCTGCTACCGCTACTTTGACATGCACCACGTCATCGAGGTCTCGCTCGACTACGCGGATGCCTACCTCGCCTACAAAGGAGGCGAGAGCCCCAGCCTCTCCCGCTGGGCGTATGCTCCTCTGTGAGGCATGGGGAAAATAATTGTTGACTGTGGAAAATTATATGTTAGAATGCGTCTAATATGAAACGCTTACCACTCTACATCCTTGCTTGGCTATCGACGATGCTCGCGCCCACGCAAGCGAATACCGTCATCTCCAACGACTTCTTCCAAGTGACCTTTTACGATGAGGAGAATTGGGATCCTACGGCTGATGATCAGGTGCAGATCAAGCGCATCGTACAGTCCACCATTGACCACTGGGAAGATCTCTTGGCAAACTACGCCCCTACATTCGACAAAGCAAACATCATCAACGTCTCGCTCACGCTTGTTGAGGGCTACTCGTCTACTGCCTCCGCCGAATCGAATAATATCTATGTCGGTTATGGATCTCAATCGGTAGTGCCCAGCAACGGAGAGTCCTATAATACACTCCCTGGGTCGATGAAGAAACTCTGGCGTCCCGATAGCGTAACGCCAGCAGAACGAGAGGCTGTCGATATAGATATCAAGATGTATGATAGAGCTGGCTACTACTTTGGTGAGGCTACTAGTGGATTCAGTAACTATGATTTTCACACTATTTTCCTGCACGAGTTCACCCATGGTATGGGCTTCGCTAGTCTTAAATATCAAGTGGATGCGGATAAGGATCTGCAAATCGGTAATAATCTAACGCCTTTTGATACCTTGATTATGGAGAATATTGAGGGTGGATTTGAGCTAGGCGACAGCCTCGAGTTTGGCCAGACGGGCTATGGAGTCTACAATCCTTGGCCCGGCAATCCTGGGAGTAATTTTTCACATTTTGATTACTATGGCGATAATGATAACTTGATGAAGTATTCTATTCAGGGAGGCGATGTATATCGAACGCTGGGGGACGCCGAGCTCGCCGTATTCGAAGCCATGGGCTATGATCTGGCAGAGATCGTACCAGAGCCCAGCAGTGTCGTGCTCGTGCTGCTCGTCACTCCTGCCTGCCTGCTGCGCCGTCGACGCGCGAAGGCGTGAGATCTATTTCTTTTGTTGGTTTGGGGCTGTCGGTTCATGATGAATCGGCAGCCTTTTTGTATGACTAGTTGATAGAGAGTTAGTTTGAATGATGGGTTGAAAATATTACAATGCAGATAAAGCTTTTTTGCTTTGAATGCTAAAAAATATTCATACTGATCATGAAAAATAATCACCTACCCCATCGCAGACTACGCACGATCTTGCTCCGCGGCTCGTTCGCGAGCTTGAGTATTCCCAGTGTAGCACTCGCCCAGACGAGCCTCACTCAGCAAGACTTGGATGACTACACGCCACCTTCTACCCTCACTATCAGCGGGGGTACAGTCGTGAATACAGTGGCTGAAAGCAGCGATGCTCTCAGAGACTACAGTGGCACTCCAAGCCTTGATAGTGCCTTCATCGTCGCTGTGAAAACCGAGGGAGATATCACCATAGGCAGCCCCATTGACAACATCGCTCAATCAGGAGAAGGAAGCATCTCGATAACAAACACCAGTCCCACCGATGGCGGTGCTATAGGTCTCTGGAATGCTGGGGCGACCATTGGCTCACTCGAAGGCAAATTCATCGTGGACTCTGAGGCAGACAGCCGAGCCATCTTCATGAGCGGTGGGGCGATCAGCAGCATTAAAGGAGAGGTGACAGCGACTTCCGATGGCACGAGTGGTGCCATCATCGTCGAGGGGGGGGGGATCGAGTCCATTACTGGTGCAAAGATCACCGCGACCAGCAGAGGGGATTTCGCCTCGGCCGTGGGGCTAGAGTTCAGCACAGCGGGTGTCACGGATGCTACAGCGGGCGATATCAACGCCACCATCGTAGTCAACACCGTGGGCGGGCAGGGCTCCGCCATCGTCTCCTCTGCCCCGAGCAACCTCGGCAAGATCTCGGGCAGCTACACCATTGACGCCTCCGCAAACGTCAGCTTCCCTGTCTTCAGCATAGGCTACCTGCTGGGCGATCAGGCGAGCTCCACGACTACCTCACTCGCCTTTAAAAACACCTCGACTGCGGGAGGGAGCAGCGGGCGCAATGATTCCTTTGACTTTGATATAGACTGGGCCAATATTAAACTGACGGTGAAGCGCAACAACCAATTCGCCGCGGGAGTCACCCTCATTGGACAAGATGCCTCGGCGGAGACCAGCCCTACATTCTACCTCGGAGCAGCCAGCGACATCACCGCTGAATCAGTGGAGAATGGTAATGTCGTAGGCATCTGGCTCAATGGCTCGACAGGCGGGGATATAGCGGGTACGGTGAGTGCTACCGTTGGCACGGGCACGAGCTACGGCATCGCCACCGTGGGGACTGACACGGTGGGACCTCTCATCACCCAATCGAGGGCCAACTCGACCCTTGGCGACATCACAGGCACGATCACCAGCACCGTGAAGACATCAGGCACTGCCTATGGCCTGCTCATCGGCGACAGCGTGAAAGTCAACAACGATAGCGTAGCCACCGACTTCACCACCACCATAGGCACGATCTCTGGCAGCATCATCGCGGAGGCTGAGAGCAGCGCGGGGAACGCCATTGCGATCAAAGACATCAGCAGCAATGCTCTCCAGCTCGCAGGAGGCGCGACCATCACCGCGACCATCACCGATAGCGGCAGCACGTCGCATGGCACCGCCATCCTCAACACCGTGGCGGGCATCAGCCTGAGCTCGACGGATAGCAGTGTCTCCAATGCGGTGCAAATCAATGGGAATCTCAATGCGGGCGAGCAGAGCCTAGACTTCACCTCAGGCTATTATGAGATCTCCTCCTCTCAATGGACAGCCTCCACGAGCATCAACGTGGGGGCAGCGGGCGCAAGCACTGACGATGCTTATTCAACGGCAAGCGTGACGACCAGCGACATCTTGACGGCGAGCACGGAGGCTATGAATTTCTATGTGAACTCGGTGAGTGATGTGTCTACCCTCATTGTCGGCGACGCGCAGACGCTGGTGCTCGATGGGCTCAAGACGGTGAATATCTACCTACAGGGAGAAGTCGCGGACTATGAAAATGGTCTGCCTCTCTACGTGGTCGATGCCCGCGAGGCGCAGGATCTGAGCTGGGATAGCAGCGTGGCTATCCAGTACGAGATCTATATGAATGGCACGCGTATCGACCAGAACTCCGACTTCTACGTGCAGCATGATAGTACGGGGATCTACATCATCCCCGAGCCCTCGACCGCGACGATGAGCCTGATCGCCCTAGCAGCCCTTCTCCAAGGCCGCCGCCGCCGAGCGCGTCGGTAAAGCAATCCAATAAAAACAAGCTCGCTCTTCTCCCATCACTAGAGAAGAGCGAGCTTGTTTGTGTTGTATGGCTGGTCGTGCAGGGCTTAATGCCCTGCGTGACGGATAATCTTTCCAGTTTGCAGATAGACGATATGCTCGCAGATATCGGAGGTGAGATCGGCGATGCGCTCGAGGTCGCGTGACACGCCTTGAGCCTGCAAGTAATAACAAATGTTGTCGGGGTGGCGCAGGATGATGTTGCCAATCTGGGCGACATTCACCGCATGCAGCTTGTCCGCCTCATCGTCGCGGCGTATCACATCATGCGCGAGTACGAGGTCGAAGTCCTGCACCACACGCATCGAGTCGCGTAGCATCTCCAAGGCGACCGTCTCCAGCGGGCGGAAGTCGATGCGCGTCATGTCGGGCGCATCCTTGCAGAGGAGCAGCGAGGGCATGCGCTTCACCGTATGCACGGCGTAGTCGGCGATGCGCTCGAGTGCGGTGTTGATCTTCAGAAAGGCGATGACGGTGCGCAGGTCGGTGGCGACGGGCTGGTGCAGGGCGAGGATCTTGAGGCATTCTTCCTCGATGCTGATCTCTTCGCGGTCGATGGCGGCGTCCCCGCTGATGACTTGCTGCGCGAGCTCGGGGCTGAGCTCGTCGACGGCTTGGATGGCGAGGATGATCGCCTTCTCGACCTTGCCTGTCTGGGTGATGACGTGCTTCTTGAGCTTGTTGATTTCTTTGGTGAAATGTGTTTTCATAACGTGAAGGGGAGATGAGTGTGGCAGAGGGTGGGGCTTTAGCCGAAGCGACCCGTGATGTATTCTTCTGTTTTCTTGTTGCTGGGGTTGGTGAAGATGGTGCTGGTGGCGTCCTCCTCGATGATATGCCCCTTGTAGAAGAAGGCGGTGCGGTCGCTGATGCGTGAGGCCTGCTGCATGTTGTGCGTGACGATCACGATGGTGTACTTCTTCTTGAGCTCCAGCACGAGCTCCTCGATCTTGAGCGTGGCGACGGGGTCGATGGCGCTGGTGGGCTCGTCCATGAGCAGGACCTCGGGCTCGGCGGCGATGGCGCGTGCGATGCAGAGGCGCTGCTGCTGACCTCCCGAGAGCGCCATGCCGCTGGCCTTGAGCTTGTCCTTGACTTCATCCCAGATGGAGGCGCCGCGGAGGGCGGATTCGACGCGGTCGGCGATCTCGCTGCGTGAGAGCTTGTAGTGGAGACGCAGGGGGTAGGCGACGTTGTCATAGATGCTCATGGGGAAGGGGGTGGGCTTCTGGAAGATCATGCCCACGCGGCGGCGCAGCTTGAGGAGGTCGACGCTGGGGTCGAGGAGGTTCTGTCCATCGAGGAGCACGGCTCCCTCGGCGCGCTGACCGCGGTAGAGCTCAAAGATGCGGTTGTAGATGCGCAGGTGGGTGGACTTGCCACAGCCCGAGGGTCCGATGACGGCGGTGACTTGGTTGGCGCGGATGTCGAGGTTGTTGTTGAAGAGTGCCTGTGTGCCGTCTTCGTAAAAGAAGTTCAGGTTGCGCACAGAGATCTTCATCTCGTCTTGGGTGGGGCTGTTTGTGATGGCGTTCATGTTGGTGAAAATTTTTGGGGTGTTGTCGTGAAGATTGCTTCTTGGTGTGATTAGCCTCGTTTGTTCTTGTCGCGGAAGATGTAGCGTGTGCCTATGTTGATCACGAGGATGAAGGCGCAGATGACCAGCGAGGCTCCCCAGCCTATTTGACGCTCGGCTTCGAAGGCGGAGTTCATGCTCTCGTTGATAAAGACGGGCATATTGGGCGTGGGTGAGGTGAAGTAGCTATTCGGCCAGCCAAAGGCGCACATAGCGGTGAAGAGCAGGGGGGCGGTCTCACCACTGACGCGTGCCAGTGAGAGGAGGACACCTGTGGAGAGTCCGTTCTTCGCCGAGCGCGCGACGATGGAGAGCGTGGTGCGCATGCGTGTCATGCCAAGCGCGAGGGCTGACTCGCGCAGCGTGTAGGGCACCATAGCGAGCATGTCCTCAGTCGTACGCATGATGACGGGGAACATGAGCACCGCAAGGGCGACCGAGCCCGCAAAGCCGCTCGCTCCTCCCATGGGGATGACGAGGATGACATAGACAAAGAGACCGATGATGATGGAGGGAAGCCCCATGAGGACATTGGCGCTGAAGCGCAGGAAGGCGGCAAGCTTGCTGCCCTTGCCAAACTCGGCGATGTAGATGCCCGCCGCCATGGCGAGGGGGACGGCGATGATGGTAGCACCTGCGGTGATGTAGATAGTACCCAGCAGGATGTTGAGAATCCCCATGCCGACCTCGCCATTGGGCTTGGTCAGGCTGGTGAGAAAGTTGCTGTCCATCAGCGCGTCTTTACCATTGTCCCAGACGCTGTAGAGGATGCCACCCATGCCGCCGAGGGCGATCACGATGGAGAAGATGGCAAAGGTGATGAGGAGGATGTCCCAGAGCTTGCGAAAGAAGAGCGGGCGGCGCTTCATGGTATTTGGAATGGTCGTCATGGTGCGTGAAAATGATAGGTGAATGAGAGGGAACAGAGAGGAAAGGGGGATTTAGCGTGTCTCGCCGCGCTTCGCACTCGTGAGGTGGAGATAGTACTGGGAGATGACCTGGATGCTAAAGCTGAGCACGAGCAGCACGAGGCCGAGGGCAAAGAGGACGCTGAGCTGCATGCCGTCAGATTCGGCAAAGTTGCTCGCCAGTGTCGCGGCTATCGTGGTACCACTGCCAAAGAGACCCTCGACATCACCCATGAAGCTACCGATGACAAAGAGCACGGCCATCGTCTCACCGAGTGCGCGTCCCATGCCGATGAAGACGCCACCGAGGATGCCACGTATGCCGTAGCGCATGACGACCTGACTGGTAGCCTCCCAGCGTGTGCAGCCTATGCCGTAGGCGGATTCCTTGAGCATGGGAGGGGTCATGCGGAAGACGTCGCGCATCACAGCACTCATATAGGGGAGGATCATGAGTGCGAGGATGACACCTGCGGTGAGGAAGCCAAAGCCATTGTAGCTCTCACCGACGAGCCAGATAAAGAAATCGCGTATCCAGAGTGGCAGCCAGCCCGAGGAGTACTCGGGGTCAACGGTGAGGCTGCCTTGGAAGACCTCGCCATCCCAGATCATGTCAATCTGCATGAGGCTGGCGAGAAGGGGCTGGACGGTCTCATTCATAAAAGGCACGACGACGAAGAGACCCCAGATACCGTAGATGACCGAGGGGATGGCCGCGAGGAGGTCGACGCCCTGTGATACGGGCTTGGCGATCCAATTGGGCGTTTCGGTCATGAAGAGCGCGGAGACAAAGGCGAGGGGGACGGCGATGGCCAGCGCGATAAAGGTGCAAAGCAGGGTGCCGGCTATATTAGGCCAGGCACCGTAGACTTCTTGAGCAGGATCCCACTCGCTCGACCAGAGAAAGCCCAATCCAAACTTTTGCCAAGCATCTGCGGAGTGGACTCCGAGTTGAATAAAGATGCCTAGAACGAGCAGTCCGGCCAGTGAGGCGCAGAGCATGCAGGCGAGTTTGAATAGTTTGTCCGTACTTTGCATAAGTGTGATGGTGGGGATGTCGGTTGAGCGAGTGGGAATGAGTGTTTTATTTTATGTAAAGGCTCTCAGCGAGCGAATGAATTACATCTTGGGTTCGACCTGCTTGACAACACTTGCAGGGAGGGGGACATAGTGGAGCTTGCCCGCGATGTCAGCACCCTTTTGGCTGAAGCACCACATGAAGTACTTCTTCATCGCGGCGCGCTTGGCGGCAGGGGTGTCCTTGCGGATGAGCGCGTAGGTGACACCAGTGATGGGCCATGCGTTGTCGCCAGCGACATTGGTGAGCTCCATGACCATGCCCTCGGCCTTGCTCCAGTCAGCGGAGGCTGCGGAGGCGGAGAAGGTGGCGGGGGAGGCCTTCAGGTACTTGCCCGAGGCGTTTTCAAGCTGCGTGGTGGCGAGCTTGCCCTCGACGGCATAGGTGTATTCTGTGTAGCCGATAGCACCACGTGTGGAGGAGACGGCTGTGCAGACACCGGAGTTCTTCTGACCGCCGATGGTGTCGCCGGGCCACTTGACCGAGCCACCTTGGCCTACCTTGGTCTTCCATTCTTCGGAGATCTTGCTGAGGTAGTTGGTGAAGATGAAGGATGTCCCGCTGGAGTCGGAGCGACGTACGACGGTGATCTTGATGGGGGGAAGCTTGACACCGGGGTTGATGGAGGTGATGGCCTTGTCGTTCCACTTGGTGATCTTGCCCAGATAGATGTCGGCGAGTACCTGACGGCTCAGCTTGAGATCGCCATCCTTGACACCGGGGATGTTGACGATGAGCACGAGACCACCCGTGAGCATGGGGAACTGGATGAGACCGTCCTTCTCCTGATCAGCGGCGCTGACGGGATTGTCCGAGCCTGCAAAGTCGACTGTCCCCGCCTTGATGGCACGGAGACCTGCGCCGGAGCCTTGGCTCTGGTAGGTGACTTTGTCAGCACCGAGTTGAGAGTATTCGTAGGTCCACTTTTGATAAACAGGGTTGGGGAAGGAAGCACCTGCACCAGCGATGTTTTCTGCTTGAGCGAACGAGGCAAGGGTGGCGAGACCCACGAGCATTTTCTTGAACATAATAGTATGTATGTTGTTGGTTGTTGTTTTCTGTCCCTAGTAGGGAGCTGCGTAGAGCTCCCTGCTAGGAGGCGAAAGATTTCTTAGAAGTTGACGCGGAAGGCAGTGGAGAGTGCCCAGCCGGTGAAGCCTTTATTACCCTTGCTGTCAGTGCCATGGGAGTTGAGGTACTCGACACCTGCCATGATGCGCATGTGGTCGGTATTCTTGGGATCGACGTAGTAGTTCATACCCATATAGAAGCCTTGGAGGAGATCCGAGGTGCTGGAGTAGGTGGAGTTCTCCGTGTAGTAGTTCTTGTAGCACTTGGCCGCATTCGAGCCAGCGGAGAGCTGGTAGCGGAAGATGGCTTCGAAGTGGGGGCTGATGCGGTAGGTTGGGATGAGCACGAGGCCAAAGACATTGTCCGCGCCTGCGTCACCACCGATGACGTCAAAGCCAGCGATCGCGTCGGCAAGCAGTGTCATCTTGTCCTTCTTACCAATCCAGCTCAGAGAGATCACGTCCTTGGCACCGGGGCCATTGTAGTCGATGTCAGAGCCTGTAGCCACATCACCGCTCGCGTCGAGCTCGGCAAAGCTGTGCATGTAGGCGAGTGTCAGGCGGCCTGTGTTGCCTGTCGCCATGCTGACTTGGGCTCCCAGCATGTAGGAGGAGTCGTCACTGAGGGAGGGATTCTGCCACTGGTTGTCACGTGCGCTGTTCGCCCAGACACCGAGCTGCCAGCCGTACTTGGCCTTCTTGTCGCTGTTCTTGATGGAGATACCCCAGAGCTTGTCGGCGGCGAGTTGATTCGTGATGCCGGAGCGCTCGATCGTGTTGATCTTGGAGCTGGAGGTGGCGTATTCGGCGAGGTAGGCAGCCTTGAGCTTACCGACTTCGATGGTGACGGGCTTGAATGTGCCCGAGACGACGAGCTCGTCGAGTGAGCCAGAGGTCTGGCCGGTCACCCATTCACCGTTGCTGTACTTGTCGGCATCCTTGAGACCGCCGATGTTCCAGACGGCTTTCACCTTGAAACGATTGAAAAGTTTGGCGTTCGCGCCGAGACGGAAGCGGCGGAATTCGCTGTTGTAGTCATCGCCACCCTTGAGGCGATCGTCATTGGAGGGGTCGAGCCAGTTCATCTGCCACTGGGCGCGGAAGCTGACGTTGAACTCTTGAATGTAGGGATTCTCCGCGTTGTCGCGCTCTGCGTCAAACCAAGCGAAGCGCTCAGGAAGCCACTCGAGGAAGTTGAAGTCTGCGGCTGGCTCAGCGGCTGCGGGAGCGGCTGTAGTAGTCGTGTTGATGGCGAGGGGAGCTGCAAGTTCTTTTCCTTGGCCGAGAGCCACGCTACCGAGAGCGAGGGCGAGGGTCATGAGGGTCTTGTTTTTCATATGCGTGATTGTATTATTGGATCAAAGCAGCGCTTCGATGTCCTTAGTAAACAGCAGGAGGCGTTTTTTTGCAAGATTCCCTTGGTGAATGAATTGCCACGTTCGCACGCTTTTGTGTAGCGGAATCGTCACATGAAAAAAGGAGTGCTGATTAGCAGTTTGTTAGAAGCTGAAAATTTCATAACTGCGGGGAAAATAATCTGCAAAAAGAGCTCGTTTGTATTAAAAGAAATCACATTGACAGCTCCATTTCCCTGTGATATATAAGTTTTAATATGCCACTTGATGATATAGCTCGTAGTTTTTTGCAAGGAATTTTGGT
>CAYJOV010000036.1:0-18597 GCA_964371905.1 uncultured Akkermansia sp. | reverse complement strand
GACCATGCTCGCAAGCAAGGCTGCCCGTAGTTTTGAGGGGATGTGTAATTTCATGTCGAGGTAGGATAACTAACTAAATTTTACTTAAAAATACCAGATAAGCGGGAATAAATCAAGCGATAAATGATGTATAACGTCTTGTTTTTCTAACATATAATGGGGCGACGTGAATTCAAACAAGCCCTTGTCGATAGAGAATAAATAAGGTATGCGCTATCATCCCCTAAGAGGTGATTTTGCTTGCCACTCTGGGGGATAAATTGTACTCTAAGGCTGACAACGTCGCCCAGAGCTTTTCTTTGGGCATTTTTCGCATTCACCCCCTCATCACGACCATTCTATGTGCGCCGCACCCTCCGACCAAGACAAGCTCCAAGCCACCCGCCAACGCGCTCTGGATAGCGCGATTCTTCAAATCCAAAAAGACTTTGGCGAGAGTGCCATCATGCGCCTCGGCGACCGCAAGACCATGGAGGTCGAGGTCATCCCTACGGGCAATCTGCTCATCGACCGCGCTCTCGGTGTCGGCGGCTTCCCCCGCGGACGCATCATCGAGGTCTATGGTCCTGAATCATCGGGTAAAACCACACTCACCCTCACCGCTATTGCTCAGGCACAGCGCGCGGGAGGGCTTGCCGCTTTCATCGACGTTGAGCACGCGCTCGACCCCTCCTATGCTGCCAAGCTCGGGGTGAAGCTCGATGACCTGCTCATCTCCCAGCCCAGCAGCGGCGAGGAGGCCCTGCAGATCTGCGAAGCCCTCGTACGCTCCAATGCCATCGACGTCATCGTGCTCGACTCCGTCGCCGCACTCGTCACCAAGCAGGAGCTCGAGGGAGACATCGGTGATAGCACCGTGGGCGCGCAGGCACGTCTCATGAGTGCCGCGCTGCGCAAGCTCACCTCCATGATCTCCAAGGCGCGCACCGTGTGCATCTTTACGAACCAAATCCGCGAGAAGATCGGCGTCATGTTTGGCAATCCCGAGACCACCCCCGGTGGTCGCGCGTTGAAGTTCTACGCCTCCGTGCGCTGCGACATCCGCCGCATCGGTCAGATCAAGGGCACCGACGGCAGCGTCTCGGGCAATCGTACGAAGCTCAAGGTGGTCAAGAACAAGGTCGCGCCCCCCTTCACCGAGTGTGAGTTTGACATCATGTACAATGAGGGCATCTCGTCTGTGGGCAGCCTGCTCGACCTCGCCATGGAATTCGACGTCGTGCAGAAGCGCGGCTCATGGTTCAGCTACAATGGCAGCCAGCTCGCCCAAGGTCGCGACAGCACCAAGGACGCGCTGCGCAACAACGAGGCGCTCTACGCCGAGATCGAAGGCCTCGTGCGCACCAAGCTGGAGGAGAAAGCCGCAGGTCGCAAGTAATCCCTCACCCCTTGCCCGCGCCCCCGCGTCTTATGGACGTCACCCTGCCCCCGCCCTCTCTGCCATGGAGAGGGCATGAGCATATTGAAGAGCAAGCGCGTCACTACCTCGACGCGCTGGGGCTGCACGACTGGCGATTCATCTGGGATAGAGCCGTGAGGCGGCTCGGCAGTTGCCAGTATGCGAAGCGATGCATCAGCCTCTCCGCCCCCTTTGTCCAGCACTACCTCCCTCATGAGCAGGAGCATCATCGCATCGATCGCATCCTGCGCCACGAGCTCGCCCACGCGCTGGCGATGACGCATCACAGAGCGCGTGGACATGGGCCTATCTGGAAGCACTACTGCGCCCAGCTGGGCATCGCTGACGAGACACCGCGCACGCGCTGTGACGACTTCACCAGCGCGCACCCCACAGCCCAGAGTGAGCGCAAGCCACGCTACGCCCTCGTGCTGCGCGGCACGGGCGAGGTCATACGCGAGTACTACAATAGACCGCGCCGCGGGCTGGGTGTGTGGGCAGACTGCTATGTGCCCGGTCGGCAGGAAGAGACGCTGGGCAAGCTTGAGTTAATCGTCTTGTGAGTTTGGGAAAGGGGGAAGAGGCTTGACAGATTTTTTTCGACTTTGGGCTTGCCACGTCCCCCCTTTTCAGCTAGCCTAGGACATGGACGAGATACAACTTGGATTAACATTTGACGACGTACTTCTGCTACCTAGCCTGAGTGCGATGCTGCCCAGCGAGGCAGACCCTTCCTCCCAATTGGTGGAGAAATTTTCCCTGCGCCTCCCTGTGCTCTCCGCCCCCATGGACACCGTGACCGAGGCAGAGATGGCCATTGCCATGGCACGCGAGGGCGGACTCGGCGTCATCCACCGCAACAACCGCATCGAGGATCAAGCCGCCCTCGTGGCGCGTGTGAAGCGATTCGAAAATGCCGTCATCACCAAGCCCATCACCGTGACCAAGAACATGCGTCTCAGCGGGGTGAAGCGCATCATGGACGACTGCGGCTTCTCAGGCTTCCCCGTCGTGGATGAGAACGGCAAGCTCGAGGGCATCATCACGGGGCGCGACATGCGCGTCTTTGAAGGCTCTGAGCTCGAGGCCATGCTGGTCTCCGACACCATGACCCCTCTAGAGCGACTCATCACAGGAGCTCCCAGCACGACCCCCGAAGAGGCACGCAAAATTATTTATGCCAACCGTATCGAGAAGCTCCCCCTCATCGACGCGGAGGGGCATCTCGCAGGTCTCATCACCGAGACGGACATCCGCAAGCGTGAGTTCTTCCAAGGCTCCTCCAAGGACGAGTTCGGCCGCCTACGCTGCGGTGCCGCCGTGGGACCTGGTCCCGAGTTCCTTGAGCGCGCCCAAGCCCTCCTTGAGGCGGGTGCTGACGCGCTCTTTATTGATGCCGCCACGGGTCACACCACCCGCGTGCTCGAGGTCATCTCCAAGCTCCGCGAGCTCTCGGACAAGCCCGTCGTTGCGGGCAATGTCGTCACGCAGGACGGCGCACGCGACCTCATCGCCGCCGGTGCCAGCGCGATCAAGGTAGGGGTAGGCCCTGGCTCGATCTGCACGACACGCGTCATCGCGGGTGTCGGCATGCCCCAATTCACCGCCATCCAAGAGGTGGCCAAGGTCGCACGCCCTGCGGGCATCACCGTCATCGCCGATGGTGGCATACGCTACTCGGGCGATGTCGTCAAGGCACTCGCCGCAGGCGCTGACCTCATCATGATGGGCGGCATGCTCGCTGGCTGCGAAGAAAGCCCCGGTATGGTCGTGCACCATCAGGGTCGCTACTTCAAGACCTACCGAGGCATGGGCTCACTCGGAGCGATGCAGGCGGGCTCAGGAGACCGCTATGGGCAGAATGCCAGCGGCAAGATGGTCGCCGAGGGCGTCGAGGCACGTGTCCCCTACAAGGGCATGCTCGGAGACGTGCTCTTCCAGCTCGTCGGCGGTGTACGCTCGGGCATGGGCTACCTCGGAGCACGCACGCTCGATGAGCTGCGCGCCAACGCACGCTTTGTACGCATCACCTCGGGAGGGCTCAAGGAGAGCCACCCCCACGATGTCACCATCACCGAAGAGCCTGTGAACTACTCACGCTGATTCTTTCATCTGCTTAGAACAACACAAAAAAGCCGCCTCCTCGGGGAGACGGCTTTTTTGTGGCTTAGGGGCAGCGCGGGGCTGCATTCTTTATTTGTAGAACTCACCCTGCGGGGGCTGCTCGCGCACCTCGGGCTCGACGTAGACGGGTCTATCCACATACACAGGTCTATCGACGTAGACAGGACGCTCGACATAGACTGGGGGTGGCACATAGACGGGACGCACGACGCGCACAGGGCGCGGGTGCACGATGACGGGATGTCTCACCACCACGTGGCGGGGATGCACGACGCGCACAGGGGGGCAGGGACGCACATGATGGCGGTGGTGGTGGCCACGGTGATGATGGCGATGACCTCCGCGCTGCGCCTCGGCGGGGAGGCAGAGGGTGATCGCGAGGAGGGGGGCGAGGAGATAGAGGGGATTGTTCATGAGTATTCTATTGTTAATGATGTTTTTGAGACGAGGCAGCGGCCTCTATGAGCAAGAACGCAATAAGGTCAAAAGAATCTACAGGCTGGTTGAGAAAAGGGGGTGAAGGGGTAGGGGGCTTAGTTCGCGCTATTCTCCTCGATGAGCTCCTTGACCACATCGGGATCACTGAGATCATCGGCTATCTCTTGGAGCTCCTTGCACTCATCGGGGAAGTCCTCCTTGAGCTCAGGGATGGCGATCTCGGTGATGTAGCTGCGCAGCTTCTGGACTTGATCTTCATCGCTCGCGAGGTTGACCAGAGCGTTCACCTTCTGGGAGTGGAAGAGCAATTTGAGGTGCGACTCATGATCTTTTTGAGCGCGCTTCTCCTCGCAGTACTCGAGGATGGCTTTGTAATTCTCGCCAAGCTCATCGAGCTCCTTGATATAGATCTCAACCTCGCTGAGCTCTTCCTCAGCTGCAGCCTCCTCCTCTGGCGCTCCCTCATCGTCGAGTTGATCTTGCTTCGTCGCTTGCTCCTTCTCGGCCTCAGCGACGAGGTCGTCGAGTATGGGTTCAAGGAAGGCATTGTGCTTCATGACATCCTTGGGCAGGGCGGGGAGGAGAGCCATATAGGCCTCGGCGCGCGAGATGGCCGATTCAGAGGAGAGCCCTTCGAGGGCATCGGCTACCTCCTTGCTCGGTGCGGTCGCAGTACTGAGCCTTTCCTCGATCTCCGAGAGGCTGGCGACTCCTCCAACAAAGCCCGCGATGGCGACACCCTCGGGGCTGAGCGCGAGCAGGGTGGGAAAGCCCGTCACATTGTACTTCTTCTGTATTTTTTTATTCGCCGCGAGTGCGTTCGGCGAGGCGGGCCTGCGGGGGAAGTCGAGCTCGACGAGGATGAAGTGCTCCTTGGCGTAGGCCTCAAAGCTGGGCTGGCTGAGGACATTCTTCTTGAGTGCGATGCAGGGAGGGCACCAGTCGGAGCCTGTGAAGAGGACGAGTACTTTCTTCCCCTCTGCGGCCGCCTGCTCTTGGGCGGCGGGAAGATCGGTCTGCCATGCTGCGCTGACGAGGCTGGGGGCGACGAGCGCGAGTGTGGCAAGGCTAGGTGCGGTGAATGAATTCATAACTTTATCATTTTACATCAATGGGCAAGAGTTTAGCAAGCGTAGAGTGTAGCATCTTTTTAATCTGTCTCTTAGTGCGATTCGGTTGATGTGGTGATGTTTTCTGTTGTATAATAGTGCGCGTGAATTGCAGATTATTTCGAGCCGCGAGGTGAAGCATCAAGACGAAAAGCAGCCAGAGTAATAAAGTAGCTGTGCACGGAGATTACTACTTTGGCAGGAGTGAATGGTGCAAATTGAGACGAAGCAAGTGTGAGAAATCTACTTGATACCAGATTGTACTTGATCGCGGCTCATTGGGGACTCTCACCCCAGTGACTGCGCCATGTCTGGCGTAGCAAAAACCGCCCTTCGCATAAGCAAAGGGCGGTCTCTCAACTTGTTGGAACAAAAATGGGAATTAGAAGCTGTATCTCACACCGCAGCGCAGCGTGTGCATGAACATGTTGTCAGGCTTGAAGGAGCTCGTGTAGGTAGATACGTTGGTGGACTGCTTCATCGCGGGCGCATTGGGGACGCCAAAGAAGTAGTAGTTGGCAAAGATCTTCATGCGCTCATTGATGCGGTAGTCGACACCGACATCAATACTGCTGCCAAAGACGATCTGATCGCCACTGTAGTTGATCACTGTGCCTCCGTGGTTGATATTCTGCGTGATGTCAAAGGAGGCCATACCGATGTTGAAGCCTGCAAAGAAGTAGAGATTGTCAGCGATGCGCTCACGATAGCGTACACCAGGCATGAGCATGAAGCCACTGAGGTCATAGTCAGCGGAGCGCACCTCGTCCGAGGAGCTGCTATCACCTGCGAAGTAATTCGCACGCAGATTCAGGGAGAACTTGCTGCTGCCAATATCACGACCAATGGTGACATCTGCACCAAAAACGGGGGCCGAGTCCAAGCCGTAGTGATCGAGGAAGGGGACATCATTGCTGACACCTCCCGAGACACCTACCTCGACCCACCAGCGACGCTTGGGGCTGAGATCGAGATCTTCTAGGGTGAGCAGATCGAGGCCTGTGGGATCGAGCAATCTTCTGCCCTTTTTGCTCTCAGCTGCGTACTTGGCACCCTGTGGGGTGGCGTAAAAGATCAGATCACCTGCGCTACCCCCCGCCTTGAGCGCGCGTGCATAGCTGCTGGTCGCCTTGCTGGCGGCGGCACTCGTGCTCTTTACGGCACCTGAGGCATCGCTCTGCAGGCTTGCGTAGGCTTGGACGGCTTGGTTGAAGGCTTGGTCTGCCTCATTAGCTGCGAGCTGGGCTTGCTGCGCGTAGGCGGTGGCCTGAGGGAGCACGGCGGTCACGTGGTGGTTGTTCTGTGCGACCTTGGCAAATTGCGTCGCCTTGAGGGCGGCGGCACTTGCGGCGGTGGCATCAGCTGCCGCCTCGGCTAGGGAATCTGCGCACTGAGCCGTCTCATTTCTGTAGAGCGATTTGGTCGAGTAGATTCTCTTCTTATGGTGCGCTGCCTTGTGGGCGGTCTTGGCGTAGTTCTTCGCCTTCTCTAGGGTGGGGCGATGGCTGCTATCGTCGAGAAGATTGTAGAATCGCTTGATCTCATCAAGGGAGTTTTGCGCTCTCTTGGCAGAGGCTGCAGCACCTGAGTCCATGACTGACGCGCCACTCGCTAGCGGGACGAGCTGAATAGCTGGAGTACTTGCTTGTGTAACACTACCCAGAGAGAGACCAACCACAGAAAGCGTGGTTGCGAGCGAGAGACGGATTTTATTACTCATATTAAATTATTGATAAGATAGAGGAAAAGAGAAGAGCTCAGTGAGAAGAGTGAAGAGAGAGAGTGCGACGTGCTCTTTGTGTCGCACATCCCCATTCTAGCAAGCGCAATTTAAATGTCAACATTTTTAATCCGCTTATATTGTTGCATATTAAAACTAATAATATTAGGTCATACTGCAATTAGACATTCGTTATCTTTGTATCTTAAAAGTCAACGATTTACATAGGAATATGCATTAATGTATTATTGTCGGATTTTTTGTTGTTTTTCTAGATTCGCAGTATCAATAGACGAGGTTGGCATCGCTAGAGAATGTATGAATCAAAACGAGCTTGCCTTAAAAAGGGCGATATGATATACTTTTTGTGTGCATCAAATAGTTTTTAATAAAATTAGTGCGGCAGAGATTTCTGCTCTCCCTACGACAGATCAGCTCAGCCTCATGGACTCCTTCCAAGTCGATGAGCACAGCCTCAATCAGGTCTCAGCGGAGCATAGCTTTGGCATCGTTGAGCGTGAGGGTAAAAAGCTCTACCGCTACCGCTTACAAGATTATCGTGTGTACTTTACCGTCGAGGATGAGGATACGGTAATCGTGCAGCGTATCTTGCATGCGAATTCTCTGCGCGACTTTCTCTTCCGTTCCAAAATGGGAGGCTCAGAGGATCACAAGCTGAGCAACTCTCGCTCCTTTTGGAAGCTCATCGAGGAGGGGGAGCAGTCCCCGCGTCAATAAGCCCACGCTGACCCCCTCTCCATGAGTGATACGCGCTCCATGGCAGCTCTGCTTTCTCTACTGCCCTCGCCACGTCGGGTGGGGGCACTCGCGTCGGTGACTTTTACCCAGCTGGTGCGCATGCGGCTCTTTGTGGTGCTCGCAGCGCTTGTCGTCAGCTTTCTGCTCTTGCAGTTCATCCCCTACCACGGCTCGCTCGGGGTAGAGTACAGCGGCATAGGACAGCTAGAGCTCATCAAGAATATTGGCACGGGCTGCATGCAGCTCTTTGGGGTGATCTTTTGCGTCTCGGCCACAGCTCTACTCATCCCTCGCGATGCCGAGGACCGTATCCTCTACACCATCCTCTGCAAGCCTGTGCCGCGCCTCGATTACTTGCTCGGCAAGATGCTCGGCGTGCTCGCCCTCATGGGGCTCATGCTGCTGGTGATGGATGGACTCATGAGCTCAGTACTGCTCTGGCGTGAGCAGCAGCTCGCCTCCCAGATCGTGGAGGTGCTCAGCCAGCGAGGCATGAGCAGCGAGCAGATCGCCCCCTACTTGCAGCAGCTCTCCGAGGCGGGCGCGACGATGAATGTGCAGCGCGCACTGCTGCTCTCCTTCATGGGCTGGAGTGTGCTCACGAGCATGTGCTTGCTCATCTCCTGCTTTACCAGCGGGACGATCGTGAGCATGGTGCTGAGTCTGGGCTTCTACTTTGTAGGGACCTTCCAAGCGCAGTTTTTTGAGGCTATTGCCATCAGCTCCGATCAGCTGGGGGTGAGCTCGCTGCTGCAGTCGAGCTCTTATATATTCTCCCTTCTCGTGCCCGACTTTAGCCTCTATACGGCTGCAGATCAGGCGAGCTCTGGCATCGCGCTGAGCTGGGGCAGGCTAGGGGAGCTGGGGCTCATCACAGGGGCTTATTGCGGCTTTCACCTGCTGATTGCGACTTGGCTGTTCTCCAAAAAAGAATTTTAACGCCATGGAGAGCCCCCCGCCACCTAATCCCACCGCTCACTACATGCGCCTTGCTAGGTGCTATCAGCGGGGGCGCGGTGGCTACCCGCGCGACTATGAGCAGGCTCTGTACTACTACGATCTCGCGGCGCAGCGAGGAGACGTAGACGCGCTCTACGCGCTGGGCAAGTGCTACCTCAAGGGGGTGGGCTGTCTCAAGGATGAGGCGGGAGCGGTGAGCTGCTTGGAGCGCGCAGCCTACCGTGGGCATCGCGCTGCCGCGCTCAAGCTCGCCGAGTGCTTCCGCCATGGCTGGGGAGCCCCCATGAGTGAGACGCTCGCCTGCTACTGGGAGCTACGAGGTCTCGCTGACGATCAGGGCTAAGAGCTGCCGTGGGGCTGCATAGGGCATCATCGGATACCGGCACGCCTCAGGCATTCTGCCCAGCTGGTGGGCTGGCGTAGCAGTCCATTGAGCCATGAGTTGTAGCTGATGTCTTTCGCACGCGCAAAGGCCTCGGGCTGCGTGATGCGAGTGAAGAGGATGCGCTTGATCTTGCTCTTGGGGATGGTCTTGTAGTAGATGCCCTCGCGCCCCTGATCATCCTTGTCATGCGAGCCCCAGATGACGATCTCGTCGCGCTTATTGGCGATGAGGATGGCGAGATGCCCGCGCTCCGCACCACCGATGTCATCCGTCCACCACATCTTGACGATGTCCAGTGGGCGCGCCTGACTGGGGCTCGTAAAGCTATAGCCAGCACCGAGTGCGTGGACGAGTACGGCATAGCCAGGGCCATTCGCATTCGCCCAGCCCCAGACGCGCTCCCCGTCCTCGCACGCGCGGGGTACGAGATGCTGCCATTGCTCCTCGGTGAAGGCAAAGTCGGGGCGCGTGGCATCCCAATTCATCAAGCCCGCGAGCACGGCCGCATGCACCGCCCCCGAGCAGTAGGAGGGCGCAATGCGCTGGGGGTAGAAGTACAAATCAGGCTCATCTCGCGCAAAGTCGAATGTCGAGTGCAGCGCCATCTGCGCCTCGGGACGCGTGCTGTACGCGCCACTCCCCTGTACGCGTGACTGTGCGTCGAAGGTGGCGATCGCGCGGCGCAGTGAGGCATCCCAGCTCAGGGGGGCACTCCCCTCGGAATAGCGGGCGTAGTTCGCGTAATTCATCGGGGGACTCTGGCAGGAGCTCAGTGTGAGTCCAAGCGCACTCAAGGCGAGCACGCAGCTGTGACGAAGATAAGCATGAAGCATGTCCGCCATTATAGCAGAATAGATCACGTATCCAAGCACAATATGAGTTATACTCTGCCGATTTGCGTATCCAAATTAAATTAAAACTTCAAAAATGCATTTTTAAAAAATGCCTAATCACTTAAAATAAGCCCTTAAGGTGCGTAGTGAAATTTACAGAAACAAGTATTGTAATAGTATAGTCCTCCCTTCTCCCCTCTACTATGTGAAGTTTTTTCGGATATGTTAATATAACACCCTAAATATCAATACTGATCTACTCGTGTACTACATCACTCCCCCTATCGCTCAGGATGGAAAAATAATTATCCTCAATTTTTGTTAGAAATAATTTTATTTAGGAATTCCGTCTAATTCGCTAAAGATGAATTAAATACGCAATTGGTAAAGATATGCAAAAGAAAGCTATCTTTTGTATAACACGAAATCTCACCCTCTTTCGCTTTTGATATTCATCGCGTGCAACGGTAAGATAAGAACACGGGATAGGGGTACCCATTAAAGAGTAACAGCGAGAAAGTCAAGCCCTGCCAAAGAAGGGGGCTAGGTGCGCGATCGCGCGCACCTAGCCCATGAACGAGTCCTCATCGAGTGAAAGAACTTACACTGACCTAGAGAATAAATCTAAGACATATAAGTGGATCAATGATTTCTCTCTAGAGATTAATTCTCTGTCTTGCGACGGCGACGTGCCAGCAAGCCAGTGAGAGCAAGCAGGCTCAGCGTTGCTGTGCTGGGCTCAGGGATATAGAATACGAGATTACCTCCTTCAGACGAGGAGTAACCGAAAGGTGTGTACGTATGCGCCAGTGTATCTAGACTACCATCATAGATGTTGATCTCCACATTGAGATACGAGCCCGTGAAATCATCTTCTCCGATCCCCACAAGCTCAAAGGCGATGAACTCACCGCCCTTCGCCAGTGCTTCGAATTCACCGTACTCTGACACGAGCACTACGTCGAGCGTGAGCGTGCCTCCGAGCGTCGCATCCGCGACGTCAATCGAGGTAAGGCTATAGACATTCATGTCATGCGTGCCACCCTCCTGCGTTACGATGCTTTGCGTCGCATCGTTGATGGTCAAGCCTCCACCCATGGCAGAAGAGACCTGAATCTTGTGATTCTGGAGAATGAGCTTTGCGTCAGCATTCGAGATGGTAGAGCCTATGCCCTGGACGCTGTTTGTCATCGTCAAGGTCGCGCCTAGTCCGAGCGTGATATCGGTGTTGATCAAGGTGGTGTTGCTGATGCTGCCTTCGCCATCCATGGCGAGCGTGACCGCCATATCAGTCAGCACAGCATTCATGATGCTACCGGCACCGCTCGCATCATGCTGGATGCGCAGATCGCTCCCGTCAGCGGCCATAATAGACGCTCCTGCTTCGCTAGCGCTAGCCGTGAGGACGCCTGCACTCACTTGACCCGCGCCTTCGAATTCTACATTGTTATCCATGCTAGCTCCCGCCTCGATGACGATCTGGCTATTACCTTGGCTCAGGATGCTGCCTGTACCCAAGGCTCCCTCTGTGCCGACATTGACGATCGCGCCTGCGCGCAGTTCTGTGCCACCCGAGTAGTCATTGGCTTCTCCCAAGGTGACTGTCGCACCATCGGCTACGATTACCGTACCGCTACCTGTGATGGTAGAATCTGCGGCTTGGCCGAATCCATTTCCAAGAATAGCCTCGGCAGTATCGCCACCAAGGGTGATGTTGGGAGTTGAAGAGCCATTGATTGTTTGATCATTGCCATCGGGGATGTATATTTCACCCGTGCTATAGCTCAGCACGCCATTGCTGTAGCTGTAGGTATATCCCTCTGCCTCACCGGTGAGCTTGCTGAGATCTACCTCACCACCTGCGCCTAGCCAAGCTGTAAGCTCACTAGATCCTGCGCCTTCAAAGAGAGTGAGGGTGTAGTTCATATTATCAGTCGTGATAAAGGAGATATCCGTCAGATCAATGATGAGATCACTGCCGAATGTGAGTGAGCCCTCATTGCTGATCAGGGAGCTATAGTCCCACTCACCATTCAAGGTCAGGCTAGCGCCTGTCTCCACACTGATGCTTCCAGCGGCGAGTCTATCCGTGACCGTCAGGTTTGCCGCAACAGTCAAGGCTCCTGTGTAGCCGGAGAATCCCGAGATGCTCGCTCCTGCAGCATCGATCCTCACCGCGTTATCAATGGCAAGACCGTTGAGATCCAGACTACCTCCTAACATCCTAACGCTACCGCTACCGATCGCATCGACATGCTCCACCGTGAGGCTATCACTGTGGATGACAGTGCCACCAGAGTAGGTATTGGCACCTTGCAAAGTCACATTCGCATCAATGTGCAGAGTGCCAAGCCCCGTGATCGCGCCCATGCTTGCGCTACGCGTGTAGTCGTTTCCTGAGTAATGAAGCTCGGAGCTGCTTTGCTGGAGGTTGATCGCGCCCCGCCAGTCGGCACTATTAAAGAAAATAACCTTCGCATTCTCAATATTGAGGTGAGCTGATGTGCCATCGGTGTAGCCATTTTTATTCATGGTGAAGTTGAATACCTCCTCTTCTACAGAGCTTACGGTAAAACTACCCATACGATCAGCATCATGAGAGAAGGTACCGTCGAATGTATTATTCGCGCTCATCTCAAGATCAATGCTGCGCTTCATCGTGCTATTGGTGCCCCAGTCGTAGCGGAAGAGACCTTCGCCAGATAGTTCATTGAGATAGAGTGTTGAGTGTGATGATGCGAATAAGACGAGATCTGCTCCAGCAACCATGGTGAGACCCATGCGGGCCGAGTCATCACCACCAGTGATATTAAAGTAAGTCTGAGCAACGCTGTCGAGCTTCAGGTCACCTGTAAAGAGATTCGCCGAATCAAGCTTCAGACGCGACCCCCACAGAGCACTAAAACCGATGATAATTTGTCCATCGCCCATGATCGCTTTCTCGTTGTTGCTACTGCTACTCGCACTGGAGAAATTCACAGTCGCGCCAGCGTCTACATTGACCGAGCTCATACTTGCCCAGTCCGTGTACTCCAGTGTCCCTGTACCAGTCACATTCAATGTATGCGTGCCTAGGCTCGCACTGCCCGTGATCGCGGCATTCGTCTCTAGATTGATATTGAGAGCACCACTTGTGAGATTGATCTTGCTTGAGTCGAGGGTCACAGTCTCACTGCCGAAGAATCCGAGCGTACCCCCGTTGATCGTGAGCTCACCAGTCCCTAGAGCTTCGCTGCTATTGATGCGCAGTGTGCCCTCATTGAGAGTCGTGCCTCCGCTAAAGGTATTCTCTGTACTGATGGTCAGCGTGCCCGTACCACTCTTCACGAGACTGGCTGGGTCAGCGAGGCTACCATCGCCTCCGAAGGTGTAGTTCTGATCGCTATCCACCGTGATAGCCTCGGCGGAGATCGCGCCTACGATGGTGATCACATTCTCCATATCCGAGGATGCTCCGAATGTGACGTTGTCACCCTGGGTGAATGCGCTCTCTGTAGAGCCTTCGAGCCATTCTGCGTCCGTCGTATTCCAGCTAGCCGAGCCACCGCCCCACTGGAGATCCTTCGCATTTCTTGTATAAGAGATCGCCCCAAATTCGTCAAAGGTGATGTCGTAGATGGAGCTGCCTGCAAAGATCAGATTATCATTCTGATTCAGACCAGTAAAGCCATTCAATGTACCACCCTCGATGATGTCGATGAGCTGCAGCGTGTAGGTATTGCCGCTGACCTGCCAGAGAGAGTTGTCAACCCCACTGATGTCGAATTGCACAGTAGCGTCGAGGTTGAGCGTACCGGCTACATCTATCTGCCCAGCTCCGAGTAGCGTCTGAGTGCCTGTGAGCGTCAGCGCGCCACCTGCTGCGATGCTGACAGCATTGCCCGCATGGACAAAGTTAATATCTGCAATGCTTGAGCCAGCTGCAGTGACGGACAAGCTCGAGCCTGCCGCGGTCATATGAAGCGTGCCGATCGTCGCAGCACCTGTGCCAATAGTGAGTGTGCTGTTCGCATGGGCAAATCTCACAGCCGAGATGGACATCGTCGAGATAGACGTCGCCTTATCTTGGAGAATAACATCACTGCCGTCGTTGAGGATGAGCTCATTTATATTAAGCTCCGACGTGATGGTATAGGTCGCCCCATTGCTACCAGCTGCGTTTTGGCTTGTTTTAAAATTGTCTGAGGTGATACTTCCCGAAGCTGCGCCATTCAGGGTGATGTTATTCGCATTGATATGACTATTGGTAATGGAAGCAGTCCCCGAATAGAAGAAGCTGATATTGCCCACTGAGTTATTCGCGAGATCAGTACCCGATGTGTTGCTTGCACCTGCTACGCCAGCGCGGAGTCCAAACTCAATCGCGCCTATGCCCGCTATATTTGTCATATTGCTCGAAGCATCGGTGGCATTCCCAAAGAAGAAATCCTTGACTTGCCCCGTGCTCGCAGTAGCCATCAAGAACCTTCCCGAGAACTCGCTATGATCACCGTAGTAAATATCGGCGTGGCTTAGATCACCGCCGCTTTGCATTCTGTACTGAATATCACCTGAGTCGGCGTCCGTAGGAGCTACATAGCCATCTAAGTCCTCCAAATCGGTGTAATCATGGAGATCGCCAATCATGTAAAGAGCACCATTACCAGAAGCCCCACCTGCTAATGCGTCTTTGATATAAATACCTGTTGTCGAGGTAAAAGATTTTATCCCCCCTCCTGTATACCCTCCTGTATAATCAAGGATGATACCTTCATTATCTGTAGTATCCGCGAATGGCGTACCACTCGTTACCGTGCTCATGTCAGCAATGACGGGTTCAGCCATTGCGGTGTTCACACTACTGATAGCTATAGCTAAGAGTAACGCCTTCCTAATCAATAAGTTAATAGTAAGTTTCATGTCTATGGAATAAATATATGGATTTTCTTTCAGGATAGCAAAAAAATACCACCAAGGCAACCATAAATCACCTAACGATAATTATTTCACGCGTTTATGAAAGCTAGGCTATGTCTAGATAGAATACAAGAATGGTCGATTCTAAGACGACGGGGCTCGCGAGCGCCCTATTGTCCTAGACCCAGGCGTCCTTCAAAGGCGCGCATGAGTGTCACGGCATCGGCATGCCCGAGTCCCGCTCCAGCGGGCATGCCCTGCGCGAGGCGCGTGACGCGGCAGGGGAGCTCGGCGAGCATATCGGCGAGGTAGAGGGTCGTCGCCTCCCCCTCGACATCACTCCCTAGCGCGAGGATGACCTCACAGCCGTCCTGACTGGCGACGCGCTCTTGGAGCTTGGTGATGGCAAGATCCTCGGGCATGACGCCGTCGAGGGGGGAGATCTTGCCACCGAGACAATGATAGAGCCCGCGGTAGATACCGCAGCGCTCAATGGGCAGCACATCCGTAGGCTGCTCGACGACGCATATTTGAGCTATGTGCCGCTCAGGACTATCGCAGGCTGTGCAATGCTGCCCTTTCTGGGCGAAAAATCCGCAGATAGGGCAGTAATCGAGCTGCTCCCCGCAGAGGACAAGCGCCTGCGCGAGCTGCTGCGCCTCATTGCGCCCCTGCTGCATAAACCACAGCGCGAGACGCTCCGCCCCTCGACTACCCACACCTGGCATGCGCTTGAGCTGCGCGACGAGCTGCTTGAGAGCTTGTGGATAATCAAGGGCATTCATGGATAAAGAGCCTCAGCTCTGCGTGCTGCTCGGCAAGGCGATGTGAAGGAAGTACAGAAAAAGCAAGCCTACGGTAGGAGCCACGATAGGCAGAGATGCCCCCCACATGAGTCCGACAAAGGGGGCAAACATCAGGCACATCAGCAGCACGATGCAGAGGTGCATACGCGCCGCTGCACGCGACTCGCGTAGGAAGACCAATGTCATGTAGCATGCGAGAAGCACGGAGGGATAGAGGACACTCTCCGCTGTAAGAGCCTCTGCTTTCAAAGCCTTTTCCATACCTGTAAACTGCGCCAAATGACGGACAAGGACCGTGCACCAGTCACTCAGCCATGAGCTCAGTGTAGATAGGTACTGAAAGAGGGCATTGCTCAGGCTCAAGATGAGCCACAAGAGATAGAGCTTTTTGCCGCTAAGGGTGGATTTTGAATGGCAAGGAGAAGACGTATTCACGAGATGGTAGGGTGGTGATAGGGTAATAATAAGTGATACGGTCACGGCAGAGCAGCAGGTCATTCCCACCGCTATTGGTGAAGGGTGCGCGCAGCGTCCGCCCCGAGAGGCGACCGCCGCGCGTGAGCTATCAGGATGTAGCACTGATAGCGCGGGAGGGGAGGGATTCTCCCCTGAGAGCTTATGCTTCGAAGCGCTTGACGATGAGCGAGGCATTGTGCCCGCCAAAGCCAAAGGAATTGCTCAGAGCCGCATCCACCTGCATGCTACGACCCTCATTGGCGCAGACATCGAGATCGCACTGGGGATCTTGGTTGTCGACGTTGATGGTAGGTGGCACGTAGTTGTCGCGTATCGCCATGATACAGGCGAGCAGCTCGATGCCGCCCGCTGCTCCGAGGAGGTGACCGGTCATCGACTTGGTCGAGCTGATGACGAGTCCGTTGGTGGCGTAGTCGCCAAAGGTTTTCTTGATGCCATTCGTCTCGCAGATGTCGCCGAGAGGCGTGGATGTGCCATGAGTGTTGACATACTGGATATCCGTAGGCTGCATGCCTGCGTGCTTGAGCGCGATATTCATACAGCGCGCTGCACCCGAGCCATCGGGGACAGGGGAGGTCAGGTGGTAGGCATCAGCACTCAGACCGTAGCCGACGAGCTCCGCGAGGATGCGTGCACCGCGCTTCTGCGCATGCTCCAGCGTCTCAAGGATGAGCACAGCAGCACCCTCACCCATGACAAAGCCGTCACGATCTACGTCATAAGGACGAGAGGCGCGCTCTGGCTCATCATTGCGTGTGGAGAGTGCCTTCATATTCGCAAAGCCCACGATACCGATGGGGAGAATGGTCGCCTCAGCACCACCGACGAGCATGACATCCGCATCGCCGAACTTCATGATACGCCACGCCTCACCGATACAGTGATTCGAGGTGGCGCAGGCGGTGGAGATGCTCATATTGGGGCCACCAAAGCCATAGTCGATGCTCACCATGCCGCTGGCCATATTGGTGATCATGTAGGGGATGCAGAAGGGGGAGACGCGGCGTGGTCCCTTGGTGATGAGCATCTCATAGTTCTCCCCATGAATACCCAAGCCACCGATGCCCGAGCCAATCATCACGCCTACACGATCCTTGTCGAGCTCGGGGGATTCTGGGTCGAGGGCGGCATCTTCCATCGCCATGACGGCCGCGGACATCGCGAGCTGCTCATAGCGGTCGATACGGCGTACAGCCTTGGGGTCTTTGCGGAAATAGGGTGTTGGGTCAAAGTCACGGACTTCGCCTGCAATGTGTATGCCGAAGGCTGAGGTGTCAAGACTCTCGATGCGAGAAATGCCACTCTTGCCAGCCTTCATGGCCTGCCATGTGTCTTCGGCGGTATTGCCCAGTGGAGACACGGCTCCGATTCCTGTGATTACAATGCGACGTTCAGTCATAGTTTTTGTTGATGTTGTTGATCGTCCCCTTGGGGTGTCGAGCGGGGTGTGCCAGAGCGTGGGGAGCAGGTTGTTTTCAGGTTAATATAGTATCAGCTGATAAAATAGGGGGGGATAGTCGGTTCTCAGATCTAGAGGGCTCAGCCTTTCTCTGTGCTGCGCTGAGCAAAGGGGACGAAGCGCCCTCGGCGCGCCAAAATAAGCGTGTGCAGCTTCATCTGCTTGCCCTTGGAGGCCGCGGGTACATGGGTAAAGCTCACCTCAAAGCCCGCGCGGCGCAGGATGCCCTCCAGACGCTTGTCTGTCTTGCCTATCGCGATCACGAGCATACTGCCGCCCTTGAGCGCGTTGAAAAAAGCCTGAGCGTCCTGCACGCTGATAGGGCAACGCGCATGCGTATGCTTGAGCAGGATGGCGTGCAGCGAGCCGGTGCGCTTTTGGCAGAGCTCCACCGCTGAGGCGCACTCAATCTCGACGCGAGGATCATCGCGCAGGATGGGGGCATTCTCGCCATGCTGGCGATTCCAGTCGATGACGGCCTGTACAGGCTCCGCGATGATGAACTTGGCCTTCTCGCGCTTGATCTGCTGGCTCACACGCGCAAGCCCATAGCCCAACCCCAGCCCTGCAATCATAATCATAGGCTGCGTGGCGCGCGTGATGGGTGCTATGCCCACATCTGCCATCATATCCTCACTCCCATGGGTAAAGGAAGAGGCGCAGGGGATACCGTCTTGGAGGAGGGTGAGGATCCCGTCGCGCTCCCAGAGCTCCCAGAGCCCTCCGTGCGCGTCTTGAGACTCACCTAATTTGTTCAATGGTTTCATGCTCGTGTGAGCTCAATGATAGCAGGTCATCCCCCTAGTGGCAAGGACGATATCCTATTCGCTAACCGAAAAAGCCCTTTTCTTTGATAGAAAAGGGCTTTTAAGATAAGAAAAAAAGCATCAATTAGCCTTGTGGCTGATCTTCTGCCACCTCGACGAGGCGGAGAGGCGTGCGAGCGATGAGCTCACCGTCGAGGGTAAGGTCGACGCTGTAGTTGCCAGCCTTTTCGAACTTAAGGCCTTGGAAGTTCATGATCAGGTTACGAGTCAGGAAAGAAGCACCCTCAGGAAGAGCGACCTTGAGATCACCGAGGATAGGCATCTTAGGATCAAGAGGAGCACCGTCTTCATCGACGATGGAGATACCAAGCTTGTGATCACCTGCATCTTCAGGAGTGAGGCAGAGACGAAGTGCCAGCGCGCATGTAGGGTGAACAACGGGGAATTGGCGAGCAAAGAGTGTAT
>CAYJOV010000035.1:0-18641 GCA_964371905.1 uncultured Akkermansia sp. | reverse complement strand
GCATGCGCCTCAATTGGACTCGCGAAGAAGTCGACGCGAAGCTCCAAGGCATCATGAAAAACATCCATGACAACGCCTACAGCCACGCTCGCGAATACTCCGCTGACTCCAAGGCTGAGTTCACCAACTACGTCGCAGGTGCCAACATGGCTGGCTTCGTCAAGGTTGCTGATTCGATGATCGATCAAGGTCTCGTCTAATCTGACGATACGCACTCAGAAATATCTCAAGGCTGCATCCTCTCCACGAGGATGCAGCCTTCTGCTAGGTAAAAGAGCTGTGAAGCTAAGGATGCCTATTGCCAATGACGAGATAGTCACCTTGCGCGATAAGCTTCTCGGATGCTTGATCCACGATCTCGACACGGATCACGTAGGATGCGTGATGATTGCCGCTGAGACTGATGAGAGGGCGAGCTTTCTGTAGAGGAAGACGCGTGCTCTGACTATCCCAAAGTGCCTCCCCGTCAGAAAGAGGGCGTGTCTTGAGGAGCTTCCCCTGATCGTCGTATTCGACGAACTTGCGACTCGATAGCTCAAAGACGCGCACAGCATAGCAGACACCCGCGCGCTCAGGGTTTGCGTAGAAAAATATTTCATAGCCCCCCTGCTCGCGCGTGCGCAAAAAGAGCTGGGGCTCATAGCCTATAATGGTTTGCGGGTAATTTGCCTCAATATGGTCAGGGATGCTCCATCGCGTATCAGCGGGGATGGGGTAGAGGTAGCCGATATTGGTCAAGCGAGTTGAGAATACTTGTTTGGTGTATTCTAAATAACAATGAACGTAGTACGTGAAGCCCGCCGTCACAAGGGCAGCGAGCAGAGCACAACCTATGACTGTTAAGAATAAAAGACGACGTCGTTCCATGGGGGCTTCTTTATTATAAATAAATATTACGCTAATTCAAGATTATTTCTCAGTAATTTTTGATTGGTGTTATACGCGGTCTTCCGTAAACACGTGCAAGACAAATTACGCGATTGACAGCCAGCGGAGGATTCATTAGACTGATAGAAAGTGCCTCGTCGACATGCTCCTTGAACTACGCGCAAAAAACTGTTTCATCTTTGGAGAAGAGATAGATTTCTCTCTTCAGGCGCAAAAGATGATAAAGAAATTCCCCGATCATCTCTTTCTATCGCGCGGGCCGCAGCCCAGTGTGCTCAAGTCAGCGGGGCTCTTCGGACAGAATAATACGGGCAAGACTTGCCTGATCAAGTGCCTGCGCGTCATCAAATCCGTCTTGGAGAAATCGGAGCTGGGCACGATTAGCAATTTTTTTACGCAGAGCACCCTTTGCGAATTGAGCGTGCGCTTCGTCGAGGAGGGGCGCTTTTTTCAGTATCAATTTGCGCTCGATGCGCGTGATGAGCGCTTTGTGTACGAGCGCTTTTGCGAGCATATTTACGAGAAGGGGACGCGTGAGCCACGCGAGCGTGTCTTCTTTCTGCGCGACCGCCAGCAGGGGATTTACCGCTGCGAGAATGAGCAGCATGCTTCGCTCATGCCTATCCTCTCTGCGGATAATATTCTCATCTATCTGCTGGATACCGAGGCGGGGGATGTCTTGTATGAGGCAAAGCGCATCTTGACACAGTTTGCAGCCCGTATCGACATCGTGGATATGAACAATATCCCGCTCTCTCGCACCATTGAAATTCTCAAGAATGAAAACGCCCTCTGCGACAAGGTGGTGAACTTTATCCGCAATGCCGATCTCTATCTCGACGATATGAGCTTTCTGCACGACAAGGACATCGAGCAGCAAAAGCTCGTCTACCCCGAGGACATTCATATGCCCGCCGAGAAGGTGCTGCATATCCCCGAGCAGCTCAGCCTTGTCTCCGTGTACAAGGGGGTCGCCGTCCCGAGCCTGCTCTTTGACTCGACGGGGACAAAGAAGATTGCAGCTCTAGCAAGCTACATCATCGAGGCTCTGAGTGAGGGGCGCATTCTCGTGGTGGATGAGATTGATAGCAGCATTCATTTTAAATTAACACGCGCGATCGTGGCTCTCTTCAACAATGAGCTCAATGACGCAGCGCAGCTCATCTTCACCGCGCATGATATCAATCTCATCGATTGCCGTCGCCTGCTGCGTCAGGATCAGGTCTGGTTCATCCATAAGGATGAGCAAGGCATCTATGTCTACTCGCTCTCTGATTTTACGGCGGAGGAGGGGGTCACACCCCAGTGCAATCTGATGGAGATTTATAAAAAAGGTGTCCTCGGTGCGCTGCCCGATCCGCAGTTCATCAACAGCTTGCTGGAGCTCACAGGTCAAAAAAACTCTACCCCATGCCCGCCTCAGCCATGAGTACACCTCCACGTCGTCGTCCGCGCCTGCGCCTGAAAACACGCCTTTGTATTCTCTGTGAGGGTTTTGAAGAATACGACTACATGTGCAAGCTACGCTCACTGCACGTCTGGGACGAGCAGTATGACATCACGCTGATCAATGCCGAAGGGCAGGGGAATCTCTTTGCGCGCTACCAGAGCTATGAGCAGTCGGATAGCTTTGAGGCGATCTTTCTCATCACTGACACGGATAGCAAGCCCTACGAGCATTATCTACGCCTCAAGGCCAAGCTCAATCGCCACCACCACCGCCGCGGTGTCGCGCAGCAGCTCCTCCTCTACGGAAATCCCTGTACGATGCAGTTCATCCTCCTGCACTGGGCGCGCCCCACGCAGCTGCACCTCGTGAGCCCCGCCAAGCATGCCAACGCGGATATCATCCACAAGCTGCTGGGCATACGACATTATCACGCGCGTCGCTCTCAGAGAAAAAAGCTCTGCGCTCAGATCACGGAGGAGAACTACGCGCAAATGGTCAGGCGCGCCGAGCGTCTCAAGCATCATGATCGCGTGCTTGGAGGCAGCAATTTTAGCATCCTCATGCGGCGGCTCGAGTCCTCCCCCACCACGTGGCTCGCCGAGCATGAAGAGCTGCTCTACTAGCACCACCTCTCAATACAAAACGTGAATCATCTAATCCCGCTCCGTCTAACGACTCTAGCTAGCATACTACTGCCTTCTTGCCAGCTCTATAGCGTCGCGCCCAATACGGCGCATTACGTTGACGCCGCCTTCAGTGGAGGCGAGGCAAAGTATGCTGATTATACCTTACATGAATGGTCTCTAACGTCCAGTGAGGTCATTGAGCTGAAGAACAAGCAGGGGCAGACGCTCTATCTTTTACCTATCAGTATGAGTGTCAAAGTCAAATTGCAGCCCTTGATAACTTGTTATCGCTTAGAGTTTGAGACAACTAAAAACGTATGGGATACGGGCAACTTCGAGTTCTCCCAACCCTTTGAGCACAAAAAGCTCTACGTAGCACTCCTTCTCAAAGATCATTCTCATGCCGCGTGTCGCCTCAGCAAATACGGGATTCACCGTGCAGGTCTCGAGTTCACAGCGTCCAAGAATCTTCAGAGTCATCTCCAATCCGACGCCAAAGTACCTACAGGCTGGCAGATGCGACGTATCGCTATCCCCAATCTTGAGCAGATGATTCGCAAGGAGATCGACCTCTCAGGAGCCAGTTACATGACGAAGCGATCTATCCTTGCGCAAACGGCCGCTAGTAGTGCCTATATTTGCATTGATCTTCCATTGGGTATCGCGAGCTCTGTGCTAGCGTCCTTTTACGAGAGTACCTTTGGGCATATCTTGTAGGCTGCAAAGCATTTCCTCCTTGGCTAGAGTGAGTCTAGGAAGAGTTTTCTTCGCTTTTACTGTTTGCCCCTTAGCAAGCAAAGGAGGGCTTGTACACTTGCGTCCTGCCCACCTCCATCTACCTCTATTGGTAGTCGTGACTGTGAAGCTGCGCTCAAGCAAGCTCTATAAGAGAACTCTTTATAGGGCTAGTCGCTTGTGACCTGAGCTAGCTAGATTCAAATCGATCCACACATGCACCCCAGCACCAAGTCTCCTACTCAGGAAGCCGCAAAGAGCTCTCGCTGCCAGCGCATGAGCTGCTCTAGCCCTTTTTCTTTATTGAGTGCGATGGCTTCGAGCTGACTGCGTGAGGCGATGAAGGAGGCCTCTATATCCAGAGAGTCGGCTATCTTATCACGCTGAGCCATGAGCTCATCGAGACGCGCCTCAAAGAGCTCGTCAAAGACGCGAGCCTTACGCGGTGCACGAGCGGGGTAATCCTCCTCATCCAGCGCTTGAAAGTGATCCACCGTCTTGGTGAATCGCGAGGCGCGCTGCGTGTTAAAATTCCTTTTAGGAGTCACTGTTCGGAATTGCTGCAAGGCATTGCTCCACTGGATGAGATCATCATTGGAGCAGACCATAAAGGAGGGTCTATCCCAGTTCGCAGCCTCGCGGTCGCGCCAGTGCCACAGGGTGCGCAGGGCAGCAAGTCCGCGCGGATTGAGTCGTCCACTACCCTTGATACGCCACGGCTCGTTGTCCACGACATCAAAGCGCTTGCGAGCCTTGTCCATATTATTCTCACAGCACTCGAGGAACCATTCGTAGCGTCCTTTTTCGTGGAGCTCGCTCACAAAGCGATCCGCCATGGGGAGGATATAAGCGACATCCGCCTTGGCGTATTGCTCCATAGCTGGTGGGATGGGGCGCTTTCCCCAGTCCGCTTTCTGATTCTTCTTGCTGAGGACGACGTCAAAGAGCTTCTCGACGAGCCCTGCTAGGCCGAATTGGCGGTAGCCCAGTAGTCGCGCTGCTACCTGAGTGTCTAAGATCATCGTGGGCAGAACACCGTATGCATTTTGCAGAAGATTCATATCATAATCAGCCCCATGCATCCATAACTCCGCCTCGCTCATCCACTGGGTGAACATGCGCATATCCTCAATACAAAGGGGGTCTATGATCTCGACGCCCTCGTCATCCCCGTACTGGATGAGGCAGAGTCGCTCCTTGTGACGATGTAAGCTATCAGCCTCTAAATCAAGCACGGTACGACCTGCTTGCTGTCCTCTTGCTCGTTGACGCCATTGCGCCAGTGACTCCTGATTAACTATCATGGTGTTTTTAGAAAGATTATCATATTGCAATTATTATGACAAGAATAATAATTTGTCATTATTCCTCATCACGCCCCATCATGGCGCGCGTCTCCTCGAGAGTCATGCGAATGTACTCGTCGCGATGAATGACTTTTGGGGCATGGCTTTGCTCTTGCTTTTTAACAAAGTAACCCGAGCTATCCGTTGTGCTGTAGTCGCCTTGCTCGCGCTCATGCGTACGGCGTGACACGGAGGTCTCACGTCCCTCGTAGGCAGAGCGGGACGAGGAGAGCATGGCATCCTCTCGAGCGATAATCCCCTTGCCATCCTTGAGAAAATCCGGTGTCATCTCGCGGGAATAGGCACCTTGCTTTGTCGTGTCAAAAGTCTTGCGATCAAGCTGTTTTTTCGCCCACTCATCGCCTCTCATGGAGCGATCAAAGGCCTTCACTCCGTCATAGCTTTTTTTCTCGATGGTGTTGTCTTGTCCCTTACGCGCTGCGTCAAGCTTCCCCTGAAAAGGGCTGACCTTTTTGGAGGTCGCCATGGGTATACCTTGTTCGTTTTTCTTCATTGTGAAGGTATTGGTAAAACGCTCCTCAAGAGAGGAGCTTTTCGCCTTATCACTCGGGGGATCGATCTCATTGCCTCCCGCGTCGTAGTAGGTACGCTGCGTTTCACAGGAGAGAAACAGCAGAGATAAAGCAGTTAAGGGTAAAAGCAATTGATACATAGCAACAAAATTTAAATCTATATCGGTTATATTACTCCATATAACCGACTCATGTCAAGAGTATTTTTTTACAATTTTTAATATTTTTTAAATATTATCAAATTATACATTTGTAATCTTTCTTATGTTAGATCTCCTGACGTCTCACAGAGAATCCCCTTCGCGTAGGGTGAAATCGCGGTTGCTTCTAAGTTCTTCCTGAATAATAACTGAATTGAAAAAATAAAAGCTTGTCATCAGATATTCAATCTGCTACATTTGCGTAGCAGCGCGTCCCTTTTTGAAACACTCAGAGTCTGCACGACTCGGTCTCATACGCGCGGCACATTTGAAAGGATACACGCTGGCATCGCCTTTCAAAGTAGATGACAAGATGCTGGCAATCAGAAGAAATAATTATAATGAGTATTCATTCCGTTACTTGCGCAGTTGGCGCAAACCCTATTACAATTGAAACTGGCAAGATGGCACGTCTCGCTGACGGCGCCGTTACCGTACGCTGCGGTGACACTGTTATCCTCGTCACCGTTGTCAGCGCAACCAAGATCAAAGATGGTCAGACCTTCTTCCCTCTCTCCGTAGAATACAAGGAAAAAGCCGCAGCCGCTGGCGCATTCCCCGGTGGCTACTTCAAGCGTGAAGGCCGCCCTACCGAAAAAGAAATCCTCACATGCCGCATGACAGACCGTCCGCTGCGTCCCATGTTCCCCAAGGGCTACTTCTACGACACACAGGTCATCACTCTCCTCCTCGCGGCCGATGGTGAGAATGAGCCCGACATTTTGAGCATCAATGGTGCTTCTGCAGCATGCGTCATCTCCGACCTCCCCTTTGCTGAGCCCGTCGGTGCTGTGCGCATCGGTCGCATCAACGGTGAGTTCATCGTGAACCCCACCAACCCCCAGCGTGAAGAGTCCGATCTCGACCTCGTCTACGCAGGCTCCAAGGATCAGGTCATCATGATTGAAGGCTCTGCCAACGAGCTGCCCGAGGCTGACTTCATCGCCGCTCTGCGCTTTGCCCAAGAGCAGGTCGCCATCATCTGCGCCGCTCAAGAAGAGCTGCGTGGTCTCTGCGGCAAGGAAACTCGCGACTACGAGCTCGTACTCGCCAAGCCCGAATTGCTCGAAATCGGCTACCAAATCGCTGGTGACCGCATCGAGGAAGCCATCTACGCCCCTAACAAACTCCAGCGTCAACGCCAAGTCGGCGCTCTGCGCGATGAGGTCGAGGCAGCGATCAAGCAAAGCCATCCTGACTCCACCGACTTTGACGTCGAGCAGGTCTTTGAATACATCCAAAAGAAGGCCTTCCGCATCTCCATCATGGAGCAAAACAAGCGCGCCGATGGTCGCGACCTCCACCAGCTGCGTCAGCTCGTCGGTGAGATCAATGTCCTGCCCTCCTCCGTGCATGGCTCTGCCCTCTTTGCCCGTGGGGAAACGATGGCTCTCTGCCTCGCCACCCTCGCCCCTGTCGAGGAAAAGCAGTATCTGGACAACTACACAGGAGCCGTCGATGAGAAGACCTTCCTCCTGCACTACAACTTCCCCCCATTCTCCGTCGGTGACACGGGACGCTTCGGCGGTCAGAATCGCCGCGAGATCGGTCACGGCTCGCTCGCAGAGCGCTCCATCGCCCCTGTCATCCCCGACAGCGAGGCATTCCCCTACGCGATACGCATCTCCTCCGAGATCATGGAGTCCAATGGCTCGACCTCCATGGCCTCCGTCTGCGCAGGCAGTATGGCTCTCTATGCCGCTGGTGTCCCTCTGAAGCGCCCCGTCGCGGGTATCTCCGTGGGTCTCGTCACCGAGTTCGACTCCGAGGGTGACCGCAATCCTGCACGTCACAAGACTCTGCTTGACATCATCGGCTCTGAGGACTTCTATGGCGACATGGATTTCAAGCTCTGCGGCTCTAGCGCAGGTGTCACCGGCTACCAGCTCGACCTCAAGCTCCCCGGTGTCTCACTCGACATCCTCGAAGAGGCTGTCGTACTCGCCACCAGCGCGCGTCAAGACGTGCTTGCCACGATGAACGCAGCTATTAGCGAGCCCCAATCCCTCAGCCCGAATGCTCCCCGCATCGAGACCGTTAAGATCCCTCAAGATCGCATCGGTGAGCTCATTGGCCCTGGTGGTAAAAACATCAAGGCACTCCAAGCCGAGACTGGTACTGATATCAACATCGGCGAGGACGGCACAGTGCGCATCTACGGACGCCGCCAAGAAGGCGTCTCTCGCGCGCTCTACCTCATTGACCGCATGTTCAAGGAGATCGAGGTCGGCGAAACCTACGAGGGCAAGATCGTCTCTACGAAGGACTTTGGCGCCTTTATGGAAGTACTGCCTGGCAAGGATGGTCTCATCCACATCTCCGAGCTCGCCGAAGGGCGCGTCAAGACCACCGAAGATGTGGTCAAGGTCGGTCAGATCGTCGTCGCCAAGTGCATCGGTATCGATGACAAAGGACGTGTAAAGATGTCTGTCCGCGCAGCTGAGCGCGACCGCAAGGCCAAGGAAGTCGCTAGCGAAGGCTAAGCCACCCACTCACCGCTCCAAGCCCCGCTACGGCGTGGCTTGGGGTGTAAAACACGAAAGCGTCTGTTCATGTTGATGAACAGACGTTTTCTCGTTATAGGTGTAGAAGCAATCGAAAAAAAAAGGAAGTATTGACTTTTTTTGATTGCATTCAGGGCGAAAGTAGTATAGAAAGTAGTGACAACTTTCTGCAACCTAACGCACTCAAATCCTGCTGACATACGCCATGTGGAACAAAATTCTAATCGGAGCTCTCGTCCTATTCCTATTCGCCGCCTACTTATTTTACAATGCCTTCCAGTTAATGGGTGGCTCAAGCGGTGAACTCGCGAATATTCAAACCCAACAAGAACAAGTCATCAACGAAGCTACTCTCATAGCCGTCGATGAACGCAACAAACTCTACGCCGAGATGCGCTCCGCCTACTTCAAGGGCGAAGAGACGCGCTTTGTCGAAGAAAAACAAAATCTCGACGAAGAAATTGAGAACACAACGCAAGAAATCGCTACTGCTACAGCGCAGTACGAAGAGCTCCGCGCTCAGTACGAGAAACTCCAAGAGGAGATTCAAAACCTGATGACCAAGACCTCTGAGGCCGCGGGTATCGAGGGTGGGTCTGCCGATGTTGACACCATCGTCAAGGAGGTCGTCCGCCTCGCGACAGAATCAAGCAACCTCAAGGCTAGTATTGCTGGAGAGGATTACAAGCTCAAGACTCTCAATACGGAGGATGATCGCCTTACAGGACTCATCAAGGCTGGTCGCCAGCTCAATGCAGACCGCCAAGCTCGTCTCTCCCCTGAGAATCTGCGCTGCCGTGTCCTACTCGCTGATACCAACTGGGACTACATCGTCCTCGACGCAGGTCTCAACAAGGGCATCGTTGTAGGCTCACGCCTCGCCGTGATGCGCGGTGACACCAAGATCTGTGAACTCACCGTCACGATGGTAGAGGACAACCGCACCAGTGCCGATATCGTCTATGATACCCTCCTTCCTGGTGAGCGTGTCCGCCCAGGGGATCTCGTCAAGTCTGTCCGCTACAACTAATCTCACTCATTTCTCCAATTTGCTATGAAAATCACACATCTTTTTTGGGCTCTCCTCGCACTGGGTCTGGCTATCTTCGGTATCAAATACTCCATGGATCAGCAGAAAGTACTCAACCTGCTCGTAGCCACTCACGGTGGTCATGATCAATCTGAAACAGGCGGCGGTCTGCGCCAACTCCGCAAGGATCTCAACCGCCAAGCTAGCGAAATGGCCAAGCTCCGCGCCGAGGCCGTTGAGGCCAGCGATAAGAGCCGCCTGATGATGCGCGACGCTCGCGATAAAAAGGAAGAGTCTGCAGCAACGCTCGAGACAAAGAAGAGCGAGCTCTCCGATGCTGAGCTCAAGCTCAAGGAAGAGACCGCTCGCGTCGATAACATGAAGCTCGAGCTCAGAGCAGCCATGGACAGAATGCGCGAAGGTCTCGGCAGCACAACTCTTGAGGTCAGCGATGACGCTGAGATCAACGACTTTGTCTTCGCCATCTCCTCCTACGTCGAAGAGACAAACAACGAGATCAAGAAGATGGAAACCCAGCTCGATGAGCGCAAGACCCTCGTCTCTGCCGCCTCCAAGCGTGTGGTCAAGTCCACGAGCGATCTCGCTGGTGTTGAGAAGATCAAGGCAGACTTCGTCGCCGATTACAAGCGCAACGATGACACCTTCACCGTGCAAGAGGTCAATAGCCGCTGGAATGTCGTTGTCTTCAACGCTCCCACCTCCAGTGCTCTCATCCCCGGTGATGATGTCCCCCTCATCGTCAAGCGCGGTAGCAATGCCATCGCCGAGCTGCGCATCGTCTCCGTCAATGGGACGCAGGTGGTCGCTGAGTTCAACCCCGAGCACATGCCCGCAGGCCTGAGCATCCGCCCCGGAGATCAGATCGTGCGCAAGAAGGCAACGCGCGAATAAGCAAGTTCATTATTTTAACAAATAGACAAATAAAGCAGGATAGTCAGCATCGCTATCCTGCTTTTTTCTATCCCCAACACAGCAATATGAAGATCATTATAGCCCTCGTCGGACCTCTGCTCTTTTTGGCTCTCTCCTCGTGTCAATCCGCCTATGTCGAATCAAAGACGAGATTGCAGAGTCATCAAGCTCAAGTCGTCGATGTGAAGCTCTCTCTCTGCCCCCGAATCCAAGCCCACGAGTCAATCATCGCCAAGGACAGGGAGCTTGCTTATCAGAGTTATGATGTCAAGCTCAGCCCAGCACAGCGGCAAGAGCTGCTCGCTATTTACAAGCAGCTCACGATACGTCGCTGCAAAACAAAGACACCGACTGCGCCTATTCATGATAGCTACAGCTATATCGGCTACTTAGAATTTTATGATGCGGCGGGCAAGATGATTGACAGTCTGGATCCCAAAGTCAACGTGTATTCCGACGTAGAGGAGCGTACCGAAAGCGGGGAGTACACCTACCTCCCCCCTCAATATGAGCTCCGTATGAGGCAAATCTACTGTGATGCAATCAATGCATCGGACCTATTGAATGAGCGTGTGCAGCCGTCTTCACTTTTTAAGCCGGCAGTCTCTAAATGGGATATCAAGACCGACCATTTTGCGGGAGTTACGCTCGATAGCTGATTCCCTCATCCTCTCTCGTAAAATTCTATTGTGACATAAGGAATTTTACAAATAACTATCAGGAAAACGAGCAATCATTTCATCATGAGTATAAGATGAGAAACTCTCTAAAAAACATAACTTATATCTGTCACATTCCCATGCACAGCAAGGACTAAGCAAACATGTAGAAAGCTTGCAAAGTACTTCCCCCTGTGCTAATGTTGCTCCCTAGGAGGAAATCTTATGCGCGTCGTCATCTACCAACTATTCGTCAGACACTTTTCAAACATTACAACCGGTGGCAAAGATCACGGTGATAGGGCTAGCAATGGTTGCGGCACTTTCAACGAGATTAATGATACTGCGCTCGCCTCACTCAGCAGGCTTGGCATCACTCATATCTGGTTGACCGGTGTGCTTCGTCACGCCACACTGAGCACCTACGGAGGTCAGCAATCCGCTACCAAGAGCCTTGTGAAGGGCAAGGCGGGCAGCCCCTACGCGGTGAGTGACTACTTTGATGTGAATGCGGACCTCGCTGAGAATCCCGCACGTCGCATGGAGGAGTTTGAGAGCCTTGTGGAGCGTATACGCCGCTGGGGGATGGTGCCGCTCATCGACTTTACCCCCAATCACGTCTCGCGCGATTACCGCGCAGAGGGACACCCACACTGGGATTTCCCTCACAATAGGGATAAGTGTAGCTTCTTCTCGCGCGATGAGCCCTACTACTACCTCGATGAGAGCAACGAGGGGCGCCCCCCCTTCAAGCTACCTCTAGGCGTGTACAAAGAAGACCTTGTCTGTCCCCGTGTCACAGGCAATAATGCCGCGACATGGAATCCCTCGCTCTACGACTGGTACGAGACGGTCAAGCTCAACTACGGTATCGACTACAGGCAGGGACCTCGCGCCTGCGAGAGTCTTCCAGATGCACTCAGTCTAGCCAAGGACGTGCCTCGCACGTGGCGGGTGATGGATCATATCCTCGCCTACTGGCAGGGCAAGGGGGTAGGGGGCTTCCGCTGCGATATGGCGCATATGGTGCCCATGCCCTTCTGGGAGTGGGTCTCCATGCGCTGCCGCTTGCGTGATGAGCACTGCCTGCTCATCGCCGAGGCGTATAATGACCATATGAAGCTCGTTGAGGGCGATGTGCAGCAAGCCCTCTTGCACTCGGGATTTGACGCGGTGTATGATGCCCCTAGCTATGAGGGACTGCGAGCCCTCTATGAAGGCGGAGCTTGGGCGAATGATCTCGACCGCCATCATCATAGCGACTCGCCTCTCTACCGCGGTGGTGTGCGCTATCTGGAGAATCACGATGAGCCACGCCTCTGCGCACCCCAGTACTGGGGAGGGCAGGGGGGGAGTGTGCGTCGCGCGCTGAGTATCGCGCAGTACGCGAGCAGCCAAGGACCTATTCTTTTCTACAACGGGCAGGAGGTCGGTGAGCGCGCCGAGGGTCCCTGTGGCTTTGGAGGCAATCGCGGACGCACCAGTATCTTTGACTACACCAGCCTACCGCGCCTGCAGCGCTGGGTCAATCAGCATCGCTACGATGGTGCTGAGCTCAGCGCAGAGGAGCGTGTGGAGCGTGCTTGGATGGGTGATCTGTTGCGCCTCATGCAGCAGCCTGCCTTTGCACAGGGTGCATTCTATGGGCTCAACTGGGCGAATCACCACAGCGCGGGCTACGGCACGGAGCTGGGTGATCCATGCTCGGGACATTGGTTCTACGCCTTTTTACGCTACGATAGGGTGAGCAATCAATGCTACCTCGCTCTCTGCAACCTCAGCTCGGAGGAAGATACCACAGTCACGGTGAATCTGCCCGAGCATGCACGCCACTGGTGCAAGCGTAATGGAGAGATCTCGCACTTTACTTCTGTACTCGGAGTCGAGCAAGGCAGCCCCTTACAAATCAGCCGAGACGAGCTTGAGTGCTCGGGGCTCACTCTCAGCCTATCAGCAGGAGAGGGACTCCTGCTGCTCTGGGAATAGGGAGAAGGAATAAGGAGAACAAACGCACGCGCTGCCTCGCACGCCTACAGAACTACATAAAAAGAGACCACCTACGAAGAGTGCAGGGTGGTCTGTATGCAGGCAAGTGCAGCCCAGAGGTGGTCCCTCTCCTGATGAGGCGATGCGCTGCGTCGATGAAATGTATTTTTAACCAATTCGGAAAGTGATACGCGCCTTGGTCATATCGTAAGGCGAGACCTCGATTTTCACACGGTCGCCAACAACGAGACGGATGAAGCGCTTGCGCATCTTTCCAGAGATATGAGCGAGGAATTCATGTCCATTCGCGACACGTACGCGAAACATCGTGCCCGCGAGCACGGCTGATATCACGCCTTCCATCTCAATTTCACCCTCACTATCCGTTGGTGTTTTGATGCGAGGCTGTGAGGGTGCGTGTCTTGCTGAGGGCTTACCACCTTGTGGTCTATTGCGCTGCGGTGAACGACCGCCGCGAGAGGGTTTATTATTTGCCATTAATAAGTAATCTAGTGGGATGAAATCAAACAGCTAGGTTCATGGGCGAAAGTGTCAATGATCCTAGACTGCTTCAAGGACAGTATACTTACATTGCGAAAACTTTGCAAGCGTTTAATGCACACTTTCTCAAATGAACTCGCTAGAGGAAAAGACAGCATCAGCGCGAGTCCCTCAGGACTCGCGCGATGATGATACACGCTGCGCATAGTCGCGCTGCTGATCTTCACCTATCGCCCCGACGCGGAAATAACTCGCGCGAGGATGATTGAAGAGCAGCGTGCAAATAGAGGCCTGCGGCTGCATCATGTAGCTCTCCGTAAGGCTCGCTGTCGTGTGCTCCGTCGCATTGAGCAGGGAGAAGACAATAGCCTTCTGCGCATGATCAGGCTGACTCGGGTAGCCACAGGCAGGACGTATCAACTCACAGCCCTCACGCGACCAGAGAGCGGCAATGACGTCATGAGTAGCATCCGCCATCGCCTCCACGAGCATATTGGCTAGCGCGCTCAAGAGCATCGAGGAGTAGCTGTTGTACTCAGCATTCAGCTCTGCCCCCCAAGCCTCTGTGCCTACGATACTCAGCTGCATCGCACCCGCATAGCCCTTGATCGGAGCCTCGGGGACGAAGTCTGCGAGCGCGAGACAGACCTGACGCTTCATGCTCTGCTGACGCATGCTATGCAGCACACGCCCCGCGCCGCCGCCCTCCACGAGGATATCGTCGCCCTCGCGTTGCGCCTGCCAGATGCCAAAGCAACCACGTGCTTGAAGACGCTTTTCCGCGATGCCCAGTTGCAGCAGCGCGCGCGCGTCATCCATGAGCTTCTGCGCCTCCTCCAGCTGGAGCTCGGAGACGGAGCCGTCACGACGGAGGCATTTCTTGGCTGGAATCCACGCCTTCTCCATCTCAAAGAAACGCAACAAGATACTCCACTCGCTACGCTCCAGCAGCTCCTCCCAGCTCAACTCATAATCGGGCTGCTTGCTATGACAAGGGCAGCCCAGACTCGGCGTTCCTACGGTGAAGACCCCCGTACGCTGGGGTACCACAGGAGGTTGAGACTCCCAATCCGTCTGCAAGGCGCGCGCGCGCGCCTCATCGAGCGTATAAAGATCTTCTTGCTGATGACGCGCCTCATAGCGCGCACAGGCCTCTTGCTGCATCTGACGATGCGTCTCGATATAGGCGACACGCTGCCCGCCGACGAGTGCCATAGCAGCGGGTACAATAGTAGAGGCATCTGTCGTATGCACCACCACCCCTTCAGGATAATGAGGGGCGATCTTGAGTGCTGTATGGAGCGCGCCTGTCGTGGCACCGCCCACCATGAGCGGCATGCGCAGTCCCGACTTTTGCATCTCGGCGGCCACATGCATCATCTCATCCAGAGAGGGCGTGATGAGTCCCGAGACCACGACGAGATCCGCCTGCTCACGCTGCGCCGCCTCGATAATATCCTCACAAGAGACCATGACACCGAGGTCTACGACATGAAAGCCATTGCACGCGAGCACCACGCCCACGATATTCTTACCAATATCATGCACATCACCCTTCACCGTCGCGAGTACCACCGTAGCCGTACGCGACGCACTACCGCGGCTCTCCTCGATGAGAGGCGTGAGCAGAGCCACGCTCTGCTTCATCACACGTGCACTCTTCACCACCTGCGGGAGAAACATCTTGCCAGCTCCGAAGAGCTCGCCCACCTGCTTCATTCCCTCCATCAGAGGTCCCTCGATGACATGCAGCGCGCTGCCCTCATAGAGAGCCACCGCCTCCATCGTGTCTTGCTCGATGAACTCGGTAATCCCCTTCACCAACGCATAGGACAGTCGCTCCGCCACCGCCGTCTCACGCCACGCCTGCACCGCAGCCGTGCTCGCGCTGGGACCCGCGGCACTCTTCTGCTCCGCGATCTGCTGCGCGTAGGCCGTCAGACGCTCCGTCGCGTCCGCGCGACGGTTAAAGAGTACATCCTCCACCAGCTCAAGGCGATCCGCTGGGATCTCATCATAGACCTCCAGCATCCCTGCATTCACAATACAGATATCAAGCCCCTGCTTCTGCGCATGGTAGAGGAAGGCGCTGTGCATCGCCTCACGCACGGGATTAATCCCGCGGAAGGCAAAAGACACATTCGAGATCCCCCCCGAGAGATGCGTATGCGGGAAGAGACGGTGAATCTCACCTGCCGCCTCAAAGAAATCCTTCGCATAATTCACATGCGCCGCAATCCCCGTACCCACCGTGAGCACATTGGGGTCAAAGATAATATCCTCCTCGGGGAGACCCACCTTATTGACCAAGAGATCATAGGCACGCGACGCGATGCGCACGCGATCCGCCACGCCCTCGGCCTGCCCCGCCTCGTCAAAGCCCATCACCACGACCGCCGCCCCATAGCGACGAATCAGACGCGCTTGTCGCAGGAATTCCTCCTCGCCATTCTTTAGCGAGATCGAGTTCACAATCCCCTTACCCTGCATACACTGCAAGCCCGCCTCCAGTACCTCCCACTTCGAGGAGTCCACCATGAAGGGCACACGAGCAATATCAGGCTCAGCACTCACCAGATTCAAAAAGCGCACCATAGCCGACACGCCATCAATCATGCCATCGTCAAAGCAGAAGTCCAGCACCACAGCCCCATTCTCCACCTGCTTGCGCGCCACCTCGACCGCCTTCTCAAAGTCTCCCGAGCGGATCAACTTCGCAAAGAGAGGCGAGCCCGCCACATTGCAACGCTCACCCACAAAGAGCATATTACGCGACTCATCATGATTGTAGGCCTCCAATCCCGACAGACGCAACTGCCCCGCCGCCGCCTTAGGCGTGATGGGACGCGGCTCATAGCCCTCCATCACCTCACGCATCGCCACAATATGCGCCGGCGTCGTCCCACAGCAGCCACCGAGGAAGTTGAGCAAACGCTCCTCACCATACTGGCGCATGATGCGCGCCATATCCTCGGGCGAGTGCGCATAGCCACTCTCCGAGAGCGCATCAGGCATCCCCGCATTCGGGTACATACTCACCGCACAATCCGCCAGAGCTGCCAGCTCACGCGCAAATGGCAACATCAGATCCGCGCCCAGCGCACAATTGATTCCCACCGAGAAAGGACGCACATGACGCACCGAATTCCAGAACGCCTCTACCGTCTGCCCCGAGAGCGTACGCCCCGCACGATCCGTCACGGTAAAGCTAATCATCAGCGGCGGCAGCGCCACCCCCTCATCACGCAGCTCCTCAATCGCAAACAAACAAGCCTTTGCATTGAGCGTATCAAAAATCGTCTCCAGCAGCAGCAAATCAATCCCGCCCTCCAGCAGGCTGAGCACCTGCGCGCGGTACGCGCGGCGCAGCTGGTCAAAGCTCACCGCGCGAAAGCCCGGATCATTCACATCTGGCGAGAGCGACGCCGTCAGCGCCATAGGCCCCACCGAGCCCGCCACCAGCTTCCCCCGCCCCGAGGTCAGCTCCGCCGCATCCGCCGCCTCACGCACCAAGCGCCACGCCGCCAGATTCATCTCATGCACCAGAGCCGCCAGCGACTCATCCGCCAGCACCCCCTCATAATAAGCCTGATCATGCCTACAAGGAGCCGTGTGATAAAAGAACTCATGCTGCCCCAGCGACGTCGCCGAAAAGGTATTCGTCGTTGCCATATCCGCCCCCGCCGCAAAATACTGCGCATAGATATCGAGAACGAGATCGGGGCGCGAGAAATTCAAACACTCATTATTATTCTTCACATCGCGAGGGAAGCGCTGCATATCCGCAAAAAACTCCCCGCGATAATCACACTCCTGCAAGCGATGCTTCTGCACCATTGTGCCAAAAGCACCATCGATAATCAACACACGTCTCGCGAGTTCCTGACGGACAAACTCCTGACGCTCAATAGCCGTACTCATGATATTATAAAGATAAATCCCCGTGCATTCAGCACAAAAGACCCCAACCATACTAGCTCTTAACCGCCAATCTGTCAAGCCCTGACCACGTCAACCCACGACAAGACCCTGAATAACTCAAGCGCGCAAACAGATAAATAAAACAACAAAACACTTGACAGCATCCACATACATCCATATAAAACCCCATGCGCATAGTGATGATGGCCACCGGAGACATCGCCCTCCCCAGCTTCCAAGCCCTCCTTGAGACGGGAAACCTCGTCGCCCTCTACACCCAACCCGACCGCCCCGTCGGTCGCCACCAGGTGCTCACGCCCCCTGAGGTCAAGAAGCGCGCCCTCGCCGCAGACATCCCCGTCTACCAACCCGAGCAGATGAAAGCCCCCGAGGCCATCGCGCAGCTAGAGGCCCTGCAAGCCGACATCCTCGTCGTCATGGCCTACGGTCAGATTCTCACCCAAGCCGTCATCGACGCGCCCCGCCTCGCCTGCATCAACGTGCACGCCTCACTCCTCCCGCGCCACCGCGGAGCCTCCTGCCTCCAAGCCGCCATCGAGGCAGGTGATGATGAGACAGGCGTCACCATCATGCATGTGGTGAAAAAGCTCGATGCCGGCGACATCATCAGCAAGTGCAGCATCCCGCTCGACGGCACAGAAACAGCTGAAAGCCTCCACGACCAGCTCGCCGCCCTCTCCCCCTCCCCGCTGCTGCAAGCCATAGCACAACTCAGTACAGGCAACGCACCCCGCGAAGCCCAGGACGACAAGATCTCCACCTACGCGCCCAAGCTGCTGCGCAGCCACGGAGAAATCGACTGGACACAGCCCGCCTTTCAAATCGCGCGCAAGATACGCGCCTACCACAGCTGGCCGGGCACCTACACGCTCTACCCCTCCAAGAAGAGCCAGAGTGACAAAGTCCTTAAGATCTACCCCCCTATCGAGGTCTACGCCCGCCACGACAAGAGCCCCGACACCCCTCCCGGCACCGTGCTCGCCATCAACAGCCACGGCATGGTCATCGCCTGCGGAGGCCCCTACGACGGAGCAATCCTCATCCAGACCCTCCAGCCTGCAGGAGCACGTAAGATGAACGCTGAGAGCTTCTTTGCAGGTCACCGCATCGACATCGGCACCATACTCGGCGGGAGCAGTTCTGAAAATAAATAAAGAAAAAGCAATTTTTTACTTGCCAACATCACCACAATCATCTACAATGTCCTTGCACTGCAACTCCCACCAAGAGAAGCCAACAAAGTGCAACACACAGATGGGGTATTAGCTCAGTTGGTAGAGCGCTTCAATGGCATTGAAGAGGTCAGCG
>CAYJOV010000034.1:0-19157 GCA_964371905.1 uncultured Akkermansia sp. | reverse complement strand
GTTATGAGTATAGATGGAGAGGCAATATATAAAAAGTTTATAGAGAGCGAGGATGAGCGAGAATTTCGAGCGCAGAATGAGTACAAGAATTCATCTACAGAGATACTGAAAGTCTTCTACGGCATAAAGCGACCCAATCTCGAGTATGAGAATTTGAGTCATAACGAGCAGAGAGAGTTAGCTATAGAAAAGCAAAAACTCCCCCCTAGAATCACATGGATCTCGACGGCTGGCATAGCACTAGCCTTCTCAGCAATTATCTTCCCTTATATAGGACTAGAAGATTCGTATCTCTATTTTATTATTATACACGCCTTGCTGATACTATGCATCTACCTCTTCATACGCTGGTGCTTGGTCTCCAATTGCATGCGTGACCCTCATTTTTATTGCGATGTAGAGCAAAATAGAATGAGTCGATACGACTATGTAGAGCGCATTGAGGAAAAAGCATACAATGTCATTTTTCGGGAGCCAAGAGATGATGGGTATGAATCCCTCTTCCTAAAGGTCACTACAAAAAGATTATTCGTATCAGTATTCATCACTTTAATAATAGGAATTTTATACATACACAACAAAGGAGATAACTATTCATCTGAAGAAACCAATGATTGGATACAAGCCTACAATTTTGTTTTTTTGATCAGCGAAGCCGTTACAGCGTACCTTTATCATAGATATCTATCAGATAAAGCAAGAGTCATTGCAGTAAAATATGAACACCTAGATCTCTATACGTATCGAAAACTCCACAATATAGAAATGCTCGAGGAAGCGATAGAAAAAATACTCTACAGTACGATATATACGCCAAAAGAAATCACTCAATTAAAACAATACTCCAAAGATATCGCTCCTAAATTAGCATACGACATCAAGGAAAGAATCAGAGTAATAAGAATAGATGCCAAAGCGGACAAAGTAAAGATGCTGAAATATTTACAATCTCTCCCATATTCCATCATCACCCCCTCATAAACACGAGCCTTGCACGGCTTCGAGCGCGCCATCTGGCAATGGGTGAACCTCGCTAGCGTCGCGGTCGTGTATAGGGTGAGGGTTTGTGCCAAGAGCTCAAAGATCACAATCGACTGACGTTAAATTTATAAAAAAAGGTTTCCCTCTTGCAGGAGCAATGATAGATGTGCTAGTATACAAACATTCATTAAACAATCAAAGAAAAACACAATGCCTTCGCAAAAAAGCAGAAAAGTCAGTAGTCTAAAAATCGACTTGAATAACCCGAGATTATTGGGGCAACCAGACGAGAACACCGCTATACAAACCCTATGGTTTCATTATAGGAAATATATGAATGGGCTTCTTTGCTCTCTCGCCGAGAAAGGATACAGAACAATATTCGGAACAATGGGCGTACTTCAGTTAACACAGCGTAACTTGGTAGTAAAGGAAGGCAACCGCCGACTGGCCGTTCTAAAAATTCTTCATAACCCTGAGATAGCACGTGACCTGAGGCTGTCATTAACAACAGAGGCAAAAGAAGCATTACAATCAATAGGAAAACAATGGAGGGATCAGAATGAATATGTACAGTGTGAAATCTATGGAGTAGAAGAGCGTCCTGAGCTATTGGATAATATTCAACAGATACATATGTCAGGTCGTGAAGATGCACGAGTACCATGGGAGTCTATCCACAAGGCTAGAAACGATTTTAACACAAACCGCGAACAAGTCCCAGAATACGCTCTTTTGACGACAATATTTGAGAAGATATCACAGACAGAACAAATCGACATAACATCTTGGAATAATGACTTTCCATATACTATTTATACAGAAGTTTTGTCTGAAATTTCACGTCGTATTGAAATAGGTATAGAAGAAATTGAACGCCGCTATTCAAAAGGCTCACTCCCTGAGCTAATCTCTGAGTGCCTGTTGAGCCTAGTAATGGGGATAGGACAAGGAGAGATAAGCTACAAAGTAATTCGTGAGCAAGATGAAAATAAAAATAAGATATTCTATAAGAAATTCAATTTAGAGGTTATAGAAAGCGATATTCCTGAACCTGAAGCCACACCTGCGCCATCTTCTCCATCAAGCCCCACTCCAGTAACTACACCAGTAACTACACCAGTTACTGATCCACCGAGCTCAGATCCAGTATTGCCTAAGCCCAAAGCTGTAGACCCTGTAAAATCACAATTAGATCATTTTCGACGCGATATTAGAGCTATGAATCACATAAAACTCCAAGCTTTATGTAATGAATTTGCAGGGACTCAAAGGCATAAACTTTGGCTGTCATCAGGTATATTGCTTAGAACAATCTTTGAGGTTCTTCTCGAGCATATGTACGAAAAAGCAGGACAGACATTTAAAGACAAGATTCAATTAGGAGCAAAAAAAACTATATTTGAGAAGTACTTAGAAGGTAAACAGGAGGCAAAACTATCAAATCAACTACATCAGATCGACATTAATCTATTAAATGTAATTGTTCATAACTCAGATCACGTGGTAGGAGAAAGGGAGGTAAATATACTACTCTCTAACCTCCTTCCTGTCTGGTTGAAATTGCTAAAATACTATAAAAACAATATTGAAAAATAAACTTAGAAACAGGTGCTATCGTCTAGCTAGCACCTCGTGAAAACTCTGTTTGGAAGTAGTACTCACAGGCATCTTGATACATGGGGAAAGGACGAGAAGTTCTTTCCCCATTCTTACCTGCCTTGCACTATACTGGAGATCGAAGCTATACATCTGCTCACCTCGGTACAGTTCAACGATCGCAGGCTCATTATCGTAGCTCACGATCCAGTTGAGATCCCTCTGAGCGCGGATATAGCGGGCTACCTCAGCATGATCGTCATTGCTGTAGGCATTTAGATATAGACCCTGTCCCTTGACATAATAAGGAGGATCACAGTACACAAATGCTTCAGGCGCGAGATTCAGCACATCCTCACGGAGAAAGTCTAGGGCATCTCTATTGTAGAGGTGTACATGCTCTTTGCGATTGGCCACGCGCTCGATGAGATTGATCAGCCTTTGCTTTGGAAATCTAGCATCAAGCTTGTACGTCCCCGCTTGACGCTTACCACCGATAACACCAGCATCAATAACGCCAGAAAAATTCGTACGATTTAGGAAGAAAAAAGCGTATGCTACCTCTAAAGGCCGTCTTTTTTTATAATTCGCAAGCACTACCTTTGCCTTATGCCATTGCTCCATTGTGATAGCTCGCTTAGATATAAGACGTAGTAAGTTTTCAGTATCATTAAACAACACACGCCAAAAACAAGAAAGCAAAGGACACTTATCATTGAGATAAATATCATCAACAAAACCCCGCTCAAGTAGACGAAGTGCTAAACCTGCCCCTCCAGCATACGGCTCTATATAAGAGCAACCCACTAGCCCATTGTGCTTGAGCAAGCTTTCTACAAAATTAGAAAGCGAAGCCTTGCCACCTGGATAGCGCAGAGGAGAAGATGGTGTTAATCTAGACATTACTGATTGGCCAAACTTAGCATATACAGATCAATAAGTCAAGGGTAGAAAAACATTATTTTGCCAAGCTTACAACCCAACTTCATCAACAAGAATCCCCCAGTACTTCTCCACATCTGAGGGCTTGGGTGGGGTCTTGTAGTGCTTGAGCGTCATCTGCTGAGTAGAGAAAGCCACATACTTTCCAGTAGCAGCTCTATAGATGCAGACTTGATTTTTTAACGTGACAAATGTTGTGATTTTCTCGATAATTTTCACAACCAGCTCTCTACAAGTAGTTGTAAATCCCACTCTTTCCGTAAATTCAAAAAGCCTCACTTTCCATGTGAAAGTGAGGCTTTTTGAATTCTCGTGCTCTTACGAGTCTTTTAATTTTGCTTTGATCTCGGGCTTGACATCGTCAGGCTTGCAGGGCATACCGTGGGCATTGAACCATGCAAACATGTCGCGATTGAGTGCCTTGGAGATGATGGCTACCGTGTCGCTCATATTGTATCTTCCTGAGAGCTTTCTTGGGACATAGGCACGCTTCGCTTGAAAGTATTTCGCTACGAAGAGGGGGTCGATTTTTCGCATCTCTTCAAAGACCCAGTAGGTCTTGCCCCAGTGGATTTCATTCTTCTGACCTGCGTTGAGCTCAGGCTTACCATTGCCGTTGATGTCATAGATCTTCATCGTGGGGTCGATGCGTGAGGCTCGTCGCATGTTTTGCATAATGCGCTTGTCGCCTTCCTCTTTGTATCCTGCATCGCCCATGACGAGATTGCCCACGTAGGTGGCGATGGGCTCATTCCATACCTCGGGGTGGGGCAGTACCCATGAGTGGACAAACTCATGCGTCAGAAACTCATACATACCATGCTGCACAATGGGGAAGTTCTCCCAATAAACGGCTAGTGCGACGAGGCTTCCCGAGGAGAAGCCCCCCCCATCTGTCGCGAGTAGGGCTATAGAGCTCCCCATTCCCGGTGAGAGAGCGACACCCATACGCTTTTCTATCAGCGGGGTTGCCTTGTGGCTGATTTCTACCATGCTATCATAGCAGGGGGCGAGGTAATCGCTGTGGAAGAAGGTGACGCCACTGACGACGGTCTTGGTGTTGGTTTGGTCTAGGCCTCCCTGTGGCAGGGGTTTTTTGCTATCGACAGGCTTATTTTTGACAGATTCTTTGAGCATGGGGGTAATCCATACGGCGTTGATGTTGTCCTTGCCGTTGGGATTACTACCAAATAGTCCGCGCGATGCTAGGGTGAAGACTCCTTTGCCGATCTTGCGCTGGGCGATAAGTGGCTTGCCATTGGCATCGGCAATGAGTACTGTCCAATCTGCGGGCTTATCGAGGAGCAGCGTGCAGTTGCCCCCGCCTTCGATGTCTGTGAGCGTGGGAGCGATTTGCTTGAGTGCTGCGGTGGCTTTGAAGGGATTTTTCGCTTGAGGTCCAAAGCGTGCGCCTACCCATTGAGCCATTTCATTCTGCCCTTTGTTGCCTTTGTTGCCTGCGAGGAGGACGGCTCCTCCCTCGTTGAGAAATTGCATCACGTAGCTTTTGTCTTTGGCGTTGTATGTGAGGCGACGGTCACATCCTAAAAAGATGAGCAAATTGAGGTTGCTACGGTCAATCTGGTAGAGATTGCCCCAATTGCGCATCCCTTTTTCTTCTGCCAGATACTGACGCTGGAATCTACCGTCTGTGTAGAATGAAAACTCGTGGGCTAGGTCAGCAAGAGAGTGTACCTCAGCAGCCAAGAGTGTACCACTGCCGAGTAGGATACTCAGAAGCGTATGTTTAATAGAATGGGTTAATTTTATCATAAATAATGCCTTGTATTGTATCTCGTGCGAGATTCTGATCTCTAGCAGGCTGAGTCGAGATTGCAAGATTAAATGATAAGCAGAGGCGCATGCGAGGAGAATGCAAAGACGCAGCTCAGTGGCTCAAGCTGCGTCTCTGGGTGGGCTTTGGTTTCTTTGTTGATGCTTGCTAGCCGAGCAGGGTGCCGTTTTGGAGGCGCTCTGCGAGCTCCAAGATGCGGCGGTGGATAGTCTCGATGGTCTCGATGAATGCGGCATCGGGCTTGCCGCTGGGGTCTTCGAGTCCCCAGTCTTCGCGGTGCTTGCAGGGGAGCATGGGGCATTGGACATTGCAGCCCATGGTGATGACGATGTCGATCTCGGGGATGTCAGCCAGCAGCTTGCTGCGCTGGGTGAGCTCCATGTCGATGGCGTAGATGTCTTTGATGAGCCGTACCGCGTCTTGGTTGATGTGGGGGCGTAGCTCGGTGCCGGCGGAGTAGCTCTCAAAGTGGGGCGAGGCGAGGTGCTTGCCGAGGGCTTCTGCGATCTGGCTGCGGCAGGAGTTGTGCACGCAGATGAAGGCGACTTTGGGGAGGGGAGGGGTGTTCATATTATTGTGTGTGGGGGAAGTAGTGGCGAGTCTTGTTGGCGTAGCGTACGAGCAGCAGCATCACGGGCACCTCGACGAGCACGCCTACGATGGTGGCGAGGACGACGGGGCTATCAATGCCAAAGAGGGCTATGGCGACGGCGACAGAGAGCTCAAAGAAATTCGACGCGCCTATCATGCCCGCGGGAGCTGCGATCTCGTGAGGGAGCTTGCAGGCGCGGCTGGTGAAGTAGGCGAGTGCAAAGATGAGCACGGTCTGAATGATGAGCGGGACGGCGATGAGGGCGATGTGCAGCGGGTGCTCAAGGATGACCTTGCCTTGCAGCGAGAAGATGAGCACGAGGGTGAGCAGCAGACCGCCTATCGTGAGATTCTGAAAGCGGGGGATGAAGCTCTTTTCCAGATAGTCCAAGCCCTTGTTGCGCACGAGCTGGCGGCGCGTCAGGATGCCTCCCACGAGGGGGATGACGACGAAGAGGACGACGGAGAGCAGTAGCGTGTCCCATGGGATGGTGACGCCAGCCTGCTGGAGTAGCAGCGCGACGATGGGGGTGAAGGCGATGAGGATGATGAGGTCATTGGTCGCGACCTGCACGACGGTGTAGGCTGCATTGCCGCGCGTCAGCTGACTCCAGACAAAGACCATGGCGGTGCAAGGGGCGGCTCCGAGCAGGACCGCGCCTGCGAGGTAGTCTTGGGCGAGGTCGGGGGTGATGAATTCCTTGAAGAGGACGAAGAAGAAGAGCCACGCGAGGCCAAACATGGTGAAGGGCTTGATGAGCCAATTGATGGTCCATGTGACGAAGAGTCCCTGTGGGTTCTTCTTCACATTCTTGACGCTCTCAAAGTCTACCTTGAGCATCATGGGGTAGATCATCAGCCAGATGAGTACCACGATGGGTAATGAGATATTCGCATACTCCATCTGGGCGAGGAGCTGCGGGATGGCAGGGAGGAATTTTCCAATAAGGATGCCTCCTACCATGCAGAGGATGACCCAGAGGGTGAGGTAGCGCTCAAAGAAGCTGATAGCGGCAGGGGGATTGTTTTTCATATCAAAAAATATTGATGAGTGAAATGTACACCTTTTTGTGGCTTTGGTCAATCCAATTTTGCGCTTTTATGTGCACTAGACTCCTTTTTTCTTATCCCAGAGTTCGAGGTGGAGGCGATCGCCAAAGCGCACGCCGAGTCGTGTGCAGAGCTCGGCGAGGGGGAGGCGTGCGAGGCGTAGCTGCTCGCGGCTGGTGGCGCATGGCATGAGGATGATGCGCTCGCGGGGCAGGGGGAGGGGGGCGATCTCGTCCCAGTCGCTCTCGTGCTGGATGACGAATTTGAACCAGCTCTGAGGCAGTGCGGCGTAGACGGCGAGGACGTCTAGGAGCAGTGCGTCGTGCTGTCCTGCGTGTGCGAGCTTGGGGGAGACATTCCACTGATTGACGCGCTCTTGGAGGTAGGGGCTGGGGATGAGTGTGCCATTGGTCTCTATTTCTATGTAGTGGTCGGGCAGCTCGTGTAGGAGTGCCTCGATGTCGGGCTGCTGCATGAGAGGCTCGCCGCCTGTGATGACGAGTCGCTGGCAGGGGTGCTGGCGGATGAGTCCGAGGGTTTCTGCTATGCTGAGCTTCACGGAGGCAAGCCAGCTGTAGCTTGTATCACACCAGTGGCAGCGCAAATTACAGCCTGCGAGGCGCAAAAAGATAGAGGGGCAGCCTATGCTGGTTCCCTCGCCTTGGAGTGAGTAGAATATTTCGGGGGCAGAATAAAGGCGTGCAATGTTCATAAAATTGGGCTACAGTGGTCGTATCTATGAGCGTTATTACCAAAAGAGGCGACGAAGGTCAAACTGATTTGATGTTTGGCAAGAGATTATCCAAGTCAGCTCCCCGTTTAGAAGCATATGGGACAATAGATGAGCTCAACTCCTGTCTCGGGGTGGCTCGTGCTGCAGGACTCCGTGAAGATAGTGAGCAACTCATTGATAGCGTACAAGAGAGACTCGTCGGTCTCATGGGCGAGCTCGCGACGCTCGAGGAGGATCTCCCCGAGTATGATAAGCGCGGCTACGCGCGTCTGCGAGCTGAGGACGTCGACTGGGTGGAGCAGGTGGTGCAGCGTCTGGAGAAGGAGGAGCACATACGCTTCCGAGGCTGGGCGCGCCCTGGCAAGGATGCTTCTCTGGGGGCTGCCATGCTCGATCTTGCACGATCCACCTGCCGTCGCGCGGAGCGTCGTATCAATGATATTCGTGAGCTAGGTGAGCTGAGTAATACATGCAGCGCGCTCTTTGTCAATCGTCTCTCGGATATGCTCTGGGTGCTGGCGCGTCGCGAGAGTGTGGGGCAGACCGAGCAGTGAGGCGCGTCTTGCACATCTTATTTCTACACAAAAAAGGCGTTCACATCGGTGAACGCCTTTTTTCTAGGGCTATAGGGACTCGAACCCCAAATAACGGTGCCAGAAACCGGTGTGTTGCCAATTACACCATAGCCCTGTATGTGGGCGCGATTATACGCTTCTTGCCCTAGGGGGTCAAGTGAAAAATGATAGATAGGGGAGGATTTTTATTTTTTTCCTGTGAGTGCTTTCATGCGGGCTTGAATCTCCTTCTTATTCTTGCGGTAGTCGAGTGTGGCGTACTTCCAGTTTTTGACGATGCTGCCGTGACCTCGGAAGAGGAGCTTGCCTTTTTTGTCGAGAATGTAAGCATGGGGTACGCTAGGCGCGGCTTGGAGCTCGGTGAGTATGCTGGCATCCATGACGCCAGGGAAGGGGGCTTTGTGCTGCTCGAGGAATTTTTTTGCGCTGGCCTCGTCGCGATCGGCTCCCCAGAGGATGAGCTCGACTTTCTTGCTCTTCTTCATGTCGGCGTAGAGCTTGACGATCTCGGGCATTTCTTGTTGGCAAGGACCACACCAGCTCGCGGAGCGTAGGAAGATGTAGTATTGGGCGGAGGGGTTGGGCTGAGCGTTGAAGAAGCTCATCTGGGGGAGGGCTTCTTTCACGCTGCGTACTTTCTTTTTCTTGGCTGCCTTTGGCGTGGCTTCGGCGGCGGGGGGGGCCTTGGTCTCCTGTGCGTGGATCACGGGGCTGGTGAGGATGGCAGCAAAGAGAAGGGGGAGGATGATTTTCATGCTGAGGGGGGGACAGTGGGTTGCTCTGTCCTTGTATTCTATACTAGTGGAATCTTGTACTCATGTCAATGATTCTTGATTCCGCTCAAGGAAAGCGGCGATATCGCGCTGGTAGAGCTCGGGCTCTAGTAGGAAGGAGTCGTGCCCCTTCATCGAGTGGATGAGCACGTGGGTGGCCTCGACGCCTTGCGCTACGAGCTGCTCGTGGAGATCGGCGATGTCTCGCGCGAGGAAGCAGGCGTCCGTATCGATGGCAAAGGTGGTGACAGGGATCTTGTGCGTCGCGAGGCGTCGCCAGCAGGCTGGGTAATCCTCCTCACCGCAGAGGTGCACGAGGTCGTGCTGCGCCCACATGTCAACGATGCGTATGTAGGCGTTGGCGTCGAATCGCTTGGCAAACTTGGTGCCCTGATGGAGCATGTAGCTCTCTGTATTGTGGCGCACGGGGTAGCTCTGGAGCATGTCGTGATGCTCCGTCGTGCCTGCGCGTGCGCGCTGGGCGAGGCTTTTCTGATCAATAAAGAGCTTGTGGCAGATGATGCGCGCGAGCGCGAGTCCGCGCAGAGGGGGCTCGCTGAGTGGGTAGTGGCCGCCGCAGAATTGGGCATCGAGCTCAATGGCAAGGATCTGCTCAAAGACAGAAAGCTTGTGCTCCATACTGGGCTCATGGGAGACTCCGAGCAGGAGCAGTCCCTTCACGCGCTCAGGGTAGAGGCAGGCGCAGCTGAGTCCGACGAGACCGCCAACACTGGCAGAGACGATGTGCACGCGCTCTATGCCCAGCGCATCAAGGAGTGCGAGCTGTGCTCGCGCCTGATCGCCTGCGGTGACGAGGGGGAAGCGGCTGCCCCAGGGCTGTCCGTCGGGGGCGATGCTCGCAGGCCCCTCACTGCCGTAGCAGCTGCCGAGGTAATTCATGCAGATGATGTAGTAGCGATCGGTGTCTAGGGGCTTGCCAGGACCAATCATGAGATCCCACCAGCCTTCGAAGTTCTCAGGTCGCCAGAAGCTGCCGGCGGCTTCTAGCCGCTCGCACCAGCCGTGCGCGTGATGACTGCCCGTGAGAGCGTGATTGACAAGGATGACGTTGCTACGATCGGCTGCGAGTCTGCCATAGCATTCGTAGGCGAGCTGCACGCGCTCAAGGGTGCAGCCTGCGTCAAAGGTGAAGCTCTCCAGCTGGAGCAGCTGAGTGTGAGTCTGTGTGCGCATTGTTGCTATACAATAAAAAAGACCGTTGCATGCGGTGCAGCGGTCTTCTTCTGTCTTGAAAAGTTGAGATCAAGCGGTAGGGTGTAGGTCTATTACTTGACACCCTTCTTGCTGAGGCGTGTACCTGCTGTGGTGCCCTGACGAGCCTTGAACTTTGGATTGCTCTTGCAGATGACGTAAAGCGTGCCTTTGCGCTTCACGATTTGGCAGTCTGCGTGACGACGCTTCATGGAGGCGAGTGAGGAAAGTACTTTCATGATTTTCAGGATGTGTGTTAAAGGTTGAGAAACGTTGCGCTCGGAGGCGCATTATACCTTATTCATTTCGATTGTAAAGACAAATTTGTGATGATAAGCATTTTTCTCTCAGAATGATCTGTTTTCCTCTTCGAATGATGGCCTTGCTAGGGACTGAGAATTATTTGTAAGGAGTTAGTTGACCGTGAAAACCATAATGTAGAGCGCGGAAGAGCTGGTAGACACGCTGCAAGCCTAGCTCTCTGGACTCTACCATCGCGCGCAGTGAGCAGAGGATGTAGATGCCGCACTCGGCTAGGCGACGGATGGGGGCGTGTGGGTTGCGGAGGCGTTGCAGCCATGCCCAGTTCCTATTCTTGTAGTAGCAGCGGGAGGGGGGCAGCCCCGGCTCGTAGAAAAATGTACGCGTGCCAAGGCTGTAGCGGATGAGCTCTCGCCGCGAGGAGGGGTGCTCCAAGGCGCTAGAGCGTACGGTGATGAAGCAAAAGCCCGCGTTGCGCAGTCTCCATGGGTATTCCTCGTCTTCGCCGCGTATAAAGAGCTCTTCTGTTGGCACGCCTACACGCTGCCACGCAAGGCGCGGATAGAGTGCTCCGAGCCATCCGCCGCGGCTGATAATGCGATCCGTATCGGGCAGCTCTGCACGGTGTGCGTAGTGCTGCCACTGACTGTCTCGCTCGGCGCGTGCGCTGAGAGGCCAGCTGAGCTCATCGGCCTTGGCTGGGTCGATGACGAGGCTCATGCGAATGGTGCTCTCATCAACGGGGGTATCAAGGAGTGCCGCGAGGCTCTCGGGGCGAGCCCAAGAGTCGTCATCGAGTATCCAGACAAAGTCCGCGCCCAGCTGCTCAAAGGCATGGGTCATGCCGCGAGCGCAGCCGCCGGCATTGCCAAGATTTTTCTCTGTCTGCAAGACGCTATAGCTGTCTGCGGGGAAGAGCTCCGCGGCGAGTTTGCGCGCTTTTGCTATGCCCTCGTCATCCGCCGCCGCATTATTAATGATGAGGATGTGGTCGGCACGACGTGTCTGTGCGGCAAGTCTCCTTAGGCAAGTCGTCGTGTTGGACGGATTGGCAAAGTGGGTGAAGAGGGCGCATATGTGGGACATCAGCAGTTATGATGCCGTAAAACATAGTGTCATGCAAGTCTAATTTTCGTCCTTCTCGCACTGCTGCATGGCGTGCACGCAGCGGCGCGCGACTTCTTGCCAGTCGGGGTAGCAGGGGAGCTCTCCCACATCGGGCTTGTCATAGATAGTATTCATCTGACGGACAAAATTTTGAATATCTCCCGAGTCAAAGAGAAATCGCTCGGGGATATTCTCGCGTATGGGGGCTATGTCGGAGGCGAGTGTGGGGACGGCGAGGCGCAGACTCTCGACGGGCGGCATGCCAAAGCCCTCATAATCGCTGAAATAGACACTCAGACGGCACGCCTCGCGCAGCAGAGATTGCAGCTGGGCGTAGGGCATGCGCTCATAGCTCTGCCATGCTGAGCCTTGGGGCTGTATATGGGCGGGGAGCTTGCCCACGAGATGGATGCGTATCTGGTCTGCGTCATCGCGCTGCTCGAGCCAGTGCTGGAGGTAGGGGATGGTGAGGTCGCTGCGCTTGTGAGGGTAGGGGGAGACGTAGGCGAGTACGTCGTTTCCCTGTTGCGTGCGTGGGGACTCCATGGGCTCGTCAAAGCCTATGCCGACGACGGCGATGCGGGCATTCTTGTCGTAGGAGAGAAAGCGCTGCTTGTTGAACTGGGTCGAGGTGAGGATGAGATCCGCCACGCGCAGGGCGCGCTTCCCCAGTGTGGAGAAGTAGAGCATCTCATGGCGAGGGAAGGGACTCTCTGCGGCTATCGCTTTGCCTTGGTAATATTCCCAATTAAAATCATGCACGTAGCAGGCGAGCTTTGTCTTGCCTAGCTCGGGGAAGTAGGGGGGGAATCCCTTGGGCAGGATGCACCAGTCGGGCTCAATCTCGCGTATCGCCTGCTGCACACCGTACTGATCCCAGAGGATACGACCGTAGCGCGTAGGGACGGGTCTATCCATGAGGTGCAGATGCAGCTTGTCGCAGGCGAGGGCTTGCAGTTGCTGAGCGCACTCATCATTGCCTAGTAGATGCAGCTGCTCGACCTCATCGCAGGCGAGTAGCCCGCGAACAAGTCCCATCGAAACGTTAAAAATGCCTATGGATTTGGTCGCAGTAAAGCTCTGGTCGGTCAGGGAGAGGAGGATCTTCATCGCAGTGCTCACTCTCTCACACTTGCCCTGTGGGGTCAAGATTTATTAGTCGATGACGTAGGCTTGATAGAGCGCTCCCTGCTCTCCGCGGCGTTGTGGAGCTTTCCACGAGTTGTCTTTTTCTACGCCTAGGCTCTGGAGGAAGTCGCGCTCGTTTGTGGCGGAGGCGAGCAGCTCCTTGAGGCCCGGACGGGTGTATCCTTGGTTTTGCTTGGGCGCTTCATCGATATAGGCAAAGTTGAAGATGAGAGGCATTTTTTTGTGCAGCTTGAGCCCGTAGTCGAGCATGGAGTAGGCCTTGCCCAGCTCGCCGTTGCTCAAGGCGCGGAATCCCTGATAGAGGACATTGAGTCCATAGTGGACATGGGGTTGGGTGATGAGATTGGAGGGCGCTCCTCCTGCTGGCAGATGCTGGCGCATGGCTCGCTCTGCCTTCTCAAAATGTCCTAAGAAGCTATAGAACTCGACGAGATGCGTCAGCACAAAGGGATTCTTCGGATTGTGCTCCAAGCTCGACTCGAGCAAAGCCACGAGCTGCTCCGTGCGCAATGCCGGCTTGATCACCCCAAAGCGGGCGAGTCGCTCAATGATACGGTAGTCAGGATACAGGCTAGCAGCCTCGTAGTAGGTCTGCGCGGCCATGCGCCCTCCATCCCTGATAGCGAGCTGCGAGCTCCACTTGTACTGGAGAAAATAGACTGGGGCAAAGGTCTTGACGAGCAGCGCCATTAAGAGCGAGCAACCAAGCATCACAAGCCCAAGACCGATGCGTCCCATCATTCCCTGCGCATGCAGAGGGTACACGGTCGTGCTCGACCACTTGCGCCCGAGCCCTATCCACTGCCAGAATGTCCCCTTGCGTCGCGCAGGAGAGCCGAGCACCCCGCAGCAAAAGGCACTCGCCGAGGCTAGTGCATACTGATGCCAGACAAAATCACTCAGCGAGAGCAGGCAGAGGCAGATCAAAATAAAGCTACACAGAGCGACAGCCAGCTTGCGCTCTGAGCTAGTCTCCTCATTGCCCAGTGTCACGACCCCCATAAAGAGATGAGAGACGAGAAGAATGAGCAGCAAGCCTAGCCCAATAAGCCCATAGTCTGTCCACATCTGGAGGTATTCATTGTGGGCATAGTTGGGACGCATCCAGTCATTGAAGACATAGACAATCTCCCATTGCGATGCACCTGCTCCATAGCCCCAGAGGGGAGCATTAGGTAGTACTTGGAGGAGAAAGCTCCATATATCATAGCGCGAGTGTGTGTCTATACCTGCAAGTAGACCTGTCACCATGTTTCCATAGAGCAAATCATACATCCCTATCACGATTCCCACAATGATAGCGAGCAGCATTAGCGTGTCAAACCATCTCACACGCTTGTGGTCGAAGATGCGTAAGATGAGCCAGAGCAGCCACCCGAGCACCAGAGCAATTGGAATGAGTAGAAGGACGGCGCGCGTGCCGCATTGGAAGGAGAGAAGCATCGAGGCTATTCCCATAGCGGTATAGGCGAGTGCCCTCTTGCTGCGCGACCAGATGGCGTACCAACACAGGGCTGCGCCGCCAAAGAGGAAAAACGCACCGGCGAAGTTTTTGTAGAGAAAGAGTGCCTCGTGGCGTGAGTTCTCCCCACCGAATCCGACATCGAGGCGTCCCACCACCCAGAGACCTATCTCCGTCATATTCATGAGCACCCAATAAATGATATTTAAGATCAATGCCACACACAAAATCTTGACGAGCAGTGCCCCCGCCTGCTTGAGCTGCGCTATGTAAATACCTGCGAGATAAAAGATCACGCAACCCAGCAAGATCCCTAGATCAATAAAGCCCTCAAGAACAGAATAACTCGTCAATGCCCGCACCGCCATGTAGCACGCAGCAGCTAGGCTTAGCCAAGCCAGAGTAGGCAGCTGCACCACACGATGCCCCAGTATCACGCCGATGAAGGAGAGCGTCACCGCGCCAATCAGTCCAAGAATCATAGGCAGCTGCGTGTAGCCCAAATCATCAGGCATGCCCATGGAGGCAATCCACGTAATCACCAAAACCCATGCGGCTGCGCGTCCCCAGATACTGTCAACAAAACGGCTAGGCGTACTCTTATTCTGCATAGTCGGAATGCTAGCAAAGCTCTTGTTGGAGGACAAGTTTATATTTTTGTTAAGACGCGGAATAAGCCCCTTTACTGCAACGCGAGATTTCGTCTCACATTGAGTCAAAGAACTCGCTTGCTGCGCGTTGATTTTTTGTGTATAGTGTGACACGTATGAGTTATTCTAACTATGCCTCCTTTTCCGAAGTAGGGCAGCCAGAGCAGGTGCTCCACGTCCCCTCCAAGCCAATCGTAGAGCCAAATACGGGTGAGCTGCGCGTGCGTATGCTTTTCTCCCCCATCAATCCCGCCGACATCAACTTTGTCCAAGGCGTCTATGGGGTCAAGCCCCAATTACCCGACTCACCCGCTGGTCTTGAAGGCGTTGGCATCGTCGAGCTGAGTGCCGATCCTGACTTTGCCATCGGAGATCACGTGGTCTTGCTGCGTGGCATCGGAGCTTGGGCTGAGAGCCTGACTGCTCCCTCCTCTCAGTTTCTTAAGATTCGCCCCGATGCCCCCCTCCAGCAGGCGGCCATGCTCAAGGTGAACCCCCTGACCGCTTATCTCGCCCTCACCGAGTTCGTCACGCTCAAGCCTGGCGACTGGATCGTGCAGAACGCGGCGAACTCCGGCGTAGGCCGCTGCGTCATCCAGCTCGCCAAGGCCATGGGCGTGCGCACGATCAATGTGGTACGCCGCCCCGACCTCCTGCGTGACGAGCTGCTCGCTCTGGGGGCAGACATCGTCGTCGGCGAAGAGGACGAGTCCATGGTCAAGTCCGTGCTCGCCCAGCTCGATGGAGCGCGCCCCGTGCTCGCGTCCAATTGTGTCGGCGGAGAGAGTGCGCTGCGCCTCATGGACATGCTCGCGGCTAGTGGGACGATGGTGACCTTTGGCGCGATGAGCAAAAAGAGTATCAAGGTGCCCAATGGCTGGCTCATCTTCAAAGATATCACCCTCAAAGGCCTCTGGTGCACCAAGTGGCTTGAGCGTGCAAGTCGTGCCGATATAGAGCGCGTCTACGCCCAGCTGCTTGACGCGATGAGCGAGGGAGCCCTCGTACAGGCAGTCGATGAGATCTACGAGCTCACCGACGTCGCCGATGCCTGCGCGCATGCGCAGCAGGAGTACCGCTCGGGCAAGATTCTGCTCCGCCTGAGCTCGCAGTAATCCACGTCTGTATCACTTGAGCCATCTCCCCACCCTCTTGTCTCATGAGCGAGTTGATTGACCCCACAGATCTAGAGATGCAGGCTGTCATCTTTCTATCCGCGCACTCCGTGTCGATGATCGTGACAGCCAAGCAGGGAGATGGCAAGCCCCGTCTGCTCGACGGCCTCGCCCAACCCATCGACCTCGCGCGCGAGATCTTCTCGCTCAACAGGCTCTCGCGCGAGAAGATGGATCAGTGCGTACGCATCATCGGCGAGTACTGCCACCTGCTTGAGGAGTACAAGCTCGCAGGCTCGCTGGACATCCAATTGCGAGCCTCCAATATCTTCTACGATATTGACAATCTCGACTCAGTCATCAACCGTATCAACATCGCCTCCGATCTACGCCTGCAGGTCATGGATGATGGCGAGATGACGCGCCTGCTCTATCTCCAAGCGCGAAAGGTGCTCAACAAAAATAAGCAACTGCGTCAAAAGCGCGTTCTCATGCTCCACGTGGGCCCTGGCAACACGCGCGTCATGGTCTTTGAGGACAAGCGCATCAACTTCTACGCCTGCTACCGCACGGGAGCCTCGCGTACCGCCGAGGATATAGGATCCGGCGACTACATCCTCTCCCAAGATGAGCCCATGCTGATACGCGATCACCTCCGAGGCGTCATCGAGCAGATCCACTATGAATACAAGCGTCACTTCAGCGAAGCCCCCGATGTCTTGCTCATCCTCACCCCCGAATTCCAACCCATCACGGGGCTAGACTGCAAGGCGCAGAGCTGCGTGCAAGCCCTTTTTAATGATCTGATCGTCGAGATATCCTCACTGACTCTCAACCAGCGCGTGCTACGCTATGATATGAACTACGCGAGTGTGCGTAGCTTTTTACCCACGATGGTATTCTACCAGCTCTTTGCCACGCAGATAGGAGCTGGCGAGGTGATGATCTATGCCGATAGCAGCAGCTATAGCTACCTGCGCATGCTGCTACCCAGTACCAAGCAAAACAAGGCACTCGCCAAGGAGGTCATCCACTTCTCAACCCTGCTCGCCTCGCGCTACCTGATCAATCAGACACATGCGCAGCATGTCGCCTACCTCAGCGGCGAGCTCTTTGATCAGCTCGAGAGCCTCCACAAGCTCAGATCGCACGACAAGCTCCTGCTCCACGTCGCCTCCCTCCTCCACGAGGTGGGGATCTCCATCAATGCCAAGCAGCATCATCATCATAGCCAATATATCATTCTCAACTCAGAGCACTTTGGCCTCTCGCGTGTGGATGTTGAGATCGTCGCTCTGCTCGCTCGCTTTCACCGCCATGGGGCACCCACGACACAGCTACGCCTCTATGCAGAGATGGAGGAGAAGAACAGACTGCGTGTGCAGAAGCTCGCCGCCCTGCTCCGCGTCGCCAATGCCATGGAGCGGTCGCACTCATCGCGCATTCGCGAATTTTCCGTCATCATGCACCCACGACTCATTGAGCTCGTCATCCCCGACGTACACGACCTGAATCTAGAAAATCATGCTCTGCGCACCAAAGCAGACCTCTTCACAGATATCTTTGGCTATGACATCACTCTCGTCTCAGGCGGCGTACAAGCCACCCAGCAGAGTCTCTAGCCCAGCTTTCTTCCACACACCAACCAACCCATAATACTCTATCATGAAAATCATCTACACGAGTCTACTCGTTCTATTCCTCATGTCATCGAGCGCATTTGGCCTTGCCGCCCCACGCGCCTTTGACCCAGCTGAGTGTCATGCTATTCAGCGTATTACCATACTCATACGCCTCATGGTCTATGAGCCTGAGTATGTCACCGAGCACATGCAAAGTCGTCTGCTCGAAGAGTACCACGAGGTCATCCCTCAGCTGCCCACCATGCATCAGCTCTACTTTGAGGGACTACGCGACCTCATCACTGAGATGAACCGTGCGCTGAAATATGGATCTGAACTCAATGTCCATGAGCGCAATGCGATTATATCTGATTTTCGCGAGCGACTCACCAAGCACAATGAGGTCTACGCCCATGAGCTCAACCGCCCTCAAGGCTACTACGATCAGCGACGTAATCTCAAGAAACTCCTCGTCAACATCTGTCCAACACATTCGAGCGATAGGGGCAAGCTAGCCAATATCGCCTTCATGTACGATCTGCTCATCTCCTTGAAGCCACTGAAAGCTCCTAGCGCAGGCTCTACTGACCCTGCTCTCATAGCGCATGAAACGTCCAAGAACGATGCGCGTGACAAGGCTGCGAAATAGCGCGGGCGCTTGATGATCCCAATGGAAAAGACCACCTCGATGCGAGGTGGTCTTTTTCTTTATATGAGAGCTCGCTGAATCGAGCTCTCATTGTGAAATTTCTACTTGTATCGATTAGAACTGGCAGCCTACACCCAGCGTGATGAGGTGCTGGTCAACGATACCGATGGTGCTACGCTCAAAGTAAGAGCGTCCATACTCATAACCTGCCTTGAGGTAGATATCCTCATTGATCTTGTAGAGAAGACCTGCGCCCACTGTGAAGGTGAAGCCACTGGAGCTCTCCTCAATATAGTCACCAGACACGTCAGCAAAGGAGATACCCGCATTGGCACCCAGATCGAGGTAGAGATCGCCAATAATGTTGATGTGGAGATCATAGCCGACTGTGAAGGGGATGAGTGTCGCATCGTAGTCGTAGCTACCATAGTAGTTCGTCAGAGTCTCGCTACCAAAGAGAGCAGCACCTGCTACGTTGAACTCATGGATAAAGTCGCCCTCGGTGGAGCTATAGAGGCTGAAGGTGACGCGAGGTCCCCACATATCGGGATTGCCTTTCTCATCGGCGATGGCTGATACGATATCAATCGCGTAGACGGGCTGCCAATCGTAGCTTTGGAGCTCACCTGTCTGAGGAGAGGGAAGGACATAAGGAGCCGCCGTGGCACTACCCGCGAGTGCGGCCAATAATGCAAGAGTTGAAAGAAGGGTTTTCATAGACAAGTTAAGACTTAACATAGATAAGATGATTACTCAAGCAAAAAATGTGATTCGGGAGGGATAGATGATGATAGAATATCGCTTGTTGTTTTTGTATTGTCGTGACATTCATTAAATTATACCTGATGACAATATCTCCTCCGATCACGTGACTCAGAAAAAAAAGGCACT
>CAYJOV010000033.1:0-19316 GCA_964371905.1 uncultured Akkermansia sp. | reverse complement strand
CGCGCGTGCTGGAGTTCATGGACTCCGTCGACCGCGAGCTCTGGAAGCTCGGCGTGCCTGCGAAGACGCGCCACAACGAGGTCGCCCCTGGGCAGTTTGAAATCGCGCCCCTCTTTGAGCCCATCAACATCGCCGTTGACCACAACGTCATGATCATGGACATCCTCCAGCGTCAGGCACTCAAGTACGACCTCGTCTGCCTCCTGCACGAGAAGCCCTACGCTCATGTCAACGGCTCGGGCAAGCATAACAACTGGTCGCTGAGCTGCCCTGGCATGGGCTCCCTGCTCTCCCCTGGGAAGAACCCCCACACCAACCGCCTCTTCCTCACGCTGCTCGCCTGCATCGTCAAGGCCATCGACACCCATGCCGATCTCCTGCGCGCCTCCATCTCCAAGGCCGGCAACGACCACCGCCTCGGTGCCCAAGAAGCCCCGCCCGCCATCATCTCCGTCTTCCTCGGTGATGACCTGAGCAGCATCATCCAGCAGATCAAGACAGGGGAAGCCACCAGCAGCTGCGAAAAAACCATGATGAAGCTCGGTGTCGACATCCTGCCCAGCCTCCCCAAGGACACCACAGACCGCAACCGAACATCACCTTTCGCTTTCACGGGCAACAAGTTTGAATTCCGCAGCGTCGGCTCTTCCCAGACCTGTGCATGGCCCATGACGGTGCTCAATGCCATCATCTGCGAGGTCATCGACGAGGTGGCAACGCGTCTCGAAGGCAGCGTCGGCACGGAGGCATTCAACTCTGAGGTGGACGCACTTGTGCGCGAATACTTCACCCAGCATGACCGCGTCATCTTTGACGGCAATGGCTATGCAGACTCTTGGATAGACGAGGCCGAGCGTCGCGGCCTGCCCCACATCCGCACCACCCCCGAAGCACTACAGGTACTCGGCAGCGAAAAGACCATCGCCCTGATGGAAAAGTACTCCATCCTCTCACGCTCCGAAATGATCGCCCGCAAGGAGATCCAGATCGAAAACCACGTGAAGACGCTCGACATCGAGGCAAAGACCTGCCTCAACATGGTGGAGACCATCTACATCCCCGTCATCGCCCAGCAGCTCGAAAAGCTCTGCAACTCGCTGAGCTCCGTACAACGCGCAGGACTGAGCGTAGGACAAGGTCCCACCCTCAACAAGATCGAAAGCATCGCCGCGCTCTACGACCAGCTCCCCGCCCAGCTGCAAGAGCTACGCCGCGTCATCGCCGAAGAGCAAGCCAACGACATGCGCCCCGCCATGGACAAGGTACGCGCCACCATTGACGCACTCGAATCCCAAGTCGAGGCAAAACTCTGGCCCGTCCCCACCTACGCCCAGATGCTCAATATACACAGCAAGTAAGCTCCATGGGACGCACTCAACAGTGAGTGCGTCCTTTTTTTCTATCTCTGCCCATGTCATAGGCATCGACATACATCAAAAAAACTTGTTTTATAAGAAATCATCACTATAATTCCTACATCATCATGAATACAACGAATCATTATCCACGAGCATTCTCGCATATAGGTCTTTCTGTCCCCAATCTGGAAGAGGCCGTCAAGTTCTACAAAGAAGTCATGGGCTGGTACATCGTCATGCAGCCCTCCCTCGTCAAGCAGGACAATAGCACCGCTATTGGCATCATGTGCGAAGAGGTCTTTGGGAAGGGGCACGGCGACTTTAAAATCGCGCACATGGTCACCTCGAATAATATTGGCATCGAGCTCTTTGAGTTCGCCGACAACAACCAAGAGCGCCCTGAGTTCCAATACAAGAACACGAGCCTCTTCCACTTCTGCGTCCAAGACCCCGATATCGAAGGTCTCGTCGCCAAGATCGTCGAGCACGGTGGCAAGCAGCGCATGCCCATCAAAGAGTATTACCCTGGAGAAAAGCCCTACCGCATGTGCTATGTCGAGGATCCCTTTGGCATCGTCTTTGAGGTCTACTCCCATAGCTATGAGGTCACCTATTCCAAAGGTGCTTACTAATAATTTATACGACTGAGCCATGAAAAATACAGCCTTTATTTCACACTTCTCTTGCTCTGCCTGCTGACTCTCTTGCCTAGAGTCGCGGGGGAAACGGTCACCTTGAGCCACATCAAGGGCGAGGTTGAGTTTCCCTGCAATCCGCAGCGCATTGCTGTGCTGGACTACGCCATCCTCGACAACATCCAGAGTCTTGGCATAGAAGTCGATCTCGCGACATCCAAGAAGAATATGCCTGACTATCTCGGTAAATACCGTGATGCCAAGTACATCGACCTTGGTGGTCTCAAGGAATTCAACCTCGAAACGATCAACCAGTTCAAGCCCGAGGTCATCTTCATCAGCATGCGCCAGTCGCTCTATTACGATGAGCTCTCAGCGATCGCTCCCGTCTATATCTCCAACGCCAGCGCAAGCGATCCGCTCGCTGAGATCAAAAAAGGCATAGAAGCGGTAGCCAAGACATTCAAGAAGGAATCCAGCGCGGCGCAACAAATAGCCGAAATCGACAATCAGATCGCCAAGCTCAAAGAGAAAGCGAGCCAAAGCCCCAAAAAAGCACTCCTCGTGCTGAGCTTTGATGGCAGAATCAGCGCCTTCGGTGCAGATAGTCGCTATGGGATCGTCTTTAAGAACCTTGGCGTGAAGAATGCTGGCGCAGAGCACAAAGCCTCATCCCATGGTCAAAAGGTCAACTACGAATACATTGCTGTACACAATCCCGATATTCTCTACGTACTCGATCGCGCTCTCGCCATCGGCAAATCCACCGAATCGGTGAATCTAGCGAAGAACCCTCTCGTCAAGAGCACCAAAGCAGCACGCACCAATCAGATCATCTCACTGAGCCCACAGGTCTGGTATCTCGTCAATGGAGGCATCCATGCAACGAAAGTAATGCTTGAAGAGATAGCAAAACCTTTTACAGATTAACGATTCGATTCTGAGTAGTACAGCGTCCTATGAATCTTCCAGTACGCTCTATCATATCCGTGGCAGCACTTACTCAAAAGTGCTGCCATTATTAATTATCACACTTGAGCAAGCACTTGCATGCGCTGACGCACGTTGTCATATTCAATTATCGAGACAAACACCTTCATTATAAATGCAATTCGTCACTCTAACGGCAGTGACATACTAAACAATATTCTTGCGTTAAGTGAAAGCACGTGCTAGAATGCTGGGCATGGAGCACCAGTGTTCAAAATGCGGAAAACCCTTTCATCCCAGTTCCAAAATAACCGATGTTTGCGCGAATTGCCTAGAAGAGGAATTCTCCAACACTGGTAAGGATCACGTGGATACAGCGTTTCGAGAAGAAGTTATCGCACAGCTTGATGATGTGCGCAAGAGGCAACGCGATCGCGCAGAGATCATGAACCAGAGCTACAACTCAGGCACCCACTTTACCACAGCGGGAAAGGTCAACGCCCTCGTTGCGGCCTTCCTCATATTCGTATGTATCTTCATACTACTCATTAATAACAAGGAAAATACAACATCAGGCATCATCAGTTTGGATGATAACAACATGCGTATTTTCACCCTCATATTTTGCTTTGTAGCAGCCTGTTTCTTGTTCAAAGCGAGTATTCGCCACAAGACTCTCTTTCGTTCAGCGGCGTTGGTTGTCCTTCTTTTTGGATGGTTTGCGCCCGACCTCGCCTCCGCGATCAAAGACACTGTACCCCTCGATGCCAATGACGGCGATGCCATCATCGAAGAGGAGCAAAAACGCACGATTACCCCTGTCAAGGGTCGTCTCCTTGATGAGAATGACCTTGAGAGCCTGCGATTGCGTCGCGGCGAGAGTCACAACTCAGTCTATGGTTTTTTCATCAACAATGCAGATGCCCTCCAGCGCAATAATATACTCGACGCTCTGGCACGACTGACAACAGCGTCCTACAAAGCCCTCTATAGCAAAAAGCGCGGCTACCTCATCATCGTTGAGACAGCGACGCGTCAGATGCAAGACATGACAGAAATAGCGCAGCGATTTGGCGAGCTGCATTATGCCAACGTAGAAGACGGGATCTATGAAGTCCACTATTCGAGCGATATTTCACGCATGACAAACAGCTACAGCCCCGAGGCTATCAGCTCGCCTACGCACCCATCCTTTGTCAATGCCAACATCGAAGAGCTGCACAGCAAGGTACCCGATCGCGTCTACCAAGCAGCAGTCGCGCTCAAGACAGCCAACTCGCCCTTGCTCCGCATTGATGTCGTCGATGCGCTCTTAAACGTACTCAAGGACAATTGGAGCACTGAGCCTCAGGCTCACACAGCACTAGTCGATGCGCTTATCATCTACTCAGCCCCCAACAACAAGCGCACGGCGGATGAAGCGAAAAAGCTCTTTAATGCCAATCAAATAAACAACATCCAAACCCCAGTAGCTATCGTAGACTACCTGCTCAATGCTCGTGGTGATGAGATGAGCGATAGTATCATCAAACTCTGGATGAAAAATCCCATTGTCTGGCACAATCAACTCTCCAAGCTCGGTCCGAAAACAGAGCGAAAGCTACTCATCTTACTCGACAGCACACGCGATCTCCAGCTGATTGGCAACATCCTCAAGTACCTCAAAAACAACGGAACCGATATCGCTCTTCCCTACATAGAAAAGCTCACCGTCCATCCTGATAGCCTCGTTAGCCGTACAGCCCAATCCACTATTGAGGAGATCAAGTCACGCTACTAATTATCCCCCCCAACTCCAATACTCACTGAGAGTCCACATCCTCTAACTAAACACGACGCAACATCATGAACTCCAAACTCTTCCCCATGCTGATTGGGATGCTCGTTGCCATGCTCTTTGGCTATTTTAGCTTCCCTCTACTCCAGTTCAGACAAGCTCCAGTCATCATTGCCGATGCACCAGTGCCCACGACAGATCAGAATGACGCGCTCGACGACTACGTCGCCCCCGAAGGAATCGTCATCGACTACACAGGCTCAGCTGACAGCGAAGAATTCGGCAGCGATGAAGAAGCAGAAAAAGCACTCGCGACATGGGGAACAGAGGAAGATACATCGAGTGAAAGCGACGATATAGGTGTCTCAGAGGATTTTGATATTAACTCCTTCGAGCCTGATGATACCGTCGTCCAAGAAATAGCATCGGTAGAAGAAATCAAAGAGATCCCTCTTGATCCAGCCCAAGACCGCGTTTCCGCTCCTATCAAGGGGCCAAGACGCGTTGAGACAAAGACAAAAACACGCACCCTTGCTAATATCATCGCAAGGGAGCGCGCTCCCCGAGCAAAAAAGCTCCCCGAGGTTTTCACTACAGCGGATTGGCAAAATCCCGCCCAGATCCAAAACATGCTCTCTGACCGCATGCTCACCAAGCTGGGTAAGCTGGATAGAAAGGATCTCTGGAAGTTCATGCAGAGTCCGCAGAATCGCCGCGATCTCGCTGTTTTCCAATTCATCAATCTTGCGACACCCGAAAAGCTCAAGGAGCTCTCCCGCAGCTTTGAAGGGATCAGTACAATCACGACTATTAGCAATGATCTCCACTGGCTTCAAGGGCTTCTCTACTCTGGACCTACGAAAAACTTCCCTGATGCGGTTCACAACATCGTGAGCATCTTTAGCGGGCGCAATGAGCTCATCAATGACCCCGTAGCGCGTCGTCTCGCAACGACTGGTGCACTGGAGTTTGCCCGAGAGGGGTGGAGTCGCAAGCTGCTCGTCGAGCGTTTTGCCTTCTTCTACGAGAGCTATGAGGCAGGAAAGCTCAACACCACCTTTGACAACCTCGAGTACTGGGAGACGCGCTTCATCATGGGCTGCGGCCAGCCAGATAAGTGGGGGAGTGTCAAGAATCTCACTTGGCTACGCGACAATGTGCGCCTCCCGATGGAGGGCTATCTAGGCGCGGCCTACCAAGTCCCCTACCGTCTGCGCAATGTAGCAGGTGACTCCATCCACGGCTCGGATTACCTCATCGCCTTTATGAAGTACTACAATGGCGTCATCGCACTCGCACACCGCGAGGTCGGTGGAGTCTGTGGTGCGCTCTCGCACTACGGCACTTACGCAGCCATCGCCAATGGTGTCCCAGCGGCAACGATGGGTGAGCCAGGTCACTGCGCCTACACAGTGCGCATTGGTAATGAGTGGTCACGTGGGAACTCCATCTACTGGCAGCACAGCCTTCATAAGACCTTCTGGAATGAGCATAGCTGGGATTTCCTCATCCTCGCCCAGCGTCTCTATAGCGATGTGGAGAAGACCATGGTCTCGGATCAATTCAGCACCTTAGGTGATTTCCTCGCTTCGCGCCGCAAGCAGCACGCGGCATTCCTGAGCTACGAGGACGGTCTGCTCGCTCAGCCCAACAACTGGCCTCTCTGGCTCAAGTACACAGCCTATCTCCGCGACAAAGCACCGAAAAACAAAGAGAAATGGGCCGAGCTGCACAAACTCGTCAACACGGGAATCAACGAGGAATTCCACAATGCGGCAGCCACCCTGCTCACCAAGTACATCTACCCCAATCTCGCGCCGCTCATCACGGACAAGTACGAGCTGACGCGCCTCTTCGCCTCCTTCTTCAAGGAGTGTAAGACCATGGGGACGAATCGCTGGGATGTCAACGGCATCCTCTCTCGCCAGCTCACTTCCTTTGCCGAGGGTGAGGAGCAGATACGCTTTATGAAGGCGGCACTCTCCGCCCTCATTCGCAATCCTGACTACGCGGGCTCGGCCATCGCATGGGGGCTTAGCTTTGTCGCAGGACTTCCGGACAACGAGGAAAGTGCAAAGCTGCAAGATGAGTTCACCGATGTCATTGTCGCCTCGCTCAAAAGGACTCGCTCTGGCAAGCGCAATCAGGACGCGACATGGAAAACGATGAATCAAGCCATGCGCCAAGCAGTGGAAAATGGTGATCGCAAGATGTTCCAAGCCATTGCTAAGCTAGCAAAGCGCAAAACGAAAAAATATTTCCCGAGAAACAAGTTCAAATTCAGAGGCTTCCCAGGGACACTCCTCTCAGACTCGGGACTCATCAGGGGGGATCGCACGATGGATGACAATGAGGCAGTAGCTCTCCACTGGGCCACTCTACAAAAGGATGGTGGCGTGATGCAGATGAAGAGCGAGATCACCGTTGAGCTTGAGCAGCGAGGCGATCTGCGTGGTGTCGTCTGTATCTCCAAAAATAACGAGCAGAACAACTCTCGCCCATTGAGTATCAATATATCTGATGACGGACAGAACTGGTCAGCCGACATCCCTGGCAAAGCCCAAGGTCAGGTCGTACGCTTTGACCTCGGTCGCACGCCAAAATCAGGTCGTTTTATACGTCTCAGCCGTGGCGGTACGCTACAGGCCTCAGACTTCCACGGACAGGCAATCCTTGGATTCTACGTCTATGGCAAGAGAGCGCGCAACTAAGAGTCGCTCCAACTGCAACACAAAGATACACACATTCTTCATCGACAAGTTATGAACAAAGGATTTGCTACATTGCTAGGCTTAGCCACATTTATTCTCACTTTCTCCCCTAGCCAAGCAGCTCGTATGAGAAACTATGCAGACGCTTTGGAAAAAGCGAGAGACAAGCCCATACTCGTCTTCTGCTATGGTGCAAACTATGATAAGTATAGTGAGAAAATCCACAAGGAATACACAAAGTCCAACAAAATCTGGAGAAGACTCACCTCCTCCCCCTACATGGAGATACCTATCTACCAAATGCCCAATAAAAAGCAGCGCAAGGATCGCGACAAAATGATGGGCGGTAAAAAGCTCCCCGGTGGCATCTATAGCTATCCAAGCATAGCCATCATTGATCGACACAACACCTTGCGTGCTGTCATTCAAAGCTCCGATGAGCTTAAGGATGTCGAATCGGTGAATGAATTGCTCAAGGAATATGTGGAGAAATTCAAAACGCAGCAGAAGATTCTCAACAAAGCAGACGGCAGCAAAGGCGACCGTATCGCAGAGATGCTCGCCGAAGCTGCCGACATCGGGCTCACCATCCCCGCTCACTACACGAAGCAACTAGCGGGTGTGAACGACAAAGCCAAGCACTCAAAACGATTCGCCTTCAACTGGGAAGGACTCCTCGTAGAGATGGACAAGCAGACAGCTCATGATGGCGCGATCCGCTACATACGAGGCATCATGCGTGATGGCAACTACAGCAAAACCCAAAGACAAGAGCTACTCGCGGTCCTCACCGGACACCTGCGCCGTAGCGGTGCCCCACGCGACATGCTCCTTGCACTTTACTACGAGATGCACGCCATTGACCCCAAATCACCCTACGGATCCTACGCCCTAGAGGGCATCCGTATCTGGCTGGGCGAGGTTTCTGAGGCCGAGCATAGCTAAACTCTCCCCCTTATACTTTTCTACCAAGAACTATTATATTCTCTATTATGAGCACTTCACGAGAAGCCATACTACAATCCGCCGTTGAGGCAGGTGCACTGCTGCCCCAGTCTCTCGATCATATTCAGCTACTGCTACGCGGTACACAAGCTCCCGAGGTCGCAGCCTCCATCGATGAGCTCATCGCCCAAGAGGCGTGGACGGAGCTCAACAACCGATTCTTCAAGACCCTTGCTTTTGGCACGGGGGGGCTGCGCGGTCGCACGATAGGCAGCATTGTCACGGCTGCTGAGCAAGGTGAGGGAGGTCCCAACGAGAGGCCTGAGTTCCCCTGTGTCGGTACGGCTAGTATGAACTACTTTAACGTGGGGCGCGCCATGCGCGGACTCATCGCCTATGTGCGTGGCTACGTCGCCTCGCAGGGCGAGCGTGCGAGCAAGCCTCACGTTGTCATCGGGCATGACACACGCCACTTTTCTCGCGACTTTGCCGAGTACTGCGCACGCATCAGCACGGAGCTGGGCTGCGATTGCACGCTCTTTGATGGTCCCTGCTCCACGCCAGAAGTCTCCTTTGCTATCCGTGAGCTCAATGCTGATGCAGGTGTCGTGCTCACCGCCTCGCACAACCCCGCGCATGACAATGGCTTCAAGGCCTACTTCAACGAAGGCGCGCAGCTCGTCCCGCCTCATGACAAAGGTGTCATCACCGAGGTCAACGCGCTGGACAACGACAGCTACGAGGCTCTGCCCGCTAGCGAGCAGGGTGAGCTGCGCGTCCTCGACGCACAGTTTGACAAGATCTACACCGATAGGCTCAAGGGCATCATCCTACGCCCCGATGTCTTTGCTGGCAGCTCGGCCAAGGTCGTCTTCACCACGCTGCATGGCACGGGTGGACGCTGCATTGTACCCCTCCTCAAGGAGCTCGGCAGCAAGGTGAGCACCGTTGCAGCTCAGGATACGCTCGACGGACGCTTCCCCACCGTTGCTAGCCCCAACCCCGAGAATCCTCCAGCCCTTGACATGGCGATGAAGCAGGCCGATGCGGAGTGCGCTGACCTCGTCATCGCCACCGACCCCGATGCTGATCGCATGGGTATTGCCGTGCGCAACAAGGCGGGGCAGATGGAGCTACTCACAGGCAACCAGATCGGCAGCCTCATGTCGTGGTACCGCTGTATGAGCATGATAGAGCTGGGCATCCTCAACGAGGGCAATATTAAGAATGCGGTGCAGGTCAAGACCTTTGTCACCTCCCCACTCCAAGACGCCATTGCGGCTCACTACGGCATAGACACGATCAACGTCCTCACGGGCTTCAAGTACATCGCCGACAAGCTCGGCAACTACGAGACGGCCATCCCTGCTGAGAAGCGCGCTGGCTACCGTCTCATGGATGAGGCGACCACACGCAGCTTGCGCCTTGAGCACAGCAAGTACTTTGTCTTCGGTGGTGAAGAGAGCTACGGCTACCTCGCCCAAGACTTTGTACGCGACAAGGATGCAAACGCCGCCGCCCTCATCCTCGCGGAGCTCAATGCCTACCTCGCCACGCAGGGCAAGACCCTCATCGACTGCCTCTATGAGATCTATGCTCAATATGGAGTCTACCGCGAAGAAGGTAAGAATCTCGTGATGGAAGGTGCTGATGGCGCAGCAAAAATCGCAGCTCTCACCCAGAGCTTCATCCAAAATCCTCCTGCTACCATGGATGGCTCCGAGGTCGTGGGTGTGCGCAACTTTGCCTCGGGTAGTGAAGTCGATGACGAGGGACTCCCCATCCCTGCGGAGAATATGATCGTCATGCAGCTCGCTGACGGGCGCAGCTTTGCGGTGCGCCCCAGCGGTACCGAGCCCAAGATCAAATTCTACCTCTTTGCCCACGGTGAGCCTAGCGCTGACGTCGAGGGTAGCATTTCTGCGGTCGATACCCGTCTCGCTAGCCTCTGGGAGGCGATACAGCTCGATATCACGGCGCGCAGCTAGAGATTACCCCCTACACTTTTGGGATCTATGCCTCTGTCCTCTTCATGGATAGAGGCATTTTTTGAGCACTCCGTCAGAATCGTATCATGATTACCTCACTCGATAAGCAGGCTCGTATTAGTATTGAAAGCGTCTCTAGAAAAGTAGCACGATTTCGCAGCTTATCGCTTTATCTCCCCGATCATGTGCTTCATTTTTAGGGAAAAGACAAAGCCTTTTTCAACCAAATGACGATACATGCTGCCGATCCCAGAGAGCGAAGTTGGACAAAAGAATAACACAATCTGCGATCAAGCAGATTGAGACGAAGCAAGTGAGAGACGCCTCTCTTATATTGAAATTTGCTCGAACGTTGCTGCGAAGAGCAGCATGCTGAGGAATAAATAGCGTGCAGAGTGCAGCGCTGCGAAGCCATATCCTTCGTCTCAAATTGGCATGCCATTTGTGCTGGCTAGAGACTTGACGGGCTCTAGCTAATCAAGTATGCAAGCCACTATTCCTACATTAACTCCCGCCAAAGTAGTAATCATCCAACATACCATGATGCAGGGCACAAAAAATGCTCCCCCCTTGACGCATGCAAGAGGGGAGGAAAGGGAGATATAAAAGCTGTGCTTACATGCCCATAATCTCGTAGCCGCCATCCACGTAGATGACCTGCCCTGTGATGCTCGCGGCGGCGTCACTCGCGAGGAAGGTCGCGGTGCCACCGAGCTCTTCGAGCGTGCAGGAGCGACCCAAGGGGCTGCGCTCTTCGTAGATCTTGAACATGCCTGTGAAGCCACCGACACCGCGAGCGGCAAGTGTCTGTACGGGACCTGCGGAGATACAGTTCACACGAATAGGCTGCTCGCGACGGCCTAGCGAATAGGCCAAGTACTTGCTACTCGTCTCAAGGGCAGCCTTGGAGACAGCCATGAGGTTGTAATTCGGCACGACCTTCTGGCTTGCGTAGTAGCTCAGAGCTGTGATGGAGCCGCCCTGTGTCATGAGTGGGGCAACACCACGTGCTAGAGCGATGAGCGAGTAGGCAGAGACCTCTAGGGAGGTGCGGAAGGCATCACGTGGGATGTCGGAGAAGTCCCCTCCGAGCGAGCCTTCGGCCTTGGGGGCAAAGGCAATAGCATGCAGCAGCATATCGACGCGATCTGTCTGCTCACCGACAAAGGTGAAGAACTTGGCGAGGGAATCATCGCAGCTCACATCGAGGTCGCAGATAGCGGCATCATCGCCGAAGTTCTCCTTGACGAGCTTGATCACTCCGTCCTTGAGACGCTCGCCTTGGTAGTTAAAAATAAGCTTTGCTCCAGCTGCATGCCAAGCCTTGGCGATGCCAAAGGCGATGCTGCGCTTGTTGGCGATACCCGTGACGATACCAACCTTTCCATCTAATGGTTTATTGCTTGATGACATAGTGTATTGTGGATTAAAATAGATCAATTAAAAGGTTGTGAACTCCTGTGCTATGATACGCGCGTAGGTCTGCGCCATACTGATGCCGACCGTCTCCATACGAGCGATCTGCTTGTGTATCTCCTCAGGGCTCATTGTATCACCCGTAGGCACGTAGTTGAGACGGAAATAGACAAAGCCGCCATCCAGATCGAGTAGCAAACGCCCCTCGGTGATATTCGCATTGAGTGTGAGTAGCAGCATACTGAGCTCCTGGCGCTCTTCCTCTACGACGCGCAGGGCAAAGTGCGCATCAAAGACGAGAGAGGCTGGCTCCTCTAGCTCCGTAAACATGAAGGTGGCAGGCATGCTCGTCTCCGCGCTGGGGAGATAGGCGAGACCTATACGCTGACTATCCTCACCCATCGTTATCCATTCATACTCTTCGTTGTGAAGAATGAGATACTGACGAACTTGGGCGAGCAGGTTGAGTTGATTCGACATAGAGAAGACTTTTGTTAGATGATAATAAATCCATCCGCGTTTGTATAGCTAGGGTACACCCAAGAAGGGGGCGAGTCAAGCAAATCCTCAGCGGAAAGGCAGGGCGAGACTTAGTTTGGCTGGTCAGCTGTCCACTCAACGCGATTTTCGGGCTTCCAAAGTGCCTCTAGTCCATAGAATTCGCGCACCTCATCAGCCATGACATGAATCATGACATCAATATAGTCAAGCACCGACCAGAGAGCCTGCGGCGTGCGCTCGGCATAAACGGCATGGATCTGATGCTTCTCATAGATTTCCTTATCAATATCGCGGAGAATGGCGCGTAGATGGGGGACGGAAGTCGCAGTGCACACGACAGCAAAGTCGGTGATGGAGGAGGTGCCGCGCAAGTCAAAGATCTCTATCTGGGTCGCCTTGGTATCGGAGGCAATCTGGGCGCAAGCAAAGGCTAGTTGTTGGCTATTCATATGATGAAATATACTTTTTGGGGGGAGGCTTCTTAAATCTCGTTTTAGAAAATCTACTTAGGGGCAAACTCACTTTACAGGCTGTCTCGCGAGGTCTTTTTGCGGGATATTATCCATTTTGTCATCGAGTAGGTCACCATACTCAGTTTAAAATGAAAAAAATCTCTCCAAAAGTCTCTCGCGATTTCAGGCTGTGGAATTACAGAAGCCCTCTTTCTGAGAAGGAATGATAGAGACTCCTCAGGCACTTGTCAAGATTTCTGTGTGCTGCGAGCGACTTCCTTGCAAAAAACAAGCAGTGAGCTTGCCCTTCAGAAGGCGCAACGGAGAGCTTGAGCGAAGGGAAAGCCTACCTCGTGCTAGCGAGGCTTGAGGATGAACTCTGAGAGGATGGCTTCTGTTGTGCGCACCTCTTCTCCCTTGGCCTGCTTCATCAGAGTGGGGGCGTAGGCATAGATGAATTCCTTGAGACGTGTATGATTAAAAATCTCAGAATAGCGACCGTTATCCGCAAGAACACCTAGCTCTTCCATCTCAAAGAAGGAAACGAGGCGTGAGGGATTGGGGATATCATGGCGACGTGAAATTTTCTGGACAAACGCCTCCTTCATCTCTTTGTTCTGTTTGCAGCCGTAGATGATGATGCAGGCGAGTCGCGTGCGGGCAATGTCATCGATAGGATTGTATTGGAGAATGACCTTGCCTATCTCAGACTTTCTCACCTCCTCGTCCCATACGAGAAGCTTGCTTAGCTTCGGAGGCACCTTACCATTATGATGATACATACCTACTTGGTAATAGTAGTGCATCCTTACCTGATTACCCGCAACGAAAAAGGCGAGCGTCAGAAGCCAGATGGTAAAGAGAGCTGTCAACGTATTGGTGAGGATACCACGCTTGGTGACTTTCTTTGACTTGCGAGGGATGATGATGCTCACAAAGAAAATACCTAGAAGAAAAAGCCCGAAGGTGGACGCAGCCGCAATCAAAGCGCCTTTCTGCAACATGGCGTAGCTGCACTCCAGATCCATCAGAGGAAGGACATGAGCACCATATTGATAGAAGAGACTCCATATAATGACGGCAAATATAATGCCCAGTAAAAAGGAAAATCCTCGAAGAGCTGTCGTTGTCGCTGTCAGGATAATGGTAAACAAGACAAACAAACAAACAAAGATGTAAAATCCAGTTGCAATGGTCATAGCATAAAAGAGTGGTGTGAGTAGTGAATAGAATTGAGCTCGTTGACTCTGGACTGAGAATAGCACCCTTATCAGTAATAATCAAATATAATATTTATTAGAGAATTATTACCAAAACACCACCAAAATCAGCAAGAAAAATAAATTCTTTATACTATACCACTTACAAAAGACGCAAGGATCATACAATCCTCGAGACTCCATTATTATGACAAAATAACGATGGTAGATAGCCTTCTCATGTCGAGAGAGCGCGCGCGCACGTATGCCTTGCAAGCAATAAAGGCTTCACAAGGCGATAAAAAATTGCTACAGTGTCGGCATGTCACATAAACCCGTTGTTTTAATCATCCGTGACGGCTGGGGCTTGAATCCTGCTGGTCCCGAAGCTGCAGAACGAAATGGTGACGCGACCATCCTCGCGAGCACTCCCTTTACCGACAAGCTCATGGCTAGCTGCCCTCGCTCGCTGCTCACAGCCTCTGGTCAGGCCGTGGGTCTCCCCGAGGGCCAGATGGGCAACTCCGAGGTAGGCCACCTCAACCTCGGTGCTGGACGCATCGTCTACCAAGATCTCTGCCGCATCACCAATGCGATCGAAGACGGCAGCCTCGCGCAGAATCCTGTGCTCGTCGAGGCTCTAGAAAAGGCCAAGGGCAGCCGCCTCCACCTCATGGGGCTCGTCTCCGATGGCGGCGTACACTCCCACATTGACCACCTCATCGGTGTGATCAAGATCGCCTCCGAGGCGGGTGTGAAGGACATCATGATCCACGCCATCACCGATGGCCGTGACTGCGACCCCAAGAGTGGCACACGCTACCTCGCTGATCTCCAAGCCGCCTGTGAGAGCATGGGTGCTCAGATCGCGACTGTCGTTGGTCGCTTCTACGCGATGGACCGCGACCTGCGCTGGGAGCGTGTCAAGATTGCTTGGGATGCCATCATGCGTGGTCAGGGTGAGGCCTTTGAAGGCACGCCTTCTGAGTATGCGGCAGCGAGCTATGCGAAGGGCAAGACGGATGAGTTCCTCGATCCTGCCGTATTCGTCGAGGGTGACATGCAGCGTGTACGTGATGGCGATGTCGTATTCTGCTTCAATTTCCGCGCCGACCGCGTACGCGAGCTGTCCCGCCCCCTTCTCTACCCCGACTTTGACGGCTTTGAGCGCACGGTGACTCCTCAGGTGCACTACATCACAATGACAGAGTACGAGGCTCAGTACCCCTCGCCTGTCGTCTTTGAGCAAGAAACGCTTGAAAATATCTTTGGCAAGATCGTCTCCGAGGCAGGGCTCAAGCAGCTGCGCATCGCAGAGACGGAGAAGTACCCCCACGTCTCCTTCTTCTTCAACGGCGGTGTTGAGGAGCAATACCCTGGTGAGGATCGCATCCTCGTGCCCTCCCCTCGCGACGTAGCTACCTACGACGAGAAGCCTCAGATGAGCATTGGGGAAGTGGCAGAGAAGTTCGTCGCCGCTGTCGCCAACTACGACACGGTGATTATGAACTTTGCCAACCCAGACATGGTCGGTCACACGGGTATCGTCGAGGCTGGTATCGCCGCCTGCGAATCAGTCGACCGCGCCCTTGAGGCCAGCGTCACCAAGGTGCTGGAGCTGGGAGGCTGCTGCCTCATCTGCGCTGACCACGGCAACTGCGAGCAGATGCTCAATGCCGATGGCTCACCCAACACGGCACACACGACGAACCTCGTCGATCTGCTCTACTGCGGTCCCAATCAGGATCAGGTGAAGCTCAGCGATGGTAAGCTCGGCGATATCGCCCCCACCATCCTCGACCTTCTCGGCGTGGCTATCCCCGCTGAGATGACAGGAACGAGCCTCGTCAGCTAAGACCTTCTAGATAACCTTCAAGCTGATGCTCAGAAATCTTTCTGAGCATCAGCTTAGCTTTTTAACTCCGATCATACATCCTACTATGCTAACTCCCACCAACAGCAAGCCATCCGTCAGGCTGCTCGTCTTTTTCATTTTCTACGCCATCCTTTGGACCGCAGGACTGGGCTTTGTCTTCAACCTAGGTCACGCCAACAGCGCGCCTCTCCTGCATCAGCATTGCGGGGATCAGCATATCTTTACCCTCATTGCCCAAGGGGTCCTCGATGGCAAGACGATCTATACTGACCTCTGGGATCACAAAGGACCACTGCTCTTTCTGCTCTACGCCCCCTTCATCTGGATGACGGGAGGTGAGCAGCATCTCGCGCTCTTCATCGCGCAATGCCTCAGCAGCTTTATTGTGCTGCTCTACTCGTGGAAGCTCGCGCGTCTCTATCTCTCGGAGAAGCTCGCGCTACTTTTAGTCATCCTCATCCCCGCGAGCTTGGGGAGCTATAGTGCCAATGTCACCGACCTCTTCATCAGCCTCCAACTGCTCTCACTCTACTACTTTATCCATAAGTACAAGACGGGCTCGCGTCGTCCCATCCTCCTCGTGCTCGGGGTGTGCACGACCATTGCCCTCTATAGCAAGTTCATCCTCTGCGCCTTTTGGATCCCTTTCTTTTTCGTCGAGCTCTATCAGATCTTGAAACACAAGGGAAAGGGAGTACTCGTCAAGGAGCTGCTCAAGTGCACACTCGGCTTTGCGCTGATCTCGACTCTCGTCTTTGTCCTCGTCAGTCCACAGATTGTATGGGAGAACTACATTGCATTCAACCAAAGCTACGGCAGCCAAGAAGCCAGCATTATCTTCAGCGACCCCGCCGAGGTGCTCAGCCGCCTGATCTGGCCTCATCCCATAGGCTTGCAGCTGCTCTTCTACGCCAAGATCCCCTTCGTACTCGTAGGGCTTGGCCTGCTGCTTTCCTCCTTTATCCTCTGGCCTGAGTACAAGAAAAACCTCCTCAGCATCATCACCTGCTTCCTCGCGATGATCTTGACACTCATGGTCGCAGCGGCGACTCCTGTGATGAGGGAGTACTACTATATCTCGCTGCATCCCTTCTTCATTCTCAGCCTCATCTTCATGCTCTACTGGGCAAGCCGCCTCCTCCCGAGGCTGATCTCCTCGCCAAGAATCCGTATGCTGCTCTATCGGGCGATGATACTCATGACTATCCTCGCTCTGGCGGGCTTCATCTTGCGCTATCAATCGGAAAAACGAGACGTAGCCAGCAAAACCAATCAGATCAACCACTATATAGCTCAGCATATCAAGCCCCAGAGCAAGATCATCTCCATCGGCTTTTCGCCGACTTCCTTTGATCTCTATCATGAGCTTGATACACTGCCACAGAGCCCCTATTTATACCAGCCCTACATTCCCAAGAGCACTTATAATAAGATCGAGGAGAGCAGCCTAGAGCTCATTGCCAAGGGGGCGGTGGATCATGTCATTCTCCCCATGAGCGAGAAAGATGCGATCTATGAGCAGCTCATCGCCAGCCCACTCTACGAGCAACGCGACCTCTCAATAATGGCTCTCCATGCGGATTGGATACACTTTGCCAAGAAGAAGAGCTCAACAATAAGTCCGTAAAAAAACGAGACTGGACTTGTATAGCTAGAATTCTCCCTCAGAGCACCGAGGTGCTCGATGCCCCCTCCCTTAAGGTCCCCATGGAGCAGCGCACGCAAAATGCCCTGCCTCCATGATGCTCGAGTAGCTGTGTCATACAGAAAGCCCACTCGTGTAGTACTCAAGGCAGACGAAGACTCTGCGTACGCTCCATCTTTTTGGCGTGACTTTTGGGGGGAATCTGCTATACTATAGGCAGACACATTATGGGAATTACTTCTGATTTTCTCGTCATTGGCAGTGGAATTGCTGGTCTGAGCTTTGCCCTACGTGCCGCAGAATATGGACAGGTCGTCGTGCTGAGCAAGTCCAAGGACTTTTTGGAATCCAGCTCAGCCAAAGCACAAGGAGGCATTGCCGCCGTCATGGATGAGCATGATAGCTATGAGGAGCATGTGGAAGACACCCTCACGGCGGGTGCTGGACTGTGCCGCAAAGACGTCGTACGCGGCATCATCCAAGATGCCCCTGCGGTGATCGAGGAGATCGTCGCGTGGGGTGTGGACTTCGACACAAAGGAGGACGGCAGCTACGCGCTGGGACGGGAAGGCGGTCATGGTCGGCGTCGCATCCTGCATGCCAAGGACACGACAGGTCTAGAAATGAGCTCCAAGCTCCTCGACCGCGCACGTGCCCATCCCAACATCACACTGCTCCATGACCGCTACGCCATCGACCTCATCACCACCGCCAAGCTCGGGCTCGTGACAGAAGATCGCGTGCTCGGCGCCTACGTCCTCCAAGGAGACACGGGAGAGGTGGAGATCTACCGCAGCGATCGCGTGCTGCTGGCCACAGGCGGCACGGGGCGCGTCTACATGTACACGACCAATCCAACGACGGCGACGGGCGATGGAGTGGTGATGGCATGGCGCGCGGGGGTGCGCGTGGCGAATATGGAGTTCGTCCAATTCCACCCCACCACCTTTTACAATCCCCATAGTGCGAATCGCCAAGGGCTATCCTTTCTCATCTCCGAGGCGGTGCGCGGCGAGGGCGGCGTGCTGCGAGGTCCCGACGGCGAGGCCTTCATGCACAAGTACGATGAGCGGGAGAATCTCGCGCCACGTGACATCGTCGCGCGCGCCATCAATGCCGAGATCCTGCGCACGGCTCACCCCTGCATGTACCTCGATATGACGCACAAGCCCGAGGGATTCATGGCGGAGCGCTTCCCCTATATTTACGAGACCTGCCTGAGCTACGGCATCGATGCAGCCAAGGACATGATCCCCGTCGTGCCCAGCGCGCACTATCAGTGCGGTGGCGTGCAGACCGACGTGAATGGTCAGACGACGCTGCGCGGGCTCTACGCCTCGGGCGAGGTGGGCAGTACGGGCCTTCACGGTGCCAATCGCCTCGCGAGCAACTCACTGCTAGAATGCCTCGTCATCTCCAAGCGCGCCATAGAGCGCATGCTCACCGAGCAGCCCCTCGTCTACGCGATGGATCAATACCCCATCCCCGACTGGGTGCACGGCGAGAAGGCGGAGCGCGACGATCTCGCCATCCTCTACCACTGCTGGGATGAGGTGCGCCGCACAATGCGCGACTACGTGAGCATCGTACGCACCAACAATCGTCTCCAACGCGCCGCCGCGCGCCTGCGCAATATCAACCGCGAGATCGCCGAGTACTACTGGGGCTATCGCCTCACACCCGAGATCCTCGAGCTGCGCAACCTCGCGCTCACCGCCTCACTCATCATCGACTGCGCCATTCGACGACAGGAATCACGCGGTCTCCACTACACGCTTGATGCGCCAGACAAGCTCCCTCAGGCCGTTGATAGCGTGCTGCACCACGGATAATTTCCCCCTCCCCCCCCATCACGATATTTACGAGTCTCACGATTCACAGTC
>CAYJOV010000032.1:0-19940 GCA_964371905.1 uncultured Akkermansia sp. | reverse complement strand
GCGCGCCTAAAGCGGGTGTGTTCTCGATTTTACAGAAAAGATTTTACACTAGCCGCAGACTTTTGACTATGTGGCAAAGGGTGATGGTATTCATATCTTTCCTGTGATCAGAATGGATACCTTTTTGTGGCTGACAGACGAGCAGATGAAGCGAGTCGGCTTACTCATGCAGCAGTTTGACATTGGAATTGTTGATTGGAAGGTGCTACCTCAGAAAAAGCAGTTCAAGGTCTATCGGCATAACAAAGAAAAGGAGAAGCTTGAATTTGATATTCGTGAAGAGTCTGTTGGGACACAAGTTCTTTTAGATATCTTATCTCGAATTGTCATTGCTTTGGATAGAGGTAGTATTCTGATCATCGATGAGATGGATCGCAGTTTGCATCCTCTTTTACTGATAGAGTCCGTGCGCTTGTTTAAATCCAAGGCATATAATCCCAAGGGCGCACAGCTGATTTTCACGACGCATACGACTGATATTTTAGATGCCGCGAATTTATTGCAAGCAACTGAGGTGGGTATCGTCTCAAAAAGTCTGCCATTTGGTACTCGTGTACGACGTTGTACGGAGGATGCAGATGTTCAGAATTTGAGAACAAGCTACTTGCAAGGTGAGCTACGCGGAATTCCCTATCCCTATTTGTAAGTGACGAATCAAAATATTCATATTATTTGCGAAGGTGACTCCGAGTGTGCTTATGTGCAGTGGATTAACCAGCAGTTGAATCGAGTTGATTCTGATTATCGTTTTATTCTTGTAGAGCCACCTTTTAGCCACAAGAATGCTGGACAGAGAATAAGCCGTAATGGGAAGCCCAAAACAATCCGAAAAACTCTAGAGCATTTTTTCAAGCAAAACACAAAAGAAGAGATTCGGATTTGGGTTGATCGTGATTTTTACAAACGAGAGGGAGCATCGCTCACCCCTGTATTAGACAAATTTTCCTTAGACCCTGATCATGTCGTTTGGAGTGATATGAATTATGAGGATTTTTTGACTCTGCATTTTGATCCTTGTCTTGCGCGTGCTTGGTCTGATTTTTGCGTAGCGAATAATCACTTTAACGAACCCTTGATTGGAAGATCTCATTTTCCGCATTTCTCAAGCTTTTTGAGAAAGCATGCTGAGATTGTTTATAAAAAAGGGCAGAATGACTATTTGGCTTGAAGCCATAGTTCATTTGAAAAGGAACTCTGAAGATCCTTTTATTAATCAAGCTAGTGGTATGTGCCAGCTCCTGCTTGCTATCCTCAAGGAAGGCTCAAGCTAGTCAAGTCTAGGTCTGTGTACTATGGGAATTACAGTATTGACTTTTGCGTCTTGATCTCATATGACATTACCATGTCCAGTGTCCCTCCTCCTCGTCAGGTCAAGACCGTCGTTCATCGTCCTAGTGCTTCTTCGGCGCGCAGAGCGCGCTCGGCTGCTCTCGCTTACCGTCCGCCGTTCGCGGAGCTTTCTAGTGTCTTCTTGGTTCTCCTCGTGTTTTCCGCTCTCGGCACACTCTTTGCTGTCATCACGGCTGCGGATTTCAATATTCTCCTTGTGATCATCGTCCTGCTCCTCGCACTCCCCGCGCTTGCGTCTTACTATGCTCTTTACATTATTCTTGATCATCTCGCTAAACAGCAGTAATGCTCTTTTGTGATTTTCCTGCGTATGCCAGCTAGCGAAGATGCAGGGATCTGAGTGCTTGAATTTCGTACAAAAAAGAAGAGAGCGCAGGGACGCTCTCTTGCATTTTTTTGATCTCCTCTATCTCGTGATAGAGATAAGCTGATGATGTCAGTCTGAATGACTCGTTGTCGATGCGGCTTTTTTGCTCAGTTCTTCTGCGTCGCGATCGAGCCGCTGAAGGCTGTATCTATCCTTGGCGACCCAGCTGGCACCTTGGAAGCTCCACTGTCCCTCTTTGCGTAGCCATACGAGGACGATGGCTGCGCTTTGTGGATTCATGAGGGTGAAAACTTTTCGCTCTACCCGCTGCTCGGATTGGAGTTCTGACTCCCAGCTCTTTTCTAGACCTTTGCCGATGAGCTCCCAATTGATGAGGAATTTTTTCGTATCCTCGCCCGTGAAGGTGAATTTCAGGGGGAGAATGTCGCGTCGCACATAGATTCGCAGCTTATCGCCATCACGGATGTGGTCCAAGGTGATTTTTCCCTCAATGAGGCTTTCCTCAGCGAGGTAGCGCGGGTGGTAGGAGAGGCCTACAGGATTGAATAGGTGGCGGTACCATGCGTATTCGCGGTGGAGTCGCATGGGTGCGCTCGCGTCTTGTTGCTTGTCATTCTGGATCAGGAGGACATTCTTGCTGCCGCAAAAATGGTGATGGACACAGCTGACGCTCATTGACAGTATGAGGATGGTCAGCGCACCAATGAGGATAAAGAGGAGTGTTTTCATGGCTTCGATTCTTTCCTATGTTTCATCTAATGATTATATTATATGAAGCTTACTCAGATAACTTAACGTGGCTGTGGTTGTGCGTCAATGTAAATTTGAGTACGTAGGAGAGCATGACGCAAGTGCTGTGGAGGGGCTGCGTTGTCTCACTGCCCCTCCGATGGCTTGCGTGTCTAGCTCTTTTGCTGCATGGCGCGCAGTTCTTTGGCGAGGATGTCAAAGACGGCGCTGATGGCTAGCACCAAGTCGTTGTTGTGCTCGGGGAGTTTGACTGCCATGAGCTTGTCGAATTTTTCTTGGAAGCCTAGCTCCTTCATGATGAGCTGATCGGCTGGGGCGTTGTCGATGATGAAATCGCGTGCCGCTGGGTATTGCTTGCCGAGTGTGCGCATCTTCACCTTCATGCGCTCGAGGCTTGAACCGAGTGTGTTGATGTCGGTTTTTTTTGTTTGCTCGACGATGGGCTTCATCTCATCGCGTGCGGCTTTGGCGATGAGGATGGCTTCTTGGATGTAGAGCTTGATGTCGGCGGGGAGCTTGTCTGTGGGCTCGCTCTCTAGGATCTGGATCTGCATCTCCACACTCGCGAGGGTGTCGGCTGCCTGTTGGGCTGCAGTCAGCTGGACGACTGTTTCAAAGCTGGCGGCTGTGTAGCCGATGAGGTAGTCGCGAAAGCTCTCGGAGAGGACGGGAAGGGGCTTCTCGGCGGACGCAGAGGCTGCAGCTGCTGCATGGCTGGCGCAGCGTGCCGTGCTGTGAGAGCACACGGCGCACGCGGCGAGGATGCCTAGAGTGTGTATGATGTTCATCTTCTCCTAGTCTAACGATTGTGCAGAGCTCTGTCAAGCGCTCACAAAGGGGCTGAGCTGGTCGAGTGCCTCGGTGAAGAGATGCGCACTCCATTGACCGGGGGCGCTGGCGCGTCCTCCGAGGTAGCCGTAGATGAGGGCTGAGCCGTACTGGGCGTAGAGGAGGCGGCTGGTGGGACCAAGGGCACCCATGCCCATGACGGCCATGGGACCGGTGCGTGATTCGAGGAGGCGTATGCCTGTGAGCATGTCGTCGAGGCTGTTGAGGCGGAAGGCGAACTTGACCACGTCGGCTCCGCGTTCGCGGGCGTAGGCTTCGCGCTCTTGGAGGAGGGCGAGGGGGGGTGTTTTTTGAAAATCATGGTGCGAGGCGACGAGCAGGACGCTGGCGTTGCGTGCTTCCTCGATGAGGCCTTGCGCTGCGCTCATCTGCCCTATCTCCCAGTCGATGGCATGCGCCATGGAGAGCAGCGCGTGCATGGTGTCGCGTCGCTCGGTCTCGGGGATGGCGCGTAGGCCTCCCTCGTCGCAGTGGCGGTAGGTGAGCAGCGTGGGCTTGTGCGCATGGTGGGCGAGGATTTCGCTCGGGGTGAGTCGGGCTGGGAGCGCGTCGAGGCGTAGCTCGACGGCATTGCAGGGTGGCATGCTGGTGGGTACGGTGAGTTCAAGCCAGGTCGTCCAATCGGTCACTGATCCTATGACGTAGGGAGGAAAGGTGGTTTTGCCTTGTTCGAAATGATTCTTCATGCGTATTGCCGTTATATCAAATACGCTAGGTGCAGGCAAGGACGGATTGATTCATTCTAATTTTTATCCTATGCTACTTTGAGTTAATTGAGGCGGACTTTTGGTGTTTTTTTCTTACTCACAGCGTATTACATTTGAGATGATGATTTGCTTGTGAAACAGATGTGAGTTGCTGGCTAATTATGTTCTTGACTTAAACTCGCTTTTGGCGCATCTAATAGTCAAGCAGACCACAGACTACGTCTTATTCCTTACTCTCCCTAGGGCGTACGGTGGTCTATTATACTTTTCACATCTAGCGATTTTTTTCTTCCCATGTCTAAGACACTCATCATCTCCGAAAAACCTAGCGTCGCCACCGACCTCGCCCGTGTATTGGGTAAGAGTCTTGGTAAGTTTAAGCGCGACGAGAAAACGGGGGCTTACGCCAATGAGACTCATTATATTACTTCTGCTGTCGGTCATCTGTTAGAGCAGAAGAAGCCTCAGACGGAGGAAGGGAAGAGCCTACCGTGGAAGATGGAGTACCTGCCTGTCATCCCCAAGGAGATGGAGCTAGAGCCTATTTCTAAAACAGCCGATCGCCTGCGCAAGGTGCTGCGCCTCGCCAAGAGCAAGGAGGTCACCACCATCGTCAATGCCTGCGATGCGGGGCGTGAGGGTGAGCTGATCTTTCGCAATATCATTCGCTATGGCAAGATTAAAAAGCCGCTCAAGCGTCTCTGGATGCAGAGCATGACCGATGATGCCATCGTCGACTCGTGGAATCACCTGCTGGAGGATGGCTCGATGCTGCCTCTGGCGGATGCGGCGATCTGTCGTGCGGAGTCGGATTGGCTCGTGGGGCTCAATAGCACGCGTGCGCTGACGGTGCTGCAGTCAGCACCTGGGGGCTTTCATGTGACGCCTACGGGGCGTGTGCAGACGCCGACGCTGGCCTTGCTGGCGGGTAGGCAGCAGGATATTCTCGCCTTTGTCCCGCAGTCTTATCATGAGGTGCGCGCGCGCTTCCAAGCTCAGGCGGGTGTCTATGAGGGCAAGTGGCAGGATGCTGCGTGGAAAAAGGATGAGAATCATCCCGAGCGCACGCGTGATCGCATCTGGTCGCCCGAGCTCGCTGAGGCTATTGTGGCTCGCTGCTCGGGCAAGCAGGGCGAGGTGCAGGAGACGAAGAAGCCTGTGAAGCAGGCCGCTCCTCTGCTCTTTGATCTGACCTCGCTGCAAAAGGAGGCGAGCAATCGCTTTGGCTTCTCCGCGCGCCGTACCTTGCAGCTCGCGCAGGAGTGCTACGAGCGTCACAAGGTGCTGACCTACCCGCGTACGGATTCGAAGTTCCTCCCCAATGATTATGTCAAGACGGCGTACCGTACGGTGGGGGATCTGGCGCAGAAGATGCCGCAGTTCTCCGCCTTTGCACAAGAGATCTTGGATAAGAAGATGATCAAGGCGAGCAAGCGTGTCTTTGATAGCACGAAGGTGAGCGATCACTTTGCCATCATCCCGACGGGGCATATGGCGAATCTGTCGGGGGATGTGGAGAAGATTTTCACGCTCGTGGTGCAGCGCTTTCTCGGGATTTTCATGCCCGCCGCTGAGTTCGAAGACACGGACCGCAAGACGATTATTTCGCATGGCGGCGGGGTGCAGGATCTCTTTCACTCGCATGGTCGTGTCATGAAGGTGGCTGGCTGGCGCGCGCTCTACACGCTCTCGGCTCGTCAGAAGAAGGAGGAGCTCTGCCCCGTCCTCGCTGGCGAGCGTGTCCAGACTCTCGCTCTGGAGAAGCGCGATGAGATGACGAAGCCTCCCGCAAATTATAATGAAGCCACCCTGCTCTCCGCCATGGAGGGTGCGGGCAAGCTCGTCGAGGACGAGGAGCTCTCCTCCGCGATGAAGGAGCGTGGTCTCGGGACTCCTGCGACGCGTGCGTCTATCATCGAGGGGCTCATCACGCAGGAGTACATTATACGCGACGGCAAGGAGCTCATCGCGACGCGCCGCGGGATGGATCTCATCGAGCTGCTGGGGCGCATCGGGCTGAGCACACTGTCCTCTCCTGAGCTCACGGGCGACTGGGAGTATAGGCTCAAGCAGATGGAACAAGGGAAGCTGGCGCGAAAGGATTTCATGAAGGAGATCGGCGCCTACACGGAGGAGATCATCGAGAGTGTGCGCCGCTTTATGGATAGCGGGCATAATCCTGATCTCGAGCTGGCCTGTCCGGCCTGTGGGGCGGTGGGGCTGACGAGTCGTCTGGACTCGGTCTCGTGCAAGCAGTGTAAATTCCGCCTGCGTCGTCTGCATGCAGGGCTCGCTCTGAGCGATGAGCTGATGGGTGAGCTGCTGGTGAAGCGTGAGCTGCCGGTGATGGAGGGATTCCGCTCGCGCTTTGGCAAGCCCTTCAAGGCGGGGCTGCGTCTCATCGAGGGACCGCGCGTCTGGAAGGCAGAGTTTTTCTTTGAGGATGAGCTCTCGCCCGCCGAGAAAGCGGCGGAGAGTGAGCAGGAGAGTCTGGGCTTCTACACAGTTGTAGGGCAGGGCGAGTTGGAGGTCTTTGAGAATAGCAAGGCGTGGAGTGTGCCTCACTTCAAGCGTGAGGGCTCGACGCGTCAGGGGCTTTCGCTGTCGCGCACCTTGCTGGGGCGTGATCTCACGCGTGAGATTCTCTTCAAGATCCTCTCGGAGGGCAAGAGTGAGCTGATCAAGGAATTTGTCTCTCAGCGCACGAAGCGTCCCTTCGATGCCTTCCTCGTGCTGGATGCAAAGAAAGGGCAGGTGGGCTTTGAGTTCCCGCCCCGCGAGCCTCGTGGCAAGAATGCGAAGGCGGACGCGCGCTTTACCAAGGCGAATGCCGCCGCCGCGGATCTCAGCACGGCTGTCAAGCATGGGGTCGTACCCGTGAAGGGCAAGGGCGAGCATGAGCTGCTGGAGAGTGAGCAGGCATGGCATGTCCCGAGCCTGAGCTATGGGAAGACGAAGAAGCCGCTCACGATCGCTCGCGAGATGTGCGGGGTGACGATCACCGCGCCTATGGTGCTGCGCTTGCTCGCGAAGGGCAAGACGGAGCTGATCAAGGACTTTGTCAGTGCGAAGACGGGCAAGAAGTTCGAGGCCTACTTGAGCTTCAAGGCGAGTACGGGCAAGGTGGGCTATGAATTCCCAGAGCGCGAAGAGGGATGATGGATCTGCTGCGTCGCCTCGCGGGCTTTGTGCTGGGGCTCTTTGATCGTTTTACCATTGGGATCTTTGTCTGCGTGCTCATTGGCATCTTCCTGCCCTGCTATGGGCGGGGGGCGGATGTCTTTGAGTGGCTCACGCAGATCTTTATCATGATCCCCTTCTTTTTCTACGGGGTGCGCATCGAGCGTGCGCAGCTCGTGGCGGGCTTGCTGCATTGGCGGCTTCAGCTGACGATCTTTGCCTTCACCTTTGTGCTCTTTCCGCTCTTTATGTTCGCGGTGTCGCCGTTGCTTGCTATGCTGGTGACGCCTCTCTTTCTGGGGGGCTTTCTTTACCTAGCTTGCCTGCCCTCGACGGTGCAGGGTTGTGTGGTTTTTACCTCGATTGCGGGGGGGAATGTGGCGGCGGCTGTCTGCTCGGCTCCTATGTCGAGTATTCTCGGTATTGTGCTCTCGCCCTTGCTGGTGAGTCTGCTCTTTGAGACGACGGGGATGGATATGGGGGTGAGCCTCGATGCGATACAGAAGGTGTGCCTCTTTGTGCTGCTCCCCTTTGTCGTGGGGCAGCTCGTGCAGAGGTGGGTGCGCCCGTGGTCGCTGCGTCACAAGAGTGTGCTGGGCTGGGCGGATCAGACGCCTGTGTGGCTGGTGGTCTATACGGCCTTCTCCGAGGCGACGGTGTCGGGTTTTTGGACGGCCTTTGAGTCGGTGCTGCTGCTGCGTATCCTGCTGGGCTGTATTTTGACGGTGTCGCTGATGCAGACTTTTGCCTACCTCGCAGCGCGTTGGCTGGGCTTTAATAGGGCGGACCGCATTGCAATTGTGTTTTGCGGTCCCAAAAAGAGTCTTGCCGTGGGAGCTCCTATGATGCTGGCGATCTTTGGCTCTTTTGACAAGACTCTGGTGCTGCCTCTCATGCTCTATCATCAGGCGCAGACACTATTCTGCGCCTCCTTGGCGCGCTACTGGAGTAGCCGCGCGCCTGAGCAGGAGTCAGAGACGTTATAAGACGTCAATGAGGGGCTGTGGCTCGGGGGCAGGGCTGAGCTCTGGCTCGGGCTGGGATGCGGGCGCGCTCTGTGCTGCTGCGCTCTGCTGGGCGAGGAGGGCTTCTCTGTCCATGCGGTCGAGGGCTTTGAGGGCGCGCTCGCGTGCTTGTCCGTAGCGGTAGTCGACGGTTTCGAGGCACTTTTGGTACCAGATACGTGCGTTGCGTTTGCTGCGGGGGAGTCCGCGTCCATATTCGTAGCAGCCTGCGAGGTGCACCATGCCTGAGCCGCTGCCACGCAAGGCGGCGCGGGCGTACCATTTGGCCGCGAGCTCATAGGCGACTTCGCGGTCGAGGGCTTTCTCATAGAGTGCTCCTAGCTTGTCCTGTGCGTCGGGGTCGCCTTGGGCGGCGGCCTGTCTGTAGAGTCGGAAGGCGAGGGGGTAGTCCTTGGCTTGCTCGGCGCGCATTGCCTCGCCTATGCATTCGTAGATGTCGCGCCTCATGGGTTCGTTGCGGATGCGTTCCTCGTCCAAGTTGTCCTCGACCATGTAGAGCATGATTTTTTTGTGGAGCTCGACTCGACCTTTCTCGGCACTGAGGGCTGCCTCGTAGTCTTCGATTTGCTCCTTCTTCATGTCGTGGTAGACGAGTCCCGCAGTGGCTGCTCCCGCGAGCAGGACGGCGAGGCCACCCGTGATGATCCAGGGGAGCTTGCTGGTCTTGTAGACGACCTGCTCTCCGACGACGAAGTCACCCGCGAGGGCGAGTCGCCACTCATGCGCGCTCTGCCAACGCTTGCTCGAGTCGACCTCCATGGCGCAGTCGATGCTCTTGCGCAGGTCTAGCGAGTAGCGTGACATGTCGAGTCTCTCCATGAGGGGCTCGACGGGGTCTTGCTCCACCTGGATGCGGTCGATGCTGTGCGCAGGACGCTCGCCCGTCATGAGCAGGTACATCGTGCAGCCTAGCGCGTAGAGGTCGCTCCAATCGCCGAGCTCGGCCTGACTCCTGAGCAGCTCGATGGGGGTGTAGCCGAGGGACTCAATGCGCTGCTCTGTCCTCTCGGCGTAGCGTTGGCGCGCGAGGGCAAAGTCGATGAGCGTGGGCTCTAGCTGGGCATTCACCAAGATATTCTCGGGCTTGATATCGCCATGATGGATATCCTGCGTGTGCAGGTACTCGAGTGTGCCCAGCAGGATGTCGAGCAGGGAGCGTAGCTCGGCCTCGCTCCATTGATGGGAGCTGTGGCGTAGAGTGCTTGCATCGGCGAGTGAGACACCCTCGATGTGGTTCATGACGTAGTAGGCGGTGCCGTTGGCGGTGAAGCTCTCTAGCACCTTGATGATATGGGGCTGATCGAGAGCAGCAAGCTGCTGAGCCTCCTCGATAAAGTCCTCTTGCATCCATGCGATCTCCTCCGCGCTCTGCTTGGCGAATACCTGTGTCTGTCCTGCACCGCGGAAGACATCATTGGCGGGGAAATGCTCGCGAATGGCCACCTGCTTTTCGCCCTCGGTGTCGTAGGCGAGGTAGGTGAATCCCAATCCCCCTTGACCTAAGACGCGCTCAATGCGGTAGTGTTCTAGCATGCTGCCCTCAGGCAGACTCATCGTGTAGCTCATACTCAATCTTTAAAATATCGTTAGTAATTTTACAATTTATATACAATTTATCTCTATCTGTCAAGCTCATACAAGAAGGGATTGCACTTCTCTCTCTGATGAGGTACACTTGCGGGAGAAGATGCGCCATCCATCTCTCGACTTTTTATCATGAATGACCTCCCTCCCTTTGTCCGCTGGTCTCCGCCCCACTACTGGGCCATCATCATCACCGTGCTCGTCGCGGTAGCTCTCATCATCGTGGCGCGGCGGTTGAGTCAGCGATCACGCTACCGCATCGGGCGTGTGCTCGCCATCGTTGTGGCTCTGCAATTTGTCAGTGAGTTCACGTGGCGAGCATTCTCGGATGACTACGGGGATTGGAAGAATAATCTCCCGCTGCACTTCTGCTCGCTGATGATGGTCATCTCCTTCATCGCGCTCTGGTGGAGGTCGCACTGGGCTTGCGCCTTTGCCTACTTTGGCATCATGGCGGGGAGCGTGCAGGCACTCATCACGCCCGCGATGGCTCATGGCTACCCGAGCATGGCCTATTATATCTTTTTCATCGCGCATGGGCTGCTGCTCATCGTCGGGCTGAGCATTCCCTGCATTCTCGACTGGAGGGCGCGTGGCTGGGATGACCTCAAGACCGTCCTCTATGCCGATCTCTACCTCATCGCGGCTATCCCTATCAATATCCTGCTTGATACGAACTACGGCTACACGCAGCAGAGCCCCGTGCAGGGCAGCATGCTGGACAATCTCGGCGAGGGACCGTGGTATTACCTTTGGCTTCAGCTGCCTGTCTGGGGGCTCTTTCGCTTGCTCTATCTGTTTGTTTATGATAAAAAGAGTGACGAGCCATCCGTTGCGACTTCTCCGTTAGATAATGATCGCGGTCTTGTGCATAACAAGACATGATGACTACTTGCCATGCATGAAAAAATCTGCTAGCATGCCTGCATGATCATTACTCCAGACTTACTAGACGAAATCCGTGCATGGGCAGGACAGGGCGTTGACCTGAATGGTATCCAAAAAAATCTCGCCGAGCAAGGTGTCTCCATACGCTTCATGGATCTGCGCTTTCTCCTCCTTGATCACGACATCGAAATTCTGACACCCGCAGCCCCCGCGGCCGAAGCTGAGAAGCCTGCCCCAGAGCCTGAGTCGCCAGCTGGGGCAAAAATGACCGTCACGCTCGATGAGCTCCAGATCCCTGGTACGATGCTCTCAGGCAAGGCGCTCTTCCCCTCGGGGATACGCGGTGCATGGTGCTTTGATCAGACGGGGCGCTTTGCATGGACGGATCTGAGCGCGAAGCCGAGCAGCGAGGAGATGAAGAGCTTTGAAGTCGAGCTTAATACCCTGTTGAGCTCCGGCACAGGTGCCTAGTATTTTAACCCACCTCATTATCTCGCGACATGAGCATGCAGTACCGACGTAGCGGCCGCAGTGGTATCCTCCTCCCTGAACTCTCTTTAGGTCTTTGGCACAATTTTGGAGCCCATGATGATCAGCGGATCTGTTATGAGATGATCGCTCGCTGTATGGATGTCGGTATCTGCCACTTTGATCTGGCGAATAATTACGGACCGCCTCCAGGCTCTGCCGAGCTGACCTTTGGTCGCCTGATGAAGCAGTACTTCCAGTCGCGACGCGATGAGATGTTTATCGCCACCAAGGCAGGGCATCTCATGTGGGAGGGCGTCTACGGCGACTGGGGCAGCCGCAAGCATCTGCTCGCCAGCCTCGATCAATCCCTCACGCGCATGGGACTCGACTACGTGGATGTCTTTTACTCCCATCGTCCCGACCCCGAGACGCCCATAGAAGAGACGGTTGACGCGCTCGTGACCGCGGTGCGCAGTGGCAAGGCGCTCTACGCGGGGCTCTCCAAGTACCCAGCCCCTCTCTTCCAGCGGGCGTGCGAGCTGCTACGCGAGCAGCGTGTGCCCTGCCTGCTGCACCAATTCCGCTATAATATGCTGCACCGCGACTGTGAGCAGGAGCAGCTCCCCGCGCTGGCCGAGCAGCAGACAGGGGCTATCGTCTTTTCCCCCCTCGCACAGGGGCAGCTCACGGGCAAGTACCTTGCTGCGCAGCTTCCCGCTGCGTCACGCGCAGCTCGCGCCGACTCTGTCTTCCTCAATGAGGAGCATGTGAAGAGTAATCTCGGCTATATCCGCGCGCTTCATGAGCTCGCTGAGCAGGCGGGCATGCCTCTGACGCAGCTCGCCATCCGCTGGCTGCTCGCGCGCCCCGAGATCACCAGTGTACTCATCGGAGCTCGCCATGTCGCACAACTCAATGATTGTATAACAGCTGTGGGGCAGCCCTCGTTAAATCAAGATTTGCTTTTGGCTATTGATAATGTGATGACAAGATTTAGCCTTAATTAAGGCTAAAAAATGCATTAGAAGTCTTGCTATTGAAGCGCGATCTGTGATACAATGTGACTATGCCAATATACAAGGATTTTGCCCAAGCCGTCCAAGTAGTACTTTCACGGCATCAACGATACAGCCCAGAGGCCTACCATCTGCTCAACCGTACTATGGAGTACGCTGCTACTGAGCTAGGTGTAAAGGGGCATATGAGGGCAGATGAGCTCTACCTCTGTTATTGCAAACTCGCGCAGCTTGAGTTTGGACCCCTCGCCCATGATGTTCTTGAGCACTGGGGGATCAAGCATGCTCGCGATGTGGGTGTCATTGTCTACCATCTTATAGAGGTTGGCATATTCCGCCAGAACAGCAATGATGATCCGCGCGACTTTGATCGCCTCCCTGACCTATCCAGTGTGCTGGATAGTCTGATTGCGACGAGCTACGAATTCTCGCTTTGTGGCAAAAAGCACTTCTTTTATCCCACATCTTCTTAAAAAGCTCTATGCCCATCCCTCCAACAGTCAACCCAGTAGAAGGAAGCGATCAGCTCCGATGGCCCGCCGAATGGGAAGCCCAAGATGCCGTCTGGCTCTCGTGGCCTCATCGCGATGACCTCTGGCAGGGAGGACTCGAGCAGTTGCACCTCGACTACGCGCGTCTCGCCTCCCTGATTGCTCCTCAAGCGCAGGTTTGTATCAATGCTGCTGAGCCGCAGCATGCTAGTATCGCCGCCCTACTGGCGCGCGTCGGACTGGCGAAGGAGGACTACAGCCTCTTTGCTCATCCGACGAATGATGTCTGGTGTCGCGACCATGGAGGCATCTTTGTGCAACGCCGCGATGGTACGCGACAGATCGCCGACTGGGAGTTCAACGCATGGGGTGGGAAGTTCGCCCCATGGGATCTGGACAACAAGATCCCCCAGCACATGGCTCAAGCTCGACAGCTCCCGAGGCTCAGCTCAGAGCTCATCCTCGAAGGCGGTGCCATCGAGGGCAACGGCGAGGGACTGCTCCTCACCACCGAGGCCGTGCTGCTCAACCCCAACCGCAATCCAGGGAAGAGCAAAAAAGACATCGAGCGCGAGCTCACCCGCCTGCTAGGGACGACCCATACCTTCTGGCTCGGTCAGGGCATCGAGGGCGATGATACCGATGGGCATATAGACGACATGGTGCGCTTTGTGAACAAGGCGAGCCTCGTTGCTATCGAAGAGCGCGACAGCAGCTCCCCGCACTACCGTGCGCTCGCCGAGAATATGGAGCGTCTCCAAGACCTGCGTCGCCCCTGCGGTGCGCGTGTGGAGATCATCCCTCTGCCTATGCCTGATGCGCTCATTGCGAGCGATTGGCGACTCGAGCAACTCCCCGCTAGTTACGCGAACTTCCTCATCTGCAATCAGCGCGTCATTGTCCCCATCTTCGAACAGCCTAAAAACGACGACATCGCGCTGGGCATCCTCCGCGAGGCCTTCGGCAGCCGCTACGAGGTCGTGGGTATGGACGCGCGTCGCCTCGTCATCGAGGGCGGGGCTATCCATTGCATCACGCAGCAAGAGCCTAGCGCGAGTGCGTAAGGGTGTGCCTCGCTAGGGGCTTAGTGTGAGAATAGGATTGACCTTCCGAGTTGCGTGGCGTATGTTCATGAGGATGAAACATACCACTCCCACTGTTCTGCTGCTCGTAAGCCTGCTGGCATTCCTGACCAGCTCGCTCTCCCATAGTGCTGAGTCCAAGCAAGCTGCTGCGCGCTTCCTCATGTACAATGTGAGGAATTATTTTGTCGACGGCGAGCTCAATCGCTCCCCCTACACGGTACACGCCAAGAAGCATTCGTCGTGCGAAGCCGTCGTCGATGTCATCGCCAGCGCGCGCCCCGACATCATCGGTCTCACCGAGATAGGCGGTCGCAAGGCATTAGCCGATCTGCAAGCACGCCTCGCCAAGAGGGGGCTGCACTACCCGCACAGCCGCGTGGTGGAGCGCGCTCGTGAGCCCCGAGCGCTCGCCCTGCTCTCACGCTACCCCATCATTCAAGATCAATCCAAGGCGGAATACGGCCTGTACGGTCAGCAGCGTCAACCCATGCTGCGTGGCATCCTCGATCTGACGGTCAAGGTTGATGAGAAGCATCGCTATCGCATCTTAGGAGCGCATCTCAAGGCGCGTAAGTCGAACAACCCGAGTGAGGCTACGAGCCTACGCCGCCGTGAGGCTGAGACGCTCTCCCGCTACATCGCCAGCAGCTCCACGCGATCCCAGAAGCTCCCCCTGCTCGTCTATGGCGATTGGAACGACGAGCCTCACGATGCTGCGCTGAGCAGTCTGAGCTCGATCGCCAAGCTTCAACATCTTAAGGCTCTGGATGCTCAGGGTAAACCATGGACGCTCTACTACCGTCCCGATAAGAAGTACCTTATCTTTGACCAGATCTATATCAACCAGGCCTTGCGCGAGCGCCTTCCCGCAGGGGCACGCTCAGGGGTCGTGGATCATCGTAGCTTCCGCCATGCGAGCGATCATCGCGCGGTGTGGTGCGATCTCTATTGATCTGTAGTAGCATTACTAGGGTGTTCAGTCGTAGATCACTGCTTTCTTGTCATCAAGGAAGAGCTTCAGACGCTCAGCACCTACGCCATGCTCATAGTATTGCTTGTGAGCAGGGTAGACCCAGCCCGCTTTGAGGAGTGCGTCGTGTGCACCTGATTGCGGGCTGTCCCATTGGATGGTGAGTGTGTCCGTATCCATGTCTCGCTTGATAGAGGCCGCCTGATGAGCCATGCTCTCAGGCAAGTGGTAATGAGATATTGCTTTCTCAGGAGTCGTATCAAGCTGCTCAAAGTCGTGCATCCATTTGAGACCTAGAGCGAGTGCTACAAGGAAAGCAAGACCGAGGATAGGGAGGATGAAAAGAATTTTTTTCATATTCAATTTTTATAATGAGTGGGATATTGATTGCTAAAATCTCCGCTGAGAGGGGGATAGAGCAGAGGTGTTTTTCAAATACGTACTCTTAGTATAAAGATACTGTTTTTCCTGTCATGGGGTCAATATTTATAATTGTCATAGAGATCCTCTGTAGCTCTCACGTGCCCAATGACTAGGAGGATGACTGCATTCTTTTCCATCTGAAAAGTGGTTGAGATACTCGCTACTTGCGCCATGCTCATCGTATTCTGCTAGAGCCAGCCAGTAGTGCTTCGTAAGCTTCTGTTTGCTGGCGTTTGCTCTCATGCCTCGCTTGATAAAGGCTGCATGATGTGCCGCATTTTTGGGCAGTCTATAGTGAGATATTGCTTGCTCACGAGTCGTGCCTACTGCCCAAAATCATAGTGGTCGAGCGAGTAGACGATCATTCCGATAGGAATGCTTATGAGGAGGAAAAGTTTTTTTAGTCCGATTTTTTCTCGTACTTATACGGATTATGCTATGTAAGCTCTCTGTTGAGAGGAGTATATGTCAGGTCTTATTTTTAAGGTGTATAATTTAGTATGCATGTATTCTTTTCCAATAATACAGCAAGTGTAAATGTTCTTGAATGATAAATATATTCGTGATAAAAATGATGACGCACCACCCTATAAAGAAATGATATACTCTTACGAAAGCACCGTCATGAAAAAACAAGCCCCATCGAAGGAATGGAGGCCCTTCCGACCCAAGATACGACGAGTCGACCAAGTAGGCATGCCCGTGCATCTCACCTACTGGTTTGCTTGGTACAGTGTCGAGGAGATGCATCGCCGTATCTTCGCGAGAATAGCGCGCCTCTTCAAGTCGCGATGATGTGCCCATGGTCAACATGGGCTATCATCGTGACTCATAGGTTCTCCTCCGATAGGGCAAAGTCCTGTGAGCTCTAATAGATGCTCACTGATACTGATACGTGCATCTTCGTCGATGCTGTAGAATGTCCATTTGCCTTTTTCGCGAGCTTTGATGATTTTGGAAGCGAGCAGAATTTTGAGATGATAGGAGAGTGCGGATTGGCCAAGCTGGAGCTGCTCTACGAGTTGACAGACGCAGAGTTCACCCTGCTTGAGGATGGAAATGATGGCGAGTCTTTTTTCGTCTGCAAAGGCTTTGAATATCTGTGCAGAGGTAGAAAAGCGCGAGAATTGTGGTAATATGGTAGACATGTTAACGTGTCCATTATTGTATCACGCTAGGTGTGTTTTTGTCAATTGAGAAGAGTGGTATATTGTTGATGTTTTAAGAAATATTATGCGCGGCGGTCATATTTCTTAGCTATCACTTGCTTCGTTCGTCTACTTGATGTAGAGTAGGGCTACCATGATCACACGTGAGCGCATAATGCATGAGCGAGATGCTTCCTTTGAAGCCTGCTGGCGACTCTATGTTTCAGCCTTTCCGCGCGAGGAGAGGAGGTGTCGTGAATATCAGCTGGAGACACTTTTGCATCGTGAATACCACCTCGAGGCCTTGTTTGCCGAGGAGTGTTTTGTCGGCTTCGTTGCGTGGTGGGATTTTGACGCGTTGATTTATATAGAACACTTGGCGATTCTGCCTCAGTATAGGAGCTCGGGCTATGGTCGGGTGCTTTTGTCTGATTTTGTGGCGCGTTGTGGGAAGAGGGTTGTGCTTGAGGTGGAGCTGCCGGTGGAGGAGATGCAGGCGAGGCGCATTGGATTTTATGAGAGGCTGGGCTTTCATCTCAGTGATGCGGAGTACGCGCAGCCTCCCTATGCAGGGGAGGGCTTTGTGCCTCTGCGCTTGATGGGATACCCCGAGCCGCTGTCGGGGGCGGATGTAGAGGCTTTTAAGCGCGACTGCCTCGCGCGTATTCATTTTCGCCTCGATTGGAGGCATTAAAAAAGACCACCTCCTTGAGGGGAGGTGGTCGATTGTTAAGGATGGGCTAGCTCGCGCTTAGTTTTGCGTTGGCTGTGTTGGCTGCTGCTTGAGCTTGGGGTCAGTGTCGAGAGGCGAGACGCCCTTGATTGAGACATGATTGACCTCAGAGAGCGAGGGGAGCTGGGTGGTCAGCGCGCGCTGGGAGGCTTCGAATGTCTTGCTAACATCGACTTTGCCTTTGGTGACGCCTTGCTTCTTGGCGTAGTCGCGGTAGTTCTTGAGGACTCTTTGAGCTTGCATCGTGGTGCGAGCCGATTCGGGGAATTGGCTTTCGACGCTATGCTTCACGTAGACTTTGCTGCGGTTGAGACCGGAGATGTAGAAGTACTTTTGCGCGGCCTTGCGTGGCATGCGGATGCAGCCATGGGAGAGGCGACGCCCAGGGACGACGCGACCGACATGCAGACCGATGCCATCCCAGGTGAGACGCTGCCAGTAGGGCATGGAGGCTCCTACGAAGCGACCGCCAGCGGGGATCTTGACCTTGCGCGAGTCAGCATTGCCACGGATGACCTTGCCGCTGCTGTTGCGCACTGTCCCCCAGAGCGAGGAGGAGTGGCTGGCCTTCTTTTCCACGATGCGGAAGCTGCCTGCGGGCGTGGGGTGGGAGCCGGTGCCTGTGGAGACAGGCCAGTCGCCGGCGACTTGACCATTCACGTAGAGACGTGCACGCTGCTGCTGGAGGCAGATGTAGAGCGGGCTTGAGGAGTTGGCCTTGCGCATGAGCGCGTCGTTGAAGTAGATGCGAGGGGAGGCGGGGTAGTTTGCCTGCGTTACAAAGTTCTCATAGCTGCTATGAGGATGCTGGAGGATGACCTTGAGGGCATGCTCTTCGGGGGTAGTGGGTGGTGGGGTACAGGAGCTCACGGCAAGCAGGATGCCTGCGAGGAGTCCGAGACGTGTGATGGATTTCATAAGAATCGTTAGGGATAGGAATAGGGAGGAGTGGGGGAGCAGAGAGATTATTGGACGATGACGAGTGAGCCTACGGGGATGTTCTCATAGAAGGCCTTGGCCATGTTCGTTGGTAGGCGTATGCAGCCCGCGCTCTCGGGGGCTGACGTGACGATGCCTTCGTGCATCCAGATCCCTGTCGTATTGAGCTGCAAGCCGTAGAACATGCTCGATCCGACGAAGCGACCCCCAGCAGGCATTCTGTCCTTCCCGCGCTCAAAGGAAGCCATGAGCTCATTGCCCTGCGCGTCAACGATGCTGCCGTACTTACTGGAGCGGTGGTCAATGTCCTTGGAGAGTACGCGGTAGCTGCGGCGCGGTGTGCCTTTGCCATCCCTGCCAGTGGAGACCGTGCTGTAGCCTACCTGCGTGTCGCCAATGTAGTATTTGGCATTTTGCATGGCGATGCTGATGACGATTTTGTGGGCGCCTGTGAGCCCTGCCGGTCTGTCAAAGTAGCCATCGCTGACCGTGACGTTGGCGTCTTTGGTATAGTTGCCAGCGTTGAATGCGTAGTCTGGCTTGAGCTCGTTTGGAGTGATGCTATCACAGGACATCAACATCGCAGCCAATGCGAGGGGGATGGAAGCGTAGAGTTTATTCATTACCTTGGTGAATAGAGAATTATGAATGGTTATGATGCTGCTTTCAGACTGAGACAATTGTCACTGTTAGAGACATCGTAATTGGAAAAGATCTTAGTGAATGAGCAGGGCTTTGTCAAGGTTAAAATCGCCCTGTGGCATGCTCTCCAAGGGTGCAGGGGCTCATTATAAATGCGGAAAGCTCTTCTATTTGGGCTTTGCGAGGAAGTATCCCTGCTGTCGTGCCGAGATGGGGAGCTGGGCGATCTCCATCGCACGCAGCATGACCTCCCAGATCTCGCGACGCTCACTGAGCTCCGTTGTCCGTAGTAGATAGCTAGGGTGATGGCTGATGAGGACGGGGATACCCATGTGCTCCCGAGCCTCGCTCTGGTAGGCCGCTAGCGGGAGCTCCCCGAGCTGGAGGATGCCACGTGCAGCGATGACCCCTAGTGCAATGATGACGCGCGGAGCGACCAGCTCGATTTCTTGGTGCAGTACCTGAGAAAAAAGCTCTATCTCGATGGCGGAAGGGGTACGATTGTTCGTCATCTGGCGCGGCATGGCAGGCCTATACTTGAGTAGATGCGTGAGATAGATATCATCGCGTGTGAGCTCCATAGCCTTGAGGATGCCATCGAGCTTTTCACCCGCAGGTCCAGAAAAAGGTAGCCCGCATTCCTCATCTCTATTGGTAGGGGCGTCGCCGATGAGCATGATAGAGGCATCTCTTTTGCCTTGTCCCATGACAAGCTTGTCGCGTAGTGTCGCTAGCTTTTTAGCGGGTGACCATTGGCGTAGATAGTAGTCAAAGGATTGCCATCTCTCGCTGATCTCACCGGCTGGGATCAGAAAGTGCGCCTCGGTGATCTCTGGTGGGTAGCTCGGGCTGCGATCAGGATCTCCCACGGGCAGGATGAGTCCACTAGCTGCGCTCTCTTCTGCGACGATCGTCTCTTGCTCTGATGTCGGCTGAGGATAGGATGGGGGCGCCTCATGTGTGATAGATGGAGGAGGTGATACTACGAGAGGGCTCGTGGCTGCCTTTGCTCTACCTCGTGCGGCGAGCATCCATTCACGTAGCACGCTGCGCGCCTCGTCATTGATAGGGAGCTTGTGCGTGCCTTGATCTTGAAGTGATTGTAGGTACTGGATGGTGAGGTCGCGTGTGTTCATGTTTGATAAGGCTGCCACCCTATTATAAATGCGCTCCTCCCATCCGTCGAGTAAATTCGCCCCAGTGCCTTGCAAAGTGTATGAAGTCCTAGAGAAAAAATCTATTTGATATATCAATTCACAATAAGCTAGTAACGGAACTTAGGGGTAGTTTCTACACAAAAAAATCAAAAAAAAATAGAAAAAGCTGCTTGACGCATCGGGGAGATATGTGTATACTCCTGC
>CAYJOV010000031.1:0-20310 GCA_964371905.1 uncultured Akkermansia sp. | reverse complement strand
CGATTTTCTGAATTTTCTTATTTAGAATGACGAGAATTTAGAAGCCCCCTTTATCTCCCACTCATTTCATAAAATAGCAAAGATGAGTGGGTGACAAAAGTAAGGCTCGTGGACATTTACGCTATGTGCGTCGTCTCGTGGATGACAAAGGTATCGACGAGGCCGTCTGTTGCTTTGAGGTAGGCGGCGATATGCTCGGACTGGAGGTGCTGTTGGAGCAGGGCGTGGCTTTCCCATTGCTCAACGAAGATGAAGAGATGCTTGTTGCTGTTATCCTGATAGAGCTCGTATTTGAGGCAGCCTGCTTCTTTGCGTGTGGGGTCGATGAGCTTGAGGAGAGCGGCGTGGACGGCGTCGAGGTGCTCTTCTTTGGCTTGGATGTGGGCGATGACGTTGATGGTGTCAGTGGTGTTCATGATAAGGTGAATAGGATTCGCGCGGTGGCGTTGGGGCTATAGTAGCAGCATCTCATGTGTTTGCAATCGGCAAATGCGTCACAAGCTCTATTTGTTTTACATTTCACTAACTCAGTTTTTACGATTGACGTCTTCTAGATGCTTGCTATTTGACAAAGAATGCGATTATTGCCCCCCCAAAAGCAGACGGTCTAGCGTAGCAGTCTGTAAGGGAAAGGATTTTTTTGCGTATTGCACAGCACTTTACGCTTCACAGAGTCTCTAGCAAAGGCTAGAATCATTCCATGCAAGATGAGGCTGGTTCGATTCGCATACGCGGTGCGCGTGAGCATAATTTAAAATCTATTGACGTGGATGTCCCGCTGCGTGGGATCACGGTAGTGACGGGGCCTAGTGGTAGTGGGAAGAGCTCGCTGGCGATGAGCACGCTTTATGCCGAGGGGCAGAGGCGTTATGTGGAGACCTTCTCGCCCTATGTGCGCCAGTTCATGGATAGAATGAGCCGCCCTGATGTGGATGCGGTGGAGAATGTGCCGCCCGCCATCGCACTGGGGCAGCGGAACTCGGTGAAGAATTCGCGCTCGACGGTGGGCACGATGACGGCTCTGAATGAGTACTTGAAGCTCATCTACGCACGGCTCGCCGTGGGGCACGATGCGCAGGGGCGCGAGGTGCGTCCCGAGACGGCTCAGAGTGTGACCGAGAGACTTTGCTCGGAGTCGGCAGGGGCTGATCTCCTCGTGTGCTTTGAGATCGCGCAGGTGGGCAGCTTTGAGGAGATGCGTCAGGCTCTGGAGGCTCAGGGCTATCTGCGAGTGCTGCTGGACGGCGCGGTGCAGCGTCTCGCGAGCCTGAGCGAGCAGGATATGCCTGAGGGCGCGTGGATGATCATTCACGATCGTGTGCGGGCGAATGAGGAGCAGCGCGCACGCCTGATGGAGGCTATCGAGGTCGCTTTTGAGCATGGCGGGGATGTGGTGCAGATCGCGCTGCGTGATGGCGCGGGTGCTTGGACGGAGCTGCGTAGCTACCGCTGCGATTGGTTCCCTCTAGAAGAGCCGCGCCCTGGGCTGTTCTCGGGCAACTCGCCGCTGGGTGCCTGCCCCGCCTGCAAGGGCTACGGGCGCGCGATCACCTATGATTACAAGCGCGGCATCATCCCCGAGAAGAGCCTCGAGGATGGAGCTCTCAAGGTGCTCAGCAGCCCGACGCTCTCCGAGTGCTACCGCGATCTGCTGCGGGCGAATCGCCGCGCCAAGGCGGTGCGCCTCAAGGTGGCGTGGCAGGACCTCCGCGAGGAGGAGCGAGACTGGGTGATGCGGGGCGACTCGGGTGATATGGATGTGTACGAGGCGGCCGATCGGGGGCTGTGGTACGGTATCGAAGGGATTTTCCGCGATATGGAGAAGCATTCTCACAAGATGAGTGTGCGCGTCTTTCTCGCCTACTACCGAGTCTACAGTGTCTGCCCCGACTGCCATGGGGGACGCTTGCGCCCCGAGGCTCTTGCCTTTACCATTGGGGGGAAGACCGTGCCCGACGTGCAGGCGATGCCCATGGATGAGCTGCTGGGCTGGATTGACGCGCATTTGCTCCGCGACGCGCGGGAGGATAGGTCGCTGCAGCAGGCTGTCGCCGAGTTCCGCAGCCGCGTGGTGTACCTCTGTGAGGTGGGCTTGGCCTACCTCTCGGCGAGTCGCTTGACGCGCTCGCTGTCGGGGGGCGAGATTGAGCGCGTGAGCCTCACGTCCTGTCTCGGGGCATCGCTCACGGAGACGCTTTTCGTGCTCGATGAGCCAACTGTGGGGCTGCATGCGCGAGACACGCAGCGTCTCATTGGCGCGATGCGCCGCCTCTCGGATCGTGGTAATACGCTGGTGGTGGTCGAGCATGAGGAGGCTGTCATGCGCGCAGCCGATCACCTCATTGACTTGGGACCTGCGAGTGGTGCGGCGGGCGGCGAGCTGGTCTACTCGGGTGATCCGCAGAAGATCACCAAGAAAGCAGCCGCGGGGCAGTCCCAGACCCTCCCCTTCCTCACGGGGAAGCGTCTCATCGCCATCCCTAAGAAGCGTCGACGCGCTCAAAAAATGCTTTCCCTACGCGGGGTACGTTGCCACAACCTGCGCGACCTCGATGTCGATATCCCGCTGGGGGTCTACACCTGCCTCACGGGCGTCTCGGGCAGTGGGAAGAGCTCGCTGGCCTGTCAGATGCTCTTTGGTCACGTGCATCCTGAGAGTCTCGATGACGAGGCGGAGGGCAGCCTTCAGAGTATTTCAGGACTGGAGCATCTCGATGATGTGCTCCTCGTCGATCAGAGCCCCATCGTGCGCACACCGCGCTCGACTCCGGCGGTGTACATGGGGGTCTTTGAGGATGTGCGCGCCCTCTTCGCCGCAGAGCCCGCGTCACAAGCACGCGGACTGAAGGCGGGCTATTTTTCCTTTAACAGCGGCGATGGGCGATGCTCGCGCTGCGCGGGGCTGGGGCAAGAGAAGGTGGAGATGCAGTTCCTCTCCGACATCTTTGTCCCCTGTGCGCTCTGCCATGGGGCACGCTACACGGAGCAGGCTCTCAGCATCAAGCTCTTTGACTACTCCATGGCGGAGCTGCTCGCGCTGGATATCAGGCAGGCGCAGGAGCTTTTTGCGGGGAAGGAAGGCGTACGCGCGAGGCGCATTGCCCAGCGTCTAGAGGTCCTGCTCGATGTGGGGCTGGGGCATCTCGGGCTGGGGCAGCCGCTCAACACCCTCTCGGGTGGGGAGAATCAGCGCCTCAAGCTCGCGCAGCTGCTCGCCGAGGCGACCGAGGCGAAGTCCGTTGAGAAGAGCAAGAAGAAAAAGCTGCTCATCCTCGATGAACCCGGTACCGGGCTGCACTTCTGCGACTTGGAGCAGCTGCTCGTCGTCTTCAATCGCCTCGTGGATCAGGGGCATAGCCTGCTGGTCATCGAGCACAACATGGAGCTCATCAAGTGCGCCGATCACGTCATCGACCTCGGTCCCGAGGGCGGACGCGAGGGCGGCGAGCTCATCGCGCAGGGCACGCCCGAGGAGGTCGCCCAATGCGAGCGTGGCTACACCGCGCACTTCCTCGCCGAGGCTCTCCACATCAAGCGCACGACGCGCACGCCCAAGCTCAAAAGCCAGCTTCCCGCCCAAGAGGACGCGACCCCGCACAGCATCTGTCTCCGCGGGGCGCGCCATCATCAGCTCAAGAATATTGATGTCGACATCCCGCACCATGAGATGACCGTCGTCACAGGACTCTCAGGCAGTGGGAAGAGCACACTCGCCTTTGACATCATCTTTGCCGAGGGGCAGAAGCGATTCATGGACGTGATGAGCCCCTACGCGCGCCAATTCACCGAGCAGATGGAGACCCCCGACATCGACCGCCTCACGGGGCTACCCCCCACCGTGGCCATCGAGCAGAATCGCTCGCGCGGCGGCAGCAAGTCCACCGTGGGCACAGTCACTGAGATCTGGCAATTCCTCCGCCTGCTCTATGCGAAGCTGGGTCAGTGTCACTGCCCGCGCTGCCGCGTCCCGCTGGGCAGGCAGTCGAGCGAGGAGATCTTTGCCCTCGTCCAAGAGGAGATAGGTCGCAAGCCCAGCTCGCTGCTCATCGCCGCCCCCGTCGTGCGCAACCGCAAGGGGCACTACGCCGACCTCGCCCGCTGGGCGGAGAAGAAGAAATACCCCCTGATGCGCGCCGATGGCGTCCTCGTCGCCCCCTCCGACTTCGTCCCCCTCGACCGCTACGCGAACCACGATGTCGACATCGTCCTCGCCGAGATCTCAGTGAAGGCCTCGCGCATCACGCTCAATGGCAAGGAATGCGACTATCGCGCCCTGCACGACTGCGTCCAGCAGGCGCTGAGCATGGGAGAGGGCTTCCTACGCCTTATCAAGGGAGAGGCAGAGCAGCTGCTGAGCCTGCATCTGAGCTGCCCACGCTGTAGCAGCAGCTACAGTGAGCCGGAGCCCGCAAGCTTCTCCTTCAACTCGCCTCGCGGCTGGTGCACGACCTGCATGGGGCATGGCCACATCAGCAGCGTCGCCCTCAAGGAGGAAGACAAGCTCTCCGAGCTCGAAAAAGAGCTGCGCTACGACCGCGACCACGAGAAGGCCGCCGCCAAGCAGGAGAAGCACGAGCTCTGCCCCGACTGCCAAGGCGCACGCCTCAATCCCTTCGCCCTCGCCGTCACGCTCTTCGACGCGCCCATCTCCTCGCTGGGCTCACTCAGCGCGACTCGGGCCGCCGCGCACATCGGCGCATGGGGCTTTGAGGGGCGCGACGAGCTCATCGCGCGCAATGTCCTCGCGGAGATCACGCAGAGGCTCCACTTCCTCGACCGCGTCGGGCTGGGCTACCTCACACTCGACCGCTCTGCCACCACGCTCTCGGGGGGAGAGACACAGCGCATACGCCTCGCCGCCCAGCTAGGCTCCGAGCTGCGCGGCGTGCTCTACGTGCTCGACGAGCCCACCATCGGTCTGCATCCGAGGGACAATCAACGCCTGCTCAGCACGCTCGCCGAGCTCAAGCAGCGCGGCAACACCCTGCTCGTCGTCGAGCATGACATCGACACGATGAAGCAGGCCGACCACATCATCGACCTAGGACCCGGGGCGGGCATCCACGGGGGCGAGATCATCGCGCAGGGAGACTTCGCGTCCCTCTCCGCCCTGCCCGAATCAAAAACAGGGCTCGAGCTCGCGCGCCATCTCAAGCACCCGACCTGCGCCCCCTACCTCCCCATGAAGGGCGTCGACTACCTCGAACTCACCGATTGCACCCTGCACAATCTCAAAAAGGTGCATGTGAAGATCCCCCGCGCCCGCTTCACCGCCATCACTGGTCCCTCGGGAGCGGGCAAGACCTCGCTCATCACCGGCAGCCTCGCGCCCGCCGTCCGCGCCGAGCTCGGCGGCAAGCTAGCCGACGCAGAGAACAAGCACTGGGGACGCAGCAAGGGGCTGGACAGCATACGCGCCCTCTATCAGGTCGATCAGAGTCCTATTGGGAAGACACCGCGCTCGACGCCAGCCACCTACATTGGTATTTTTGATGAGATTCGAAAGCTCTTTGCGCAGAGCAACGACGCGCGGAGGCTGGGCTTTGACGCGGGGCGTTTTTCCTTCAATACGAAGGCGGGGCACTGCGAGACCTGCAAGGGGACGGGCATGGAAAAGCAGGAGATGGACTTCCTCCCCCCGTGCAGTGTGCCCTGCGAGACCTGCCGAGGCGCGCGCTACAACTCGCGCACCCTGCAAGTACGCTACAAGGGTAAGAGCATCGCCGACGTACTCGCCATGAGCATGGAGGAGGCCGCGGAGTTCTTCGCCGCACAGGCGCGACTCGCGGAGCCGCTGCGTCTGCTCTGCGAGACAGGGCTAGGCTATCTCAGCCTCGGGCAGGCGAGTAACACCCTCTCGGGCGGCGAGGCGCAGCGCATCAAGCTCGTCGCGGAGCTCATCAAGGGACGACGCGCCGCGCTCAATGCGATCAAAAAGGGCAAGGCTCTCCCGCAGGATCTCTACCTGATCGAGGAGCCCACCATTGGGCTGCATCCCCATGATGTGAATCTGCTCATCGGGGTGCTGCGCCGCCTCGTGGAGATGGGAAACACGGTGGTGGTCATCGAGCACAATTTGCAGCTCATCGCCGAGGCGGATTACATCATCGACATGGGCCCCGAGGCGGGCGAGCTGGGAGGCGAGATCGTCGCGCAAGGGACGGTGAAGCAGCTCGCGCGCAGCAAGAAGAGTGCCACGGCACCCTTCCTCCGCGAGGAGCTCAGATGAGGTAAAAGAACACGTTCCCCGCGAGCACAACGAGGCATAGAATCAAGGTAAAACTATAGATCCTCTGAGCTTGTAGCACAGAGTCGCAACGCTTCAGGATAGAGCGAGTCGTGAACAGCAATGCAGGAGAGCCAAACAAGAGCAAGGTATAATAAGGATGACTCAGCGTGCGCCTTATCGCCTCAAAGCCCTCGCTGGGCGGTGGCGCATCAGGTCCTAGGCCGTCGCGAAACAAATACATGAGGGGAAACAGCAAGAGGGCGGCGACGAAGCCGATCAAGGCGAGAGCGCTGATGATATTCAACACGTACACGAGGAGGGTTTGAGAAAACTTGGTCATATGCTTTGGACAATGCAAAAAAGCTATCGTTCAATGTAAAATCGTTCAATGTAAAAGAAAGGCTCGCCTTGAAGGGCGGGTTCATTCATCCTGTGGCTTCTTGCCTTGCTCGATGAGCGCGTCTAGCTTGGGATCTCGTCCCATGAAGTCGCGGTACTGCTGCGCGGCATCGCGACTGGCGCCACGCTCCAAGATCTTCTCGCGGAGGGCGCGTCCGAGCGGGACATGGAGCAGCCCCTCACTCTTGAAACGCGTGAAGGCATCCGCGGCGAGTAGCGCGGTGCGGTCGTAGCTGTAGTACATGCCCGCGTAGGCGGAGTGAAAGATGTGATTGAGTGTGTTTTGCGTATAGGTGCCCGTCTGCGCGAGGGGGAGCTGCCCTTGGGCGAGGATGGCCGCGCAGGCCGCGTCTCGGTCTTTTCCTTGGAAGAGCTCTTTGTACTGGTGGTGCATGGCGAGATCGAGCTTGGCGATAGAGAGCTGCAGCATCTGCTGCCAGATGTCTGCTCCTCCGCGTGAGGCGAGTAGCTTTTGCACGTCCTCTAGAGGCATGACTTTGCCTGTCTGATGGTGCTTGGTGAGGCTTTGGAAGATTCCTGCATCCTTGCCCCAGTACTCCATGAGCTGGCTGGGGAACTCGACATAATCCATCATCGACCCGCAATTCTGATGCGCCTTGAGCTCCACATCGCCCAGCGTCATCTGCATCACATGCGCCAGCTCGTGGAGCAGCGAGATGATGTTGCTGGAATAGAGTACATAGTCTGAGCCGAGCTTCTCTGGGGAAAAGCTGCACTGCACGAGCGAGAGATGGGGCACGCGCACGGGGGAGGATTGTCCCGTGCGTATGCGCGTTGCCCACGCGCCGCTCCTCTTACCCTGACGCGTAAAAAGATCGAGGTAAAAGGAGCCTAGGTGCTCGCCCGTCTCCCCATCATGAATGGTGTAGGCGCGCACATCGGGATGCCAGAGCTCGACCTCCCCCCTCTCCGCGGTGATGCGTATGCCCAAGAGCTTTTCATAGATAGCAAAGACGCCTTGGAGTACATGGTCGAGGTTGAGGTAGCCGTAGCTGCTCACAGAGCGAGTCTTTTTCTGCTGATCGAGATAGAGCCGTTTGTAGAACTCCTTGTCCCAGGCATTGATCTGCGTGGTGGGAGTCCTGCGTAGCTCCGAAACGAAGGCGAGGAATTTCTTCTGCTCCTCCTCCCACAGGGGGAGCTGGGCACGGTAGAGCTCATCGACAAAGGCCACGGCCTTCTCCCCCGTGTCGAGCATGGCCGACTCTGCCACGACATCGGCATAGCTCTCGTAGCCGAGCAGCTCGGCTTGCTCTTGACGCAGGCGCAGGATCTCATCGATGATGGGTCCGTTGTCATAAGGGGGGCGACTGGCGAGCTCGTTGAGCTTCTCCCAGACGAGGCGGCGGGTGGACTCCACGTAGCAGTAGTGAAGCAATGACCATACCTCCTGTGAGTCCAGCGAGAAGCTCCAGCCCGACTCCTGTTTCTGCTCCGCTATCCAGCCGCGATCCATTCCGAGGAGCTGCCAAGCGTGTTGGAACTCGACGCGCCCTTCACGCTGAGAGTCGATGATATTGCGACTGTACTGCTCCGTGAGCTGAGCGAGGCGCGCAGTGATCGCGTTGAAGCGTGCTTTGTGCTCCCTCGAGAGTTGGCCACCGAGACGCTTGTAGACGCGTAGAATGTCGCGTATGTATTTACGCCTCTCCTCCGAGAGCTGCGCCACCCACGGCTGCTGTGCGGCAAGCTGGAGCTTGTCCCAGACCTGCTTTTGCTCAGATACACCCATCATATGTGCCGTCGCGATCTGCGCGATCTGATTGAAACAATCCCGCACCTCTTGCCCATCCCTCACCATCGTGAGCGCAAAGGCGAGCTGCGCGAGATCCGCGAATCGATGATCATGTGACTCAAGCAGGCCAAAGGTATTCTCAAAGCTCATCTCCTGCTCGCTGAGCTGCGCTATAGGGGCAAGGCGCGCTTTGGCTGCGAGCATCTCACGCCTTGCATCTGCCACGAGTCGCTTGAGATCAATCTCCGACCAGCGTGGGTAAAAGCTATCACGAGCCAGCAGAGGCTGCTGTAACGATGGCGCTGGGGCGAACGGCTGCGCTTCCCCCTGCACCGTAAAGGTCAAGCCAGCAAGAAGCGCCATCAACATACATACATTTCTCATAAGAACTTAGACTAGCAAAAAATGCCTCGCGCAGCAATAACAAAGACTTGTGATAATTCTTCTTGCCATAGTGGCAATGATTAACGTACAATCCCCCCATGCCACACACTCTCAGGACCGACCTGTGTCGCTCCCTCCTTCTACTCCTGCCGCTGCTCGCCAGCTGCACGCCCGTCACCAAGCTCATCACCTTCTCCACCTCCCCCGCCGGTGCTGAGATCATCGTCAACGGTCAAAAACTCCCCGATGCAAGCCCCGCCAGCGCCAAGGTGAACCAACAACACGACCTCTCCGTCGTCGCCATCAAAGAGGGCTACGAGCTGAGCTCCACCACCGTCCCCACCACCACGAGCCGCTGGAGATCCTGGCTCTGGACGCGTCACGATCCCGACACACGCTACCTCGACGTCGACGAGGTCTCTATACGCCTGAAACCCATACCCAAGCTTGAAGAACAGCCCAATCCCGCGCTCGACATTGATCTCCCTCCCTTCGACCCGAGCGTGAAGATCCCCCTCTTCACCCCTGATGAGAACGTGCAATTGATCAAGAAGGAGGACTAAAACCCCAAAATTACCCAAAGTTGTAATTTTATCACAAATTAAGCTTGCATCTTTGTGCAAAATGCTTATTCTTCTACGCACGACCCATCACATGTGGTGAGAAGGTCGTCATAACAAACACTACAAGCATCCAGCAACATGGCACGACTTTTCGGTACAGAGATACCCAATGAGAAGCGCATCGAGGCCTCCCTCTGCTATCTGTATGGCATTGGACCTTCGACAGCGAAGAAGGTGCTTGAGCAGGCCGGTGTCTCCCCTGACCTTCGTACAGGCACACTCTCCGACGCTCAACTCACCAAGATCGTACAAGCAATCACGAGCAACAGCATCCTCATCGAGGGTGACCTTCGTCGTGAAAAGCAGCTCGCCCTCAAGCGTCTGACAAGCATCAACTGCGTACGTGGCTACCGCCACCGCCGCGGTCTCCCCGTCCGCGGACAACGCACTCGCACCAACGCTCGCACCCGCAAGGGCAAGAAGAAGACGGTAGGCGCGAAGAAGTAAGCTAAGAGCAATAGATAATATAACACAACGTCACAAGTCGAACCATGTCTGAAGAAATCATCCAAGAAGAAATCACCGAGACGCCCGCTCCTGTTGCTCCTGAGACTACAGTTGTAGAAACTCCCAGCGCACCTGCTGAAACACCAGCACCTGCCGCTGAGCCCAAAAAGCCCGAAGCACGCCGCGACATCTTCGCCGAGCTCGGTCTCGCAGAAGACGAGGACAAGATCAAGATCCTCAAGGCCAAGGGTAGCAAGAACGTCACCACTGGTGTCGTCCACATCTCCTCGACCTTCAACAATACTGTTGTAAGCGTCACCGACCTCAAGGGCAATGTCATCGCCTGGTCCTCCGCTGGCAAGCTCAACTTCAAGGGCAGCCGCAAGAGCACCGCTTATGCTGGCCAAGTTGTCTGCCAAGACGCCTGCCGCCAAGCCATGGGCCACGGTCTCAAGGAAGTTGAAGTACGCGTCAAAGGTCCTGGCTCCGGCCGTGAATCCGCTGTACGTGCCGTCCAAACTGTCGGTCTGGAAGTCTCCGCTATCGTGGACGTCACTCCCATCCCTCACAACGGCTGCCGTCCTCCCAAGGCTCGTCACGCATAGTAGCCGCTCACGCATTTAACTTTTAGAATCATCACAATATTATGGCTCGTTATACAGGTCCTACCGCAAAGATCAGCCGCCGCTTCGGAGTAGAGCTCTTTGGCGCCAGCAAGGCGTACCAGCGCCGTCCCTTCCCCCCCGGCCAGCACGGCGCCCGCGCCGGTCGCAAGAAGAAGTCCGACTACGGCATCATGCTTGCTGAGAAGCAGAAGCTGCGCTTCATGTACGGTGTCCTCGAAGGTCAATTCCGCAAGTACTACGAAGAAGCAAGCCGCCGTCGTGGCGTCACAGGTGACATCCTCCTCCAGCTCCTCGAGCTGCGTTTGGACAACGTTATCTACCGCCTCGGCTATGCGAACACTCGCGCTGCTGCTCGTCAGTTCGTCTCCCACGGTCACGTCACCGTGAACGGCAAGAAGGTCAACGTCGCCTCCTACAACTGCAAGCCTGGTGACACCATCGTTGTTGCCAGCAAGGCACGCTCCCAAGCCCTCGCCAACCGCTTCTTGGAAATCAACGCATCCGCAGTTACTCCAAGCTGGCTCGAAGCCGACAGCGCGAAGCTCCAAGGCAAGGTTAGCCGCATCCCCACGGTGGAAGAAATCGCTCCCATCGTCAACGTGCAGCTCATCGTGGAATTGTACTCCCGCTAAAGCGTACCTCTGCTTTTTTCAAAAATACCCCCGAGCTTACAAGAAGCTCGGGGGTATTTTTGCGCACTCTATGTGAGCAAAAAATCACCATATTATACTCTCTTATCAATATTTTGCACAATAATAATTAAGAGTTGACAGATCAGAAGCACTCATGTAGAATGCTGTTCATATGAAAAAACGTCTCCGTAAAAAATATCGTGTTGGTGAATTCCGTGAGCTCAGCTTTAGTTTTTCATTCGAGTACAAGGGAGATGTCAATTCAGACGCTTGTGGAGAATTCCTCAACGAATTGGTCAACAACTGCATCGCTGCACAGGGTCTCGATTGTGATGGCTACATGACAGCCGAAGGTTGCCGCCTCGTGCTATCAGCATCCAATCCTTGTGAAACAAGCGACGCCCATCGTGCAGCCGTCAAGACATGGCTCGATAGTCGCGATGACATTGATGTCAGCGAATTCACCGAGCTGGAAGACCTCTGGTATTCCTGCTCCAAATGAGGAGTTCCCCCGCCCCCCGTTATCTCTCATCCCATATCAATAAACGAAAGGGGGGAGTGTAACTTTACTCTACCCCTTCTGATCCCCATCGGATCACCCCCTACACTGAATCGATCATATGACCAACAAACCAGAACAAGCTGACGTAGTGAAAGGGCTCAAAGGAATCGTCGCCAATGAAACATCCCTCAGCGACGTACGCGGCGAGGAAGGCCGATTGCTCTACTGCGGCTACGAGATCGAAGACCTCGTTGACCTTTGCTCCTATACAGAAGTGATCTATCTCTTGCTCAACAAGAGACTCCCCAACCGCGACGAGCTCGACAACCTGCAGCGCCGTCTACGCAACGACCGTGATCTCCCCGAGCCTATCCTCGACTTCTTCAAGTCGGCGACCAAAGAGGCACGCCCCATGAGCGCCCTGCGCACCGCCGTCTCCATGCTCGGCATGTACGACGACCGCACCAAAGACCCCAGCCAAGTAAAAGAAATCGGCATCAGTCTCATCGCCAAGATTCCCGTGATGGCGGCCTACTACTACCGCATCTGCCACGGGCTCGACCTCCCCCCCATACGCACCGACCTCGATGAGGCTGCACATTTCCTCTGGCTTCTCAAGGGAGAAGAACCCGATGAAAAGGAAGCCCACATCCTCGACGTCGCCTACATCCTGCACGCCGACCATGGAATGAATGCCTCCACATTCTCCGCACGCGTCACCACCTCGACCCTCTCCGATATCTACTCAGCCATCACGGCAGCCATCGGCACACTCAAGGGGCCTCTCCACGGCGGAGCGAATGAAGCTGTCATCGACATGCTCACCGAGATTGGTGAGGAAGAAAATGTCGAGGCCTACATCAACGACAAGCTCGCACGCCGCGAGAAGATCTTTGGCATGGGACATCGCGTCTACCGCACACTCGACCCGCGCGCCCCTCAGCTGCGCCGCATCGCCATACGCCTCTCCCACACGATTGGCGAGCCCAAGTGGATACGCATGAGCGACATGATCGCCAAGATGATGCGTGCCCGCAAGAATCTCAACGCGAATGTGGACTTCTACTCCGCAACGGTCTACTACAGCCTCGGCATCCCTACAAACCTCTTCACGCCCATCTTTGCCATCGCGCGCACATCGGGCTGGGTGGCACAGATCCTCGAGCAGCTTGAGGACAATGCACTCTTCCGCCCACTTTCTTGCTATGTCGGCCCTGATGAGCCCCTGCTCGTCCCCGTCATAGACATGCGCTAAGGATTAACCCTTTGCAACACAAATAGCGCGAAATCCTTAATTGGGATTTCGCGCTATTTTATGCATCATATCAAACGAATTTGCATGAAGACAACTTATGTTCTTTCCATAGCGGCTCTTTCATGCTAGATTATTGTAGCCAAATTATCTCTTGGTACAAAACGTCATGGAAAACACCGCATCAAACTATTACTACGTCCCCACTGTCATAGAAAAAACGAACAGTGGTGAGCGTGCCTACGATATTTACTCGCGACTTCTGCTCGACCGAGTGATCTTTATCGGAACTGAGATAGACGATACGGTTGCCAACTCCGTTATCGCCCAGCTACTCTTCCTGCAAATGTCCGACCCCAAGAAGGACATCCACATCTACATCAACTCGCCTGGTGGCTCCGTAACCGCAGGACTTGCCATCTACGACACGATGCAGTTCCTCAACTGCGATATCAATACCTACTGCATAGGGATAGCCGCCTCCATGGGCTCCGTCCTCCTTGCGGCTGGCACCAAGGGCAAGCGCTTCTGCCTGCCCAACTCGCACGTGATGATCCACCAAGTACGCGGTGGCGCCAGCGGTACTGCTGCCGATGTCGAGCGCACGATCAACTTCATGTTTAGCCTAGACAAGAGACTCACAGCCATACTCTCTAAACACACGGGAAAATCAGAAACAGCGGTCAAGCAAGATCAAGACAGAGACAACTACATGAGTGCAGAAGAGTCACTCGCCTACGGTCTCATTGACCGCATTCTCACCCACAAAGAAGAAAGAAAATCATAACCATGGCTCACAAAAGCCGCCACTGCTCCCTCTGCGGCGGGGAGGAAAATGATGGACGCCCTGTGCTCACCGTAGAAGGGACGCACATGTGCTACCAATGCGTCGAGGGGATGACCTACAAGATGCTTTGCAGTGACATTGGAGAGGTCGCAGCTGAGCGACTCCTCGCCCTTGTCCGCGGGACACACCCCGAGGTGATGCCCCAAGAGCAATGCGATGATACCCCGCTCGAAATCGAGAAGAAGAGCTTGGGCGAGCTCCCCACCCCCGCGGAGCTCCACGCTCAGCTCGATCGTTACGTCATCGGGCAAGAGCACGCCAAGAAGACCCTCTGCGTCGCCGTCTACAATCACTACATGCGTCTCCGCCAAAGCGTAGATGAAGACGCCGAGATTGAGAAGAGCAACATCCTGCTCGCAGGTTCAACGGGCTCGGGCAAGACTCTGCTTGCCAAGACCCTTGCGCGCATTCTCGATGTCCCCTTCTGCATCGCCGACGCCACCACCCTCACTGAGGCTGGCTACGTCGGTGAAGATGTCGAAAACATCGTCCTACGCCTCCTCCAAGCCGCCGATATGAATGTATCCAAGGCGGAGCGCGGCATCATCTACATCGATGAGATCGACAAGATCGGTCGCAAGACGCAAAATGTCAGCATCACGCGTGATGTCTCCGGTGAGGGCGTGCAACAAGCACTGCTCAAGATCATCGAGGGCACCGAGTGCAACATCCCCCCCAAGGGCGGTCGCAAGCACCCCAACGAGCAGTACATCACGGTCAATACAGATCGTATTCTCTTCATCTGCGGGGGGGCCTTCGTCGGTCTTGAGAACATCATCCGCAAGAGACTGGGTGCCTCCATCATCGGCTTTGGCTCGGTGGAGGAAGACCGCAACCGCAAGGAATACACCGAGGCAGAAGTGCTCGCCAACAGCATTCCCGAGGATCTCTTCCAATTCGGCATGATCCCCGAGCTCATCGGCCGACTCCCCATCTTTGCCGCCCTCACACGCCTCAATGAGGATCAGCTCGTCACGCTGCTCACCGAGCCGCGCAACGCGCTCGTGAAGCAGTACACCAAGCTACTCAAGATGAGCGACACCGAGCTACGCGTCGAGCCCGAGGCTCTACGCAGCATGGCAGAGATCGCCATTGAGCGCGGTACGGGAGCGCGCGCCCTGCGCGGCATCTTTGAGCGTCTGATGCTCGAGGTCATGTACACCGTGCCCAGCGAGAAGGACATACGCACTGTCGTCATCACCAAAGACTGCGTGCTGGGCAAAGAGCCCGCCACACTCATACGCGGAGAGAAAATCGTGCCCGTCACCCCACCTCGTCGCGGTCGCCCACCAGGGCGCTCCCGTAAGACAGAATCTTAATCCCCCACCCACAGCAGCATGCTCATCCTAGCTATTGAGTCCAGCTGTGACGAGACCGCCATCGCACTCCTTGAGCGAGTCGATGGCGGCTCTGTGCCCAGCCTCTTGAGCTCCGTCATCTCGACGCAGATCCCCATTCACCGCCTCTACGGAGGAGTCATCCCCGAGCTCGCCTCACGCAATCACTCGGCCGCCCTGCGCGGCGTGCTCCAAGAAGCCCTCGCCAAGGCGGGGCGCGACATAGCACAAGTCGATGCCTTCGCAGGCACGGCGGGACCAGGGCTGGTCGCGGCACTCCTCATCGGCAATAGTGCAGCCAAGGGGCTCGCGCTCGCCGCGGGCAAGCCCTACCATGCCATCAACCACATGGAGGGGCATCTGCTCTCGCCCTTCATCGCCGACCCGCGTGGCGTCATCCCGCACATCGGGCTCGTGGTGTCGGGAGGACACACGCTGCTCATCCACGTCAAGGGACTCGACGACTACGAACTACTCGGACGCAGTCTCGACGATGCGGCGGGCGAGGCCTTTGACAAGGCTGCAAAAATGCTCAACCTCCCCTACCCTGGTGGCCCCGAGATAGACAGACTCGCGCGACAAGGCGACCCGACGCGCTACCCCATGCCACGTCCTATGATGCACGAGCCTCACCACAATTTCTCCTTCTCGGGGCTCAAGACTGCCCTCCTCTACACCCTACCCAAGGTGATCGCAAGTGGTGACCCGCGCGATCTCGATGAGAGCACACTCGCTGATCTCTGCGCCAGCGTGCAACAAGCCATCATTGACGTGCTCATCCACAAGACGCTGCGAGCTCTCAAGGAGAGCAAGATGAAGACACTCGCTATCTCAGGTGGCGTCTCCTGCAATCGCGCCTTGCGCGAGCAGATGACACAGGCCTGCTCACGCGCGGGCATCGAGCTCATCCTTGCCGCCCCCGAGCACAGCACGGACAATGCGGCGATGATCGCCTTCACCGCCCTCCTCAAGGCAGAGCAGGGGCAGAGCTCACCGTTGAGTACCGCCATTGATCCCAATATGAAGCTGGGAAGCAAGCAGTTAGAAATCAGAAAAGGCTCGTAATCGAGCTGAGGATTACAGAAGATAGAGCTCGTGCGCAGATGACCACTCCACGAGCTCTCCCACTCTGGCAGAGTCGAGTGGCGCAAGTCTCTGACTTCGCACACAATGGCGTTGGCACTAGTGAGAGGATTCTAGAGGCGCGCCGATAGCCGCCCCGACCCCCTACCTCACTCAGAGAGCTCTGTGTGGAGCGTATAGGGCAGCAACAAGGGGTTTTCCGTGTCAAGATCCAATTGGTAAATCACTCTGCCCGCGCCATCTCGGATGAGGAATGACTGATATTTCTTTCGATAATAGTAGAACCAAGGCTCAGGTGCAAGCATACTCTGGCCATAATGCCCAACGACACGCATCGCAGAGGAGTCCTCCTTGGTCGGGTGGTCGATGTACTCAAGAATCACCACCAAGGGGATGTGGCTCCACTGCCAATATCGGCGCGTATGAGGCAGTAGCGACCATCAGCAAAATCGACCTTTGTGCTGTATTCAGCAAGCTCCGTCGCGCTCAGAATTCCCCACTGGGGCTTGATCATCAAGAGAGCAACGGTGCACTCTCTCCTTTCTTCTTCAGAATCAAATCGCTCACTGAGGCGAATCTCTACTGGAGAGTCAAGCGACGGCTCACTCCGAAAGACACGGACATCCTCGGAAAAGAGGCGCAGAAGCCCTTTCTTCTCAGAATGGGTGAATGCTTGACTGATCGAGAAACTATCCTCAGCGTGAGCTGATAGCACAAGAGCAGGGATGAGAAAAAAGTATTTCATCTTCATCATCATAGAAAACTCACATCACAGAATCAAGCGCATACTCTGTATGCAGCAAAGAAATCATGGGGAGTTCTCTAGAGTCCGTACTGAAAAGCTACAGAGGCGAATACTGCCTCACAGCCACGTGCACGAGCACGGAGAACTCCCCATTCTTCTTCGTCAGCAATCTCTACTTCAATTGCAGCTGGATGTATCCTGCCTGCGTGTAGGTGCCATTCGGGACGACTCGCATGTAGAAGCCTTTGAAGTCTGTGTCATTCCCAGACTGATAGGGCATTTGATCGTGCCGTAGGACAAAGCTGACGCCTGCGCGGGCTTCGCGCGTGGCTTGAGACTCCTTTGCGATTTCGCCGATGAGGGGATTGCCCGTATTGCCCATCGCGACAAGACTAGGGCTGATCACCAAGGAAAGATCGACCATAGAATCCGCGATATCGTAGGAAATCAAGCCCTTGATATTCTTATCTGTATCGGTTGGTTTCAAGACCAAGGGAGGCGTGTAGTCGTACACCTTGTTCATCGCGGGAATGAAGGAGAGCAGCGACTGGGTGACACTCCCCTGATCCTTGATGCCGGCAAAGGCGACCCCCTTATTATCATCATTGGGCATATAATAACCAGCACTGCCCGCATACTGCGACGCTAGCCCTATCAGCGTGTCAAGGAAGGCGATGAGCTGCTCAGAGGACTCGCAGAGAGGCTCTAGCGCGTGAATCGTCAGCACGCCTTGCTTGATGTCCTCCATGCTCATGGCAAAAGGGGGATTCAACTCCACGGCGCTGCTCTCCATCGCGAGAAAGGTGTCGGGTCTGTCCATGAGCTCATCGAGCACGGGCACTGAGGGCTTCAAGAGATAGTTCTCACTGTTCGTGTAGGTCTGGAAGTTCAGACTCCCATCGAACCAACCCTCGATGCTCGCGAAGCCCGTCGCCGTGCTGTTGAGCCCCTCCATGCTCTTGGCAAACCTAGCTATAAAATCCGCCGCGCTATTGATCTTATCGGCACGATCGGGGTAGGTCGCCGCCAGCTTCTTGAGCTCGGCAGCATAGATCTCCCCAGCCTTGACAAAGAGTGAGAGCTTTGCAACGCTCTCGATGAAAGCTCCACTGGCGATGGCTTCAAAGAAATGCCCCTTGCGCACGGTGACAGGGCGATTGTGCGCCTCTTTGGGGTGAGTGTCCTCGTAGGACTTTGCAGCCACCAGCGCACTGATATTCTCAGGGTCGTCGGTGAGCATGATCGCGAGCGTGTTCTTGTCCTTGTGCCCCACGGCGATAAAGCCGCCCTTTGGAACAAGATACTGGAGCATATTCAAGTAAGCCCCCCCCGCATCGCCCTTGATCTCCCATACATCATAACCTTCCCACTGCATATGAGGAGGTGTTGCGAGCTTGAGCAATCGAGGAACGAGCGCGAGAGGAGGCATCTTGCCTTCTTCGAAGCGCAGCAGCAGCACACACTGAGGCATCTTCATCCCCTGCTGCTGCTCGATGGCGTAGCTCGACAGCGAGGCGAGGGTGTGCATAAGGGCCTGCTGCATGACTGGCAAGGCTGAGATAGAGCTCGGCTCCCCATTCGCGGCGATCGCAAATCCCAGAAAGGGTAGAAATCTTGCCATGCTCGCAGCATCACCTTCCGCTATGGCAAAGCTCACCTGCTCAATGCCCCATGATGTGGCTGCTGATACATCGAGCGATTTCCCCCAGCGTGTGGACGAGAAGGCTTGGAGGAAAGCGGGTATATCGGTGATCTCGACGAGCAAGTCCGTCTGAAAGGGGATATAAGCAGATGCGGGATAGAGCTTCGCACGCGTCGTCTCAACGAGCTGATCGGCAGAGGGAGCTTGGGTCATCGACTTGAGGATCTCGGAGGGCTTCTCCGCAGCTTGCAAGGTCAGGGCGCTCAGGCTGAAAGCTAAGCAAAAAAGTGAATTTTTAATCATTATATACAAAATTAAGTCTGATAAAAGCTTAGCATGTGAAGCATCATCTTACAAGTAGAAAACACACTCAAGACTTGACATGCTCAGTACAAGCGACTATGCTGCCACAGATAGAAGATGAACCCTCTCAAATTATGCTTTAAAGTAGCCCGCCGTCTCTATTTTCGCAAGCTCTTTCTCACCCATATCCCCTCATCGGGAGTCGCATGGAATGCCGATGAGAGTCCGCAGCTACTCAATGACTACGTCGCGAGCAATGATCCCTTCATGATAGCGCGCTTTGGCTTCATTGAGCTTGAGTGCATCGCGTGGTACCTCGCGCATCGCGATGGCTTCAAGCCTTGGGACTATATTCAAGGCAAAGGCGACTTCGCGAATTGGAGTAAAAAATCAATTAAGTATTTGTGTATCAACGCTGGATTCTTCCCGCAAGACCTGCAATTGGCGGAGCGATTCTGCGAGCTGATGCTGGACTGTGCTAAAGAGGTGGATGTGCTGGGATCATGGCTGAATTACGAAAAACTAGTCTATCCCCACGACGAGGTGAAGCGTGTCAACCTCTCCAATCTTGAGCCCTTTGATGACTCGGGCAATCCATGGAGCCGTCATCTTGCCGGAAAGAAAGTGCTCGTCGTGCACCCCTTTGCCTCGACTATCGAGTCGCAGTACCACAACAAGCGCGAGCTTCTCTTTAATAATAAAGATGTACTCCCTCTCTTTGAGCTACAGACAATCAGAGCTGTCCAAAGCATGGGAGGAGTAGCACCAGCGGGCATGGAGACATGGTTTGACGCATTAGATCACATGAAGGCGCGTATTGACGCTTGCGACTACGATGTCTGTCTCATTGGCTGTGGAGCCTATGGATTCCCCCTAGCAGCGCACGTGAAGCAGCAGGGCAAGCAGGCTATCCACATGGGAGGAGCACTCCAGCTGCTCTTTGGCATCAAAGGCAAGCGATGGGTCACACAGTATGGCACGGGAGAAAATAATCCCTACCTCAAGCTCTTTAATGAGCACTGGGTCTATCCCAATGCGGAGCTCAAGCCAGCCGCAGCCCGCCGCGTCGAGGACGCCTGCTACTGGTAATAAGCCAGCCAGCTGTCCTAGCAGCCTCACCGCGCTACAGGCAACACAGAAAGAACCAAGCTTCGTATGAAGCTTGGTTCTTTCTGTGTTGGTTTGAACTTATGTACTAGTGCTACAGGATCTCTTAGAGATTGAGACCATCAGCAGGGAAAAGCTCTGGTGTGCTCGTGCCCGAGGTGGGCGCATCGCCTGTACCAGCATCACGCTGACGGATGGGATTGCCTGATGGGGTGATTGTTTCAGCGGTGACGAAGATCACGAGGTTCTTTCGGACGTGGGATTCTACATTGCTGGTGAAGAGTGCGCCAATGAGGGGCAGGTCGCCAAGGATGGGGACGCGATCTTCTACCTTCTGCACGTTGTCTTCGATCAGACCACCGATGGCGATCGTGTGACCGTCAGCAACCGTGGGGT
>CAYJOV010000030.1:0-20403 GCA_964371905.1 uncultured Akkermansia sp. | reverse complement strand
AGATGATGGTTGAGTCTTCTTCTACAGGCTCAGGCTCAAGGGAGATGATGGTTGAATCTTCTTCTACAGGCTCAGGCTCAAGGGAGATGATGGGGGACTCTTCGGCAGGAGGCGTGGAGGGGTACTCGGAAGCAAAGCCGATAGCTTCGGGAAAGACACTGCTACAGTCGATGTGTTCTGTGGCTTCTGTGGGGGCGACGTTTTCGAGATAGAAGCTGAGCTTGCCCACTTGATACGTTACATCCGCACGCATGCGTATGGGGTGGGTGAGGGCGACTCCGTCGGCAAAGGTACCATTGCTTGATTGCTCATCGCGAAGGTAGAGCTCATCACCTAGTTTGCGTATGCTCAGATGATGGCGTGAGAGCTCCATCTCTGAGGGGAAGCTCCATTGTGTGGATTCACTGCGTCCGAGAGTGACAATGTAACCATCAGCCCATGATTCTATCTCGTATTGACCTATTTCTTGGAGTCCGTCGTACAGTGAAATGATTCTCATATCGCTCATGATCTAAGCACAAATCACGTCCCAATTCAAGCAAGAATTGCCACCTTGGTGATAATTGAGTAATTTTTATAGCTTTTTTACTAGCCGCCGCAATCGTGTCTATGAGCTGCTTGTGGTTGTGAGCATTCTCTTGCAGGAGCTTAGGCTCAAAGTTGCGTTTGTATCTCTGTGTCATTTTGTATTTTTCTCTTGATCTAACATGCTGAGTGAGTATACTGTAGTTTCAGTACAAACCAATACTATGAAAAAATCATTTATTATTATCTCCCTTGTCGCTTTGAGTGGTGCTCTTCTGAGCTCCTGCAGTGGTGTACGTGACTTCGATGCCGTGCATGGCAATAGCATGGGCGTGGTTGGTAAGAGTCATCCCGCTACCGTAATGAGTGCTCGTACCGTGAGAGTAGGTGCTAGCAGCACCACAAAGAATCTGAGCACTGTTGGTGGTGCCATCGCTGGTGGTGCTCTGGGTAATCTGCTCGGTGGTGGTAGTGGCAATACATTGGCAACGGCAGGCGGTGCCATCCTCGGTGGTCTCACTGCTCGTGGAGTCAGCTCCAGTGCAGGCCAGTCCTATGGGCAGCAGCTTGAGGTGAAGGTCGATGGCTCAAGAGCCACCTATACCATCACACAACCCATCTACAAGCAGTTTGGCGCGATTCAACCAGGTACGCGCGGCACACTCGTTGAGAGTGGTAATTCGAGCTACTTCCGTCCTTACTAAGACGCAATAGCTTATTCTCTATTTTCTACATGGCGACTCGTGCTGGCACGAGTCGCCTTCTTGGTACGCTAGGCATGATGTATCCGCTGGGGTGAAAGTCCCCAATGAGTCGCGAAGAATGAGGGGGACAGCTCGCCGCGAAGCTCGTCAGATTGTCTCATTGTCATGAGGGGATGGGAAACGAATGCCTCAGTGACTGAGGGTACTGCGTATAGCAAGACGCCGTATACCATCAATGGCATACGGCGGTGTGCGAGGGGGAGTGAGCTGCCCACTCGATTTGAGGTATTCTAGAAGTGCTGCTTAGAGAACAGATTTGATTTGCTCAATCATGGTCTTGAGCGATTGGATACCCGAGCCTGTGATGTACCAGAGTGCAGGGTCAAGCATGACGACAGCGTTGTTCTTGACAGCCTTCGTCGTCTTCACAAGGGGATTGGAGAGCATCTTGGCAGAGCCAGCTTGTTCACCTATTGCCTTGGAGCGGTCGAGGATGTACATGATATCAGGATTCTTGATGGCAATGTACTCGTAGTTGACCTGTTGACCGTACTTGTCAGGCTTGATGGCAGGGTCGGATTGTCCCACACCCATGTTATCAAAAGGCAGTGAGGCAAAGCGGCTCTTGGAGCCAAAGACGCTCAGCTTGCCATCGTTGACCATGACAAAGAGAGCCTTCTTGCCGGTCTGCGCGGCCTTTTGCTGGGCTGCTGCGAGATCGGCGTCGAGCTGGGCGAGAGCCTTGGTGGCTTCGGCTTCCTTGCCAAAGATCTTGCCAATCATCTCGATGTTCTTCTTGGCCTCAGCCATTTGGTCCTTGGACATGCGGTCGACGACATAGACCGGAGCGATCTTGGAGAGCTCTTCGTAGTGGTCGCTTTGACGCGTGGAGATGATGATGAGCTCAGGCTTGAATTCATTCACCTTCTCAAGGTTGAATTCCTTCATGCTGCCGAGGTCGACATACTTCTCATCGCGGTACTGCGCGAGGTAGTCGGGGATGAGCTTCTTGGTGATGGCCATGTCGGCTTGGGCTCCCAGACTCATCATGTTGTCGAGGGCAGAGAAGTCCATGACGACGACGCGCTTGGGATTCTTGGGGATGCTGACTTGACCATGCAGGTGGCTGGCTTGGATGCTTTCTGCGCTAGCGATGCTGGCGATGCTGCTCCCAAACGCGAAGAAGGCGAGGGAGAGGAAGAATGCGGTTTTTTTCATGATGTTGCTTGTGTTCTTGGTTATTGTGGTTGAAGAGACGGGTAAGTTGAAATTCTTAGTTATAGTAGATGCAGAGCTTCTTGCCCTGATAGTCTTCTATGACGATGTCGATGTCGTAGATATCCTTGATGATCTCGGGGGTCATGAGATCCGCGACCTTCCCATGATGCTTGAGCGCGCCCTTCTTCAGCGCGACGACGTAGTCGGCGTAGAAGGAGACGTAGTTGATATCATGGATGACGATGTAGATGGTCTTGCCTTTCTCCTCGACGAGGGTCTTGAGCAGCTGCATCACGCGCGTGGAGCGGCTCATGTCGAGATTGTTGAGGGGCTCATCGAGGAGAATGTACTGCGTGTCCTGTGCGATGGCCATGGCGATGTAGGCGATCTGGCGCTCGCCTCCCGAGAGCTCGTCGAGGTAGCGGTCCTTGAGCTCCTCGATGCCTGTGTAGGCGATGGCTTCTTGGACAATGGCTAGATCGGCCTCATCGAGGCGGCCGCCCGAGTGGGGGAAGCGTCCGAAGCGCACGAGCTCGTCCACCGTGAGGCGCGCCGGCGTGTGGAGGCTCTGCCCGAGTATGGTGAGGGTCTTGGCGAGCTGCTTGTTGTCCCACTGGGAGAGCTCGCGATCATCGATGATGACATGTCCCTTGGTCGCGTGGAGCAGGCGGCTGACGATGTTGAGAATGGTACTCTTGCCCGCGCCATTGCTGCCGATGAAGGCGACAACCTGCTGGGTGGGCAGATCGAGCGTGAGGTCGTCGAGCACGAGCTTGTCATGATAGGTTTTGCTGACGTGTTGTAAGTTGATCATATTCTTTTTGATTTGAGTATCATGATGATAAAGATGAGTCCGCCAGCGAGGTTGATGATGACGCTCAGGGGGACGGTAAAGTTGAGCACACGCTCCGTGACAATCATGCCGAGGATGAGCATGACCACCCCGACGAGCACCGTACCTGTGAGCAGGATGCTATGGCGGTAGGTACGGAAAATCAGACGGCTGAGGCTGACGATGAGGATGCCCAAGAAGGTAATGGGACCCACCATCACAGTAGATGCCGCTGTGAGGATGGAGATAGCGAAGAATGATTTGAGCACGAGGGAATTGTAATTCACACCCAGCGCGATCGCATTTGCACGCCCGAGGCTCATGACATCGTACTTGCGCCAGTCCCAGAAAATCCATGCGCTGGTGAGCGCGACGAGCGCCCAGCATATGCCCAGTAGCTTGACGTTGACACGATTGAAACTCGCAAACATGCGACCCTCCAGCATGGCAAATTCATTCGGATCAATGAGCACCTGCATAAAGCTCGCTAGGCCATCAAAGGCGATGCCAAAGACAATACCAATGAGGACAATGTAGTAGATACTCTTCCCAATCCCGCGGAACATCAGGAAGAAAATACCCCCCGAGGCGGCTATCATCAGCACGAGCGTGGCGACGAATTGCGAGGTCTTGTCCATCAGCACGAGCTGGGGAGCTCCCCAGAAGTAGATGACGAGCGTCTGCAAGAAGATGTAGAGATGGTCCAAGCCCATGATGCTAGGCGTGAGGATGTAGTTGCTCGTGATGGTCTGGAAGATCACCGAGGAGACCCCCACGGCGACGCTCACGAGCAGGATGGCGGAGATGATTTTGAGACGACGGGGGATGTTGTAGTCCCATGTCTCATCGGTCACACCGTTGAGCAGGTAATAGAGCCCGAGCAGGATTCCCAAGATGAGGAGAATACCATAGACGAGGGTGGTGGGGCGTTTGATACAATCAAGCATAAGTTCTCTTTCTAAGGATCATTACGAGGAAGATAATACTACCCACGACACTGAGGATGACACCCACGGGGATCTCGTAGGGCAAGATGAGCAGACGCCCTGCGAGGTCGCAGACCAGCACGAGCATAGCTCCCAGCCACGCTGTATCAAAGAGCGTGTTCTTCACCGAGTCGCCACGGATGATACTCACGATATTGGGGACGATGAGCCCGATAAAGGGGATGTGACCGACAGCGACGATGCTGGTCGCCGAGGTGATGGCGACGATGACAAGCCCGATGCGCACGATGTTGGCGTGATTGAGCCCGAGCGTGACGGTAATGCCTCTGCCCATCCCTGCAATCGTGAAGCGATCGGCGTAGATGTAGGCGAGTATCATGAAGGGTACGCTGTTGTAGAGCAGCTCGTAGTTGCCCTCGCTGACGAGTGCGAAGCTGCCTTGCAGCCATGAGGAGACATTCTGCACCAGATCGTGCTCATAGGCGAGGTAGGAGGCCCCCGAGTTCACCAGCGCGCCTAGCATGATGCCCACGAGGGGGATGATGATGATGCTTCTGGTGGACACCCTATTGATAATGAAAAGAAAAACCCCCGTCCCCAGCAGAGCGACGACAAAGGCCGCTGTGATGCGAATCAGGGGGCTAGCATCGGGGAAGAAGAGGATGGCGATCATGATACCCAGCTTGCTCCACTCCATCGTCCCCGCCGTCGTCGGCGAGACAAAGCGATTGCAGGTGATGCACTGCATGATAAGACCCGCAATGGCGAGGCTGCTACCAGCAATCATGATGCTCAGCAGGCGCGGTACACGACTCACGAGCATGATCTCATGGTACATGGACTCGGGGTCGAGAGCCTCCTCAAGCGGGATCTCAAAGACCCCGACAAAGAGCGAGTAGAAGCCAAGCCCTATCAGCAGTGTCCACTGAAGGACGCGTAGAAGCACGATATTCATGAAGAAATGCTTGATGTAGACTCATGCAGGGTGATACACTCCATCTCAATCAGCCACGTGGGGCGACAGACGGGCGCATGGACGATGACCTTGGGGATGCGGGGGAAGCGTTGCTCAAACATCGCGGTTATCTTGGCATAGTCAGCCATATCGCGCAGATAGACAATCATTTGCATGCTATCCTCCATACTCGCGCCCACCTCGGCAAGCAGGGCGTTGACATTCTCCCACATGCGCAAGCACTGCGCCTCGATGTCGCCGACATGCACGACATCGCCCTTATTATCGATGCTCGCGGTGCCTGAGATGAAGCTCATGATGCGCCCTTCGAGATGAATAGCCGTCCCACGCTCAAAGCGCACGCCGTAGTCATGCGTGGGATTCAGATAATCAGGAGCATAGAGGAATTGGATCTGACTCGCAGGCAAGCCCGCGACAGAGTAGCTGTCGAGCTGGACGAGTGAGCGGTAGTCGGCACTGCGCCCCTGTATGCCTGTACTGCTGATAAAGTGTGTGCTGGGGATGAGCCTCTTGACATCAAAGTGCTCGTTGCGCCCTGTCACCACGCCCGCGTAGTTCACGTCGACATTCTGCACGAGTAGCCAGGTGCGGATGGAGTGGTCAAAGAGCGTCGCCCCGCGCGCCTCCAGCATCGCGCTGTAATCCTCAAAGAGGGCGAGGCATTGCTCATGCGCATCGCCTTCCGTACGACGAGCCGAGCCCGTCCAGATGTGGCAGAGCTCACCCTGCTGGCTGCTCATCGTTCCACTCGCAGCATCATACTGCCATTGTGCCCCACCCTGTAGGTAGATCCAGATGGAGAGCTTCGTCCCGTCGAGAGGGGGTTGCTCGATGAGGGAGAGAGCACCGTGCTCGTCACCGAGACGCTGCTGCACACGCGCCTCTTGATTGGCCGCATCACTCATGAAGACACGCGTGAAAACGGGCGTGAGCTCGGGATGCTCGGCGCGGAAAGCATCCAGAGCGTCCAGCAGCGTGTCGAGCTGCTGCTCGAATGAAGCCTCTTTCTGAGTGATGTGGAGCTGGAGCATCCACTCTTGGATGGGAGATGTCTCGGTGCTGAAATGCGAGCACTCGATGCGGCAGGCGTCATACGCAGGTGTGCCTCGGAGGAGTAATGGGACAAGTGACATGTGAGCTAGATTATTTAGAGAGATTTGAGGAATTGGATGAGGTCAGCGCGATCTTGCGCGGAGAGGTGACGGAAGCTCTCGCGGGCGAACTCCGACTCGCCGAAGTGCCAGAGAATAGCCTCTTCAAAGTCGCGTGCACGCAGATCGTGGAACATATCGCTATGATCAGCCGCCCTCTTCATCAGACCGCGACCCCAGAGAGGGGGCGTGCGGTAGGTGCGCACCATGCCGCGATTCTCCTCGCCCATATCGTGCATGAGCAGATCGGTGTAGGGGCGGATGATCTGATTGGCGTAGGCGGGCATGGGGGGATATTCGCCTGTCTTCCACTCGGGCTTGTGGCAGCTGGCGCAGCCTATTTCATTGAAGATACGCTGGCCGTTCTTCACCTCAGGTTTGTCGAGATTGCGCGCGGCGGGTACGGCAAGTCCGCGGTGCCAGATCATGAAGTTGTCATAATCGGTCTGCGGCATTTCTATGGGTTGCTCTTCGGTGAGCTTGCTGACATCGAGCCCGAGCTCGCGCTGCTTCTCGACCCACTCGGGGGTCATGTAGAGCTCACGGCGGTCGGCGCGGCTGATGCCCAGTGTATTCCAGAGTCCATTGGAGCCAGGTCCGTTCTCAAGGGTGGCGCGGGTGCAGTGCCAGGTGAAGCGTCCAAGGCGCTTTTTACCACCGAGGTGAGCCTCGGCTATCCATTTGCCGTGGATACCCTTGACAGGACCTGTCGTTTCGTGCTGTCGCTTATATTCCGCGAGGATGGCTTCATCGGGGATGGCATCGAGCAGGCCTGTGCCGTAGATGCCAATGGTGGATTCGATGGAGACGCGGTAGTCCTTGGGCAGGGGGAGTAGTGGCTCAATGACATCGGCGGTGGGGTAGATGAGACTCCCCTCTGTCTTTTTGCCCTTGTTGTAAGGCGTGCCATCGGGGTAGCGGTTGTTATGCTTGTCCTTGTACTCATGCCAGGTGATTTTGATCCCCTCGACGTAGGGCTTGTAGGGGGGGATGGCCTTGGTGTGGAGCATGGGGGTGTAGCCCTTGACAGGAGTGCCATCAGGATGGTGGATGAAGGCAATGTAGCCATTGCCGTATTCTTCATTAAAGTTCTTTGTGCGGCGTCCTCGTCCATATCCAGGGTGGCAGGCGACACAGGAGGACTTCATATAGGTGGGGCCTAGTCCGCCGAAAGGCACGTTGCGATCAGCGACATAAGTCCCCTCAAAGATGGCCTCACCGAGCAGGAATTCCTCCTCAAGCCCCGCCTCGACGATGGCGGGGGTGGGCTGCTCGAAGGCTTTCGTCGTGCGTATAAAGACAGTCCCCTGCTCGCCGCCTAGGTAGTAGGCGGGGCCTGGCTTGCCATCCTCGGTGAGGAGTGCGGGAGGCGTGAGTTCTACTCCATGGTTCACATGGCATTGAATGCAGCTCGCCGTGATGGATTCGGGCTTGAGATCGTCAAATGTGACGTTGTTGATATTCTTGGGGTCTTTAAGTGCTTTGCTGCTGATGAGTGGATGATCCGCTATCCCCAGCTTTGTTGCAGAAGCAGGGATAAAAAGCGAGTCCTTCCCAGAGGCTACAGGGGCAGCTGTGACGCTGCTCCCCATGGCTTGGTGCTCATGATAGTAAAATACGAATATGCCAGCAGCACACACAACTACGCTACTAGCCATAAACAAGGTTTTGAATATCATACTGATGTAAATTTTATCTTATAAATCGCGGTGTAAGAAAGCGAGCATACCTGTAGGGCATAAATGCGCCCTACAGGTAAGAGGAATGAAGTAATATCACGTTGAAGATTAACTACCGAGGAGAACTCCGCGAGCCTTGCCCATGTTTTCATTCAGCTCGTTGCAAGCGGCGATGACATTGGCGAAGAGCGTCTTCTCACCGAGGCTCTTGGCGAGAGGCTTTTTGAAGGCGTCCATGCAGGTGAATACCTTCTTGAAGGATGCCTTGATAGCCTTGTCAACAGCAGGATCTTTGGCTGCGACGAGGGGGGAGAGGCAGTTGTAGGCCTTCTCGACGCTGATCACGTTGTCACGTGTGTCGACGAGTGAGGTGTGGCTGTACCAGGACTCGAAGAGCTTCGCGTCTTGTGCCTCAAAGGGTTCGCCGAACTTAGGACCCGCCAATTCTGTGACGATGTCGGCGCAGCCTGTGAAGATTTCTTCGATGGCGTCAGTCTGTGATTCGTAGCGACTGCCTTCTGTACCTGCGCCCTTGAGCTCAGCGGCGTAGGCGCCGTCTTTTTCGATCTCAGCGGCCTCGAGGACGGCCTTCTTGTCAGCACTGAGGCTGTCGGCGCCTGCCCAGAGGGCTTCGAGCTGGATGCTGTCCTCAGCGATGACGCGAGCAACAGCGGCGAGGTAGACGAGCTCAGCCTTGGTGATTGCCTTGGCTGCACGTGCCTTACCGTCGCGGAAGAGGAGATACTCAGCAGCGTGGAAGCCACGGAGAGCCGCGCCCAAGTAATCACGCACATAGCCAGCGTCTACTTGGATCTTACCCGTAGCGATGACGGTTAAGAAGGCGTCGAGCTGCTGCTGATCGAGCGGCCATGAGTCGAGCTTGGGGTCGAGGTTAGCGTATTCGGCAGGACCAAAGAGGAAGGATTCGCTCTGCTCCCATGGGGTACGTGCCTTGGCGTAGGCTGCGACGGCCTTTTTGACATTCGCGTCAGTGGGCTTGGCGGCGAGTGCTTCTGTCGCTTTGATGAAGTCGACAGCACCCTGAGCCATGGCCTTGTAGGTAGGCACGACGAAGGTATCTGTGTAGGCCGTGAGTGCCTTGGTGACCTCTGGGCTGTTCTCGGCGGCGGTGCTTACTCCTGCAACGGAAAGCAAGCCTGCTAGTGCTAATGTTGTGTGTTTCATATAAAAAATTGTTTAATCGAGCTTCCCTTCGATGAGTATCTTGCGGTACTAAGTGCGATCTGTTGGGATCGCTGATCAAAGTTAGTCACGGTTAACATCTGGGTTGAGTCTATCACGCAGCCCCTAGGGTGTCAACCCCTTTTCATGAAAATAACGACAAATAAACAATTTTCACCCTTCAACCATTGAGCCTTTTGAAGATGTTTTTTCAATAATAATACATTCATAGACAAAAAATAGCTACTTCTCATCGAGTTGAGAAGTAGCTATTTATAAATTGTAAGCTCTGATTACAAGAGAAGCACTAGGCAAGCTTTCTACCAAGCGATTCCCCATTCTCCATCAGCCACGAGGAGAAGCGGTGGCTCGGAGCGGTACCGTACCATTGCTCCGCGACAGGGAGTGTCCCCGCGCTGTAGGCGAGCTTTCCTTGGAGCAGGGCGTCGACCTCCTCCTTCTCAAAGAGACGTACGCCCCCGATGAGGCTAGCAAAGAGGCTAGAGCCATGTCGCGCCACACTCGCAGGGATGGGCGTGATGCGGCGGTAGCGTAGATTCATGGCAGAGATCAGCATCTCGGTGGTTTCGCGAAGGCTCAGGCACTCTTCTCCCACAGCCGCGTAGGTATTCCATTGTGAGTCAGGTCCATCATCGCGTGAGGCTTCCTGCATGACCATCTCCGCGAGGTCGCGCACATGCAGGGGATGGATGAGGGCATCGCCATCGCCCATGAGTCCCGCAATAGGGCTGTGGCGTAGGCACCAGGCCCAGTTGTTGACAAGGATGCTCTCCTCGGGTGTGTCGCCAAAGAGCATCGCGGGACGCAGCACCGTGGCGGGTATACCTAGCTGCTTGAGAGCCGTCTCGACACGCCCCTTGTGGTGAAAGTAGGGCAATGCGCTGCCCTCCTGCGCATGAGCGACGCTCAAGTGCACGATGCGCTTCACCCCTGAGCGCTGCGCTGCGGCAAAGAGCTCATAGCTGTGATGCTCCGCGATCGAGCAAGCACGCTGCCCCGCCGTAGGGCGTCGCCAGTAGGTGTTGACAAAGACATCACAGCCCTGCATGGCCTCCTCGATGCGACCGAGGTGCTGAGGGTCTTCCCAGTCAAAGAGCGTGAGGGGGATAGAGTGCGGGTTGGGCTTATTCGCCGAGCGGTTACCTTCTAGTGTATGCAGCTGCCACCCCTGCTCGTGGGCGCGTGCCGCGATATAACGACCGCTATAGCTCAGGGCTCCTGTGATGATCATGCGTTTGCTCATACACTATGAGACAACCCAGAGAGCCTTTGCGTTCCTATTTTTTAGCCTCAGGGGAGATAATTTTTTTCTTGAGCGCATCAAGCTGCTCTGTGAGGATGAGGATCTGTCGCTCGCAATTCATGAGCATCTCATAGTGCGTACGCACGAGCTCAGCAAAGGCGGCGACGATATCGCGTGGGGGCATGATCACTGCTTCTTGGAGGAGGTCACGTGCTGTAATAGCATCATAAACAACGCCATTTGCCTTATTTTGCAAGGAGGCGACGAGCTCAAGGAGCATGAGATGCAGGTAGGCGGGGGAGAATCTCTTGCGCACGCTGATGGCGCAGCAGGATTGATTCATTGCCATGGGCACTCCCGCAATCATGATCTTGCCTACCGTCCCGCGGGCGGTGATGAAGATGGTATCGGGGGGGTAGAGCTTGCTGCGGCAGTGCTTGAGCCCCTCAGCGGTGAGGGTTTTGCTTGTGACAAAGATGTAGGTCGAGCTCGTCGCGTCCTTGGTGGTGAAGAAGGGGATTGCTCCATCCCAATAGGCGGCGTTCTTTGTCGCGGGTGTTCCGCCACTCGTCACCTCGGCGAGGTCGCTGAGCTTGCCCACCTTCCAGCCTCGGGGGATGAGGCCGAGCACCGATTTGCGCCTCACCTTGCCGCCCGAGCGTTGGTAAGGAGCTCCTTCTTCATTAGGAAAGTCGTAGTCGATGAACCAACGCCTGTAGAGTAGTCGCGCCTGCTCTTGTATATTGGCCGCGAGGCTACGACTCACGGTGAGTCTGTCGTCGACGGCTCGCAGGATGGCGGCTCGACGCCTCTGCTCCGCGAGAGGTGGCACAGGGATGGTCAGGGCGGCAAAGCTGCTTTTGTTGACGATGGGAATGGCGGTCGAGGACTTGCTGAGCTCCTTGAGCTGAGGGCTCAGGGTGGTGAGGGCGTAATAAATATAGTCCACGTCGAATCGCTTCTCATCGACGATGAGCGCGTTGAACTGCTGATTGGTCACCGTCGGCTCGCGCGTGATGACGACACGCCCGAGATGCGTTCCTATGCAGGTTACAGCGAGTGCGTTGGCTGGCAGGATACAGGTGCGTACGGTACGCAATCCTTCCTCTGTGAGTGTTTTTTGTGTCGTTGAGACGTACTTGTAAGAGAGGTCATCCGAGGGGGTCAGAAAGGGAATATCCCCCCCGTAGTACTCGCTCTGCCGCGTGCTAGGTGTCTTCCCCGTAATGATGTGTCCGAGCTGGGAAAGGCTCAGATAATCAATTTGTGTAGCGGATGTGGAGGGCAAACTCATGGGACTACTCTCCGGCTTTGGGTGACTCATCGAGGAAGGCAAGTTTCTCATTGAGAAGTGCTTCGAGCTCGCGCGACTGAGCGCAGAGCGTGTGAAACTCCTCCCTGAGGCGCGCCATCTGATGCTCAAAGGGCTCATTCTGAATCTCTGCCTCAGGGAGACCGACGTAGCGACCGGGCGTGAGCTGGTAATCCTGCGCCGCGATTTCGTCTAGGGTGGCGAGATTCGCAAAGCCTTTTTGAGGGACAAACTTCTTGAAGTCAGGTGCGTAGAACTGCTTGAGTGTTGCGGCAATTTTCTTGATTTCTGTCGCGTCGAGATCGCGATGCTTGCGCTTGATGAGACTCCCCATCTCATGCGCATCGATAAAGAGAACCTTGTTCTTCAGCGAGGCTGGCTTCTCTCTATTGAAGAACCAGAGGCAGACCGAAATCTGCGTGCTATAGAAGAGATGCGGCGGCATCGCGACGATGCACTCGACGAGATCGTGCTCAATCAGGCGACGACGAATTGCCGCCTCCCCTCCCATCTGCCCCGACAGCGAGCCATTGGCAAGCACGACCCCAGCGCGACCCTTGGGGGCGAGGTGGTGGATGATGTGCTGGATCCACGCATAGTTCGCATTGCTCTCGGGCGGCAGCCCAAAGCGCCAGCGCTTATCCTCCGCGAGGTAGGAGGCCCCCCAATCCCCGAGATTGAAGGGCGGATTGGCCATGATATAATCCGCCTTGAGCCTCGGATGCAAGTCATCAAAGAAGGTGTCAGCATGACGTGAACCGAGATCGCTATAAATACCGTGAATGCCCAGATTCATCAGCGCGAGTTTGCGTGTGGTCGGATTGGCATCTTGACCATAGACGGAGATGCCATCGAGATGGTAGCTATGCTCTTGGATAAAGCGTGCTGACTGGACAAACATGCCACCACTGCCACAGCAGGGATCATACACACGTCCGATAAAGGGCTCAAGCATCTCAACGATGGTGCGCACGACACAGGAGGGCGTGTAGAACTCCCCCGCATTCTTACCCTCTGCCTCGGCAAATTTCTGAAGGCAGTACTCATACACACGCCCGAGGAAGTCATGATCGGGCACACCCTGCTGCCCCATGGACAGCGTGCTAAAGAGCGTGACCACCTCACCGAGGCGACGCTGGTCGAGATCGGGGCGGGCGTAGTTCTTGGGCAAGACACCGCGTAGTTTCTTATTCTCCTTTTCGATGGCCAGCATGGCAGCATCAATCAGGCTGCCTATCTCGCCCCCACGCGCGGAGACGCTGAGACGCTGCCAGCGAGCCTCAGCAGGCACGTAGGCTATCCCCTGAGCGAGGTATTCATCGGGGTCATTGACGAAGGCATCCTTCTCCTCCTCGTGGGCGAACTCCGCCTCAAGCTCAGCACGGCGCGTATCAAAGCGATCGGATAGATACTTCAAAAAGATAAGACCTAGAATAACATGCTTATACTCCGATGCATCGAGATTACCACGCATCATATCAATCGCCCTCCATATCTCCTTCTCTATACCGAGCTCAGAGCCAGCCTCTGCTGACAGGCGCGCCCATGATTCAGAGACATCATGGACTCTCTGCGTGTCATATTGTTCTTTTTCTGGAGAAATATCTGTCATAAGTGAAATGTAATCGATAGTTAGAAAGCAAGAAAACGTATAGCAGATTATGGTGATAAGTACAAGATAAAAATACCTTTATGAGTTATCAATCTTTAGAGTGAAAAGGAGATTCCTATAAATCTCGTTTATAAAATCGCCGATTCGACCATATATGACAGACATAAATTAAAATATCTCAGTAAGATACCGACGCTACTGAGCTGATGATTCATTCTGAACTGTGATGGAAACGAGACACTCTTGCGACGACGGCGAGCAACGCAGGTGTGGCTCTACTTGCTTCGGTGATATTGCTAGGGGAGATCTGGAATATGTCTTGCCATGACGCATGATTTGCACTATGATGTTAACTGTTTAATATCGCAAACGAGAACCTATTCACAAGCAATGAAAATCACCCCCCTTCTCGCGCTCTGCACCGCAAGCGTCCTCCACGTCTCCCATGCACAGGAGATCGCCTTTTACTTCGTCCACGACGCCGCATCTCGTGGCGACAAAGACGCACTGCTTTCACTCATTGAGCAAGAGCAAGACATTGACACCGTCGATGACGACGGTAACACGCCCCTTGGTCTCGCCTGCCTTGCAGGGCATGAAGAGATCGCCGAGATACTCATCAAAGAAGGAGCTAACATCCATCATAAAAACGAGAGAGGCAATAACATTCTGATGGCCGCCTTCCACGGAAAGAGTGAGAAGCTCGCGCGTCGTCTCCTTGATTTGGGCGCGGATTACCGCGACTCCGATGTCATTACGGGAGCCGCCATGAGCGGCATGTCTTCTCTGCTCGAGTTTTTCATCAAGGAGGGAGTCCCCCTTCCTCTCGAAGACGGGGTGAGTGTTGCTCTCGCTCTGGCTGCTCAGGAAGGTCATACAGATTGCGTGAAGATCCTACTCGAGGCGGGTGCATCCGCGATGAATCAGGAAAATACCGAATTCCGCAATATGTCCTTAGGGTTAGCTTGCCTCAAAGGGCATGCCGATGTCGTCAAACTCCTGCTCGAGGCGGGAGCTGATCCCAATATCCCCGCAGGATTTGAGGGCAAACTGCCCTTTAGCCCCCTTTTCCTGGCGAGTCAAGAAGGTTTCCTTGATTGCGTCAAGCTGCTCATGGAGCATGGAGCTCAGCCCGACCTAGATGCCAATGGCTTGACTGCTCTGTTCATGGCCTGTCATAAATCGCATGCTGAAGTCGCCTTCCATCTCCTCGCGCATGGTGCTAGTGCCAAAAAAGCCCCGCTCGCCATCATTGCGTGCGTCGAAATGGATCAGGATGAGCCTCGCCTCCTCCAAGCCCTCCTCGCCAGTGGTGCGGATGTCAACACGGTCAATCGTGCGAACAATAGTGCGCTGCATAAGGCGGCCTTCCATGGACATAGAGCTATCCTGCGCCTCCTTCTTGAGAAGGGCGCCAAGCAGCATCGCAACAAGGACGGGCAAACCCCCTTGGAGATCGCACAAGAGAGAAAGCATGAAGGCTGCGTGCTGCTGCTCCAACAAGGACCAGACGCCAAGCTCCCCCCCAAGAAAACACCCCCAGCACTGCGCCCCCAAGATCAAGCACTTCTCGACCTCGTGAAGAAAGGAGGCAGTCTCGCCGATCTGCAAGCCCTACTCGCACAAGGAGCCGATGTCAACGCCCTCGATGACAAATCCGTCAGTGTGCTCATGCACGCCTGCGAGAATTGCGATGATGCCCTCGTGCAAGAACTCCTCAAAAAAGGAGCTGATATCTTCCATATCAACAAATGGGGAAGTAGTGCTCTGACCTATTCCATCTCCAGCAAGAAGCCAGCCCTCGTCCAGCAGTTCCTCAATGCGGGGCTCAAGATCAGGCAGAGCAGGCATCATGAGGTGGCCTGCTTAGAAGCAGCCTGCACGGCTGGCAATGTGGAGCTTCTGCGCGAGCTCTTTGCCCAAGGGATCGCCTACCCCCGCCATAGCGATGACAGCCTACTCGTCTATAGCCTCAATCATCCAGCTGAGCTCATGCAGGTACTCATTGAGAATGGTGCTGATCTCAACATCCCCCTCTTTGGAGATATGCCTACCTTTGGAGCGACATCTCTCCTCGCCTTCCTCAGTATGGTAGGCAAGGCTGAGCATGTCGCCGCCATCCTCCAAGCTGGTGAGAGAGATCAAGGTGATACCATTGAGACGAGTCCTCTTGCCTTAGCACTAATGAAAAAGCATAGCGACATCGCACGCATGCTCATCCTCGCCGACTTCGATAAAAACTGGCGCATCAAGGACGCCTCACCCTTGGCCATAGCATGCGCGGCGCAGGACAAGGCCAATATACTCCTCCTGCTCGAGCGCGGTGCGAAGCCCGAGATGCCGGAGTGGAAGCCGGGTGACCCGACCCTGTTGATGAACTTCTGCACCCTAGGTGATTTGGATATCGTCAAAGCTCTCATCAAGGCAGGAGCCGATCTGAATGCCAAGGATGCCGAGGGGAAAACGGCTCGCGATCTCGCGACCCCTCAAGTGGCCGAGTACCTCGATTCTCTGAAGAAATAAGCTCTCTACGAGCAAGCCGCTCTCAGCCTCAGCGCTGAGAGCGTGCAGAGAGGGCGGTGTGCTTGAAGGTGGGTCTTTTGAGCACGCCGCTTCTCCTTTTAGCTCGGGAGCTTGTAGCGCGTCTTGTAGGAGAGGATAGGGATGAGTCCAAACAGCTTGACACTGACGCTGTATTTTCTATCCCGTATAGTCAAAAAAGGGATGAAAGAAAAAAGCTTCACGCGCGTGATCCGACATGCCTGCTGTTGGAAGGCGGCATAGAGAGCAGGATTATCACGCTGGACGAAGGCATAGATAGCTAGTGTCTCGCGCTCCATTTTGTCCCTTTGCGTCTTGGAGGTGTTGTATTCATAGACTCGGTAGCAGAGGAGCACCTCGGGGATATTGTAGAACTTGGTATGCGGCAGCAGGCGACACCACAGCGCGTAGTCCTCCGCGGGGGAGAATTGCTCCTCGTAGAGGAGCTGATGATCGAGCAGGAGCTGCCTTCTTATCATGGAGGCAGGGTGATGGATGGCGCAGCTCGTCATGAGTGAGAGCTCGATGTCGCAGCTCTCCACAGGCTTTGTCACGATTTTCTTATGGGGGAACTCCTCGATATAGCTACCGACTACCCCGTAGTCAGGGTGAGCATCTAGGAATGCCACCTGCTTCTCAAAGCGTTTTGGCAGAGAAATATCGTCATGATCCATGACGGCCAAGTACTCTCCACGAGCTTGCTTGATAAGCTTATTGCGCGTGGGGGTAATGCCTTCATTTTCTTTGTTTTTTGTATAGACTATACGTGCGTCTCTCGCTTGGAACTCCTCCATCAAGCTGTCCAACTCGGCGTCGTCAGGGCTGTCGTTGATGATCAGAAACTCGAAATTACTGAATGTCTGATCGAGAATAGATTGTACAGCCTCACGCAGGTGTTTCTTATCTGTTCGATAAAGAGGCATGAGAACAGATACTTTAATCTGAGACGGGCTGGGGCTCATATTTTGCAATGATCGGGAGATGGTTCTTAAGGATTCGAAAGGATCAATGGCTTACTGAGAAAGCGAATCCCCATTCTGCCAAGCACCTTCACCAGATCCTGACAGGGGTAAACGCAGCATGAGGAGCTTGGCTTAATGTATCAGCTTACTGTTCTTTGTCAAGTCATTTTTTAGCACTGCGCCAGATGCTTGCTTGAGCCATCCTTGATTCTGCTATTAAGGGAGAAAATTGAAAAAAAATCTCGCCTTTTTTGATTTTGAGAGCGATATTCCTACTTAATTAGAAGAAATATAAAATTGATGTCACCTACAGTAGAAAATGATTTCATGCGACTTCCTCTAGGGAATGATGTTGGTCGAATATGCGTTGTAATATCAAATCTTCTTGATAAGAATGATTCAATTTATATTTGACATTTCAGTGAATATTTGCAATATTTATGGTCGTCAGGTATGCTGTTTTGAGATGAGATTTAAAACAATAACATTCTTATAACAAATAGGATAGTGCAACATGCAAGAGGGAAAAGGATATTTGAATTGTGATATAGTTGGTCTCGTTCGATCTGCGAATGCTGGGTTGATTGAGGCACAAGAGCAGCTTGCTAGTCTGCACTATTTTGGGGATGGCGTTTTTATAGAAAAGAGTCACGAAAGATCCATTTACTGGTACATGAGCGCGGCGGAGAATGGCTCAGTGGTAGCCCAATTTCTACTAGGAGGGTTTTATGAAGTGGGATTGGATTCACTAGAACGCGATGCCAAAAAAGCCGTTTATTGGTATAGCAGCGCCGCGCGACAGCACTACCCCCCGAGTATTTATGCGCTAGGAATGTGCTATTTGAGAGGGTTTGGATTGCTCAAGGATGAGGTAGAAGCAGCTCGCCATCTGATGCTTGCGTCCAAGAACGGTGATGCTGATGCGCAGTACGCGCTCGCCTTGTGCTATGTCAATGGGATAGGTCTCCTACCTGACGCGTGTCAGGCTCTGCGCTGGTACGCTCATGCAGCTGAGCAGGGAAATCATGATGCGATGTATGAACTCGTCATCCATCATCTGGCAACGAAGCGAAAACTCACCAAGAAAATGGATCAGTTGCTTCATCAAGCCGCTGATTTAGGCAATCCAAGAGCGATCAAATTACTCGAAAGAATACATGATCAGCTCTAGAACTCTCCTCGCAGGGGATCACGGGGTGAAAGGTCGAGTTCGAGGCGGGATTTCAATCTTGATTTTTCTTTAAATAGCTGAGACAATAGCCTTGTGATGAGAGTCGATGCTTTGTTAAGCCGCTATGGCTATTGCTCACGCCGTGAGGCGGCGCAGTGGGTGAAGGCGGGACGTGTGACCTATCAGGGGCTTGCCGTCAAGTCTGGTGCGCAGAAAATTTCTCTAGACGGGGTGCTCGTCGACGGAAAGGAAGTCCCTTTCCCTCACGGCTTGTATGTAGCTCTGCACAAGCCTCTGGGCTACACGTGCAGCCATGATGAGGCGGGGGATATTGTGGACGATTTGCTCCCTGTTCAGTGGCTGCGCCGCAAGGGAGGGGTGCAGACGGTGGGGAGGCTGGACAAGGAGACCTCAGGGCTCTTGTTGCTCAGCGATGATGGATCTTTTGTTCATGCGCTCACGAGCCCCAAGAGGCATGTGAGTAAGCGCTATCGCTTTGAGACGGAGATGCCGGTGCCTGTCGAGGCTCAGCAGCTCTTTGCCTCGGGTGAGTTTCTCCTTGAGCGAGAGCGTCATCCCTGTCTGCCAGCGGAGCTGGTGATGGATGAGGGCTCGCAGACGCAGGGGGTGCTCGTGCTGCATGAGGGGCGCTATCATCAGGTGCGACGCATGCTCGCGCAGGTGGGTGCTCCCGTGTGTCGCTTGCATCGTGAGGCGGTAGGCTCACTGGTACTCGCCGATCTTGAGCTCGACGAGGGAGAGTGGGTGGCGATAGATCCTGCGATGTTTCTCAACCCATGAGCCGTGTGTGTCCTCTAGCCGTGGTGGAGAGCTTTGAGCTGCTCTATGAGGATGATGATGTCGCGGTGGTGAATAAGGCTGCTCCTCTGCTGACGCATCCCGCTCAGCTGGAGCATGAGGCGAGCCTCTGGCAGGGCTTGCAGCAGCTCTATTGCTATGATCTAGCGGTGGGGCGTTCTCTATCTTTGATTAATAGACTGGATAGGGAGACGAGCGGTATTGTGCTGGTTGCCAAGCATCATGAGGCGGCGAGCTTTTTGGGGCGCGCGATGCAGCAGCGTCTGATGAAGAAGTCCTATCTCGCGCTTGTCTACGGACGTCCCGCGTGGTTTCATGCGAGCTGCCGTGAGGGAATCTTGCGCAAGGGGGATGTAGCTGAGTCTGAGGTGCGCGTGCGGCAGTGCTGCCACGCTCTGGGGAAGCCCTGCCGCACCGATTTTGATATTGTCGCTCGCTGCGCCCCGCGTCAGCAACTCGCGGCGATGAGCCTCGTGTCTTGTATCCCACACACGGGGCGTATGCACCAGATACGCGCGCATTTGGAGCATCTAGGGTATCCCATTGTGGGGGATAAGATTTATAGTACGGATGGGAAGGGCTATTTGAGCTTTATCAAGCAAGGGTGGACGGCTGAGCTGGAGCGTCAGCTTATCCTGCCACGCCACGCGCTGCATGCCTCTCGTCTCGAATTCCCCCATCCGCGTACAGAGGCTATGCTCTCTGTCGAGTGCCCTCTGCCAGAGGATATGCTAGCTCTGCTCCCTGAGGAGGTACGCGAGCGCGGCACTGCTCATCATCATGCCAAAGCTGGCGGTGACATGGGTGACTGAGCCCATGCCTTGGGCGCAGCCGAGCCCGCCGAGCTGGCCTTCTCCTTTCTTGTGACTGACGCTACCATCGCATTGAGGGTAGCGGGGCTTTTCGGGGGAGAAGACGCAGGGGATGCCTATGTCGGGGCATTTGTCCTCAAGGGGGAGCTGATACTCGCGGCGTAGTTTCTTGCGCAGGAGGCTCAGGAGAGGGTCACCATGGCTACGAGCGAGATCGGCGAGTCGGATTTGCGTCGCATCGATGCGCCCGCCCGCGCCCCCGCAGGTGATCAGAGGGAGGCGGCGTTGGTAGCAGCTGGCGATGAGGTGCAGCTTTGCCTTCATGCTATCAATCGCATCAATGATGAGGTGGGGCTCAAGGGCAAAGAGCTCCTTGGCGCTCCTCTCGCTATAGAAGCTCTCAAGGCACTGGATCTGCGCGTCGGGATTGATGCTCTGGATGCGCTCGCTCATGGCGACTACCTTGCTGCGTCCGTAGTTGGGGTCATGGGCGTGGATCTGCCTGTTCGTATTGGTGATGCAGATGTCATCGAGATCCATGAGGGTGATGTGTCCAATGCCTGTGCGGGCGAGTGCCTCAACGACCCAGGTGCCGACTCCTCCAATGCCGACGATGGCGACGTGGGCTTGGGCGATGCGAGCGGCATCGCTGACTCCATAGAGGCGGTGTATCCCGCCAAAGCGATCTGTATTCAT
>CAYJOV010000029.1:0-20588 GCA_964371905.1 uncultured Akkermansia sp. | reverse complement strand
CCCGACGAGGCGCAGCAGAGCCTCGCCGATCAACTACGCGGACTCCAGATCGACTTCATCTGCTTGGCGGGCTTCATGCGCCTCGTCAAAGCCCCGCTCCTCGACGCCTTCCCCAATCGCATCCTCAACATCCACCCCTCACTGCTCCCTGCCTTCCCCGGCATAGCCGCGTGGAAGCAAGCGCGCGCCGCAGGTGCCACCCAAGCGGGCTGCACCGTGCACTACGTCGACGCGGGCATGGACACAGGCGAGATCCTGATGCAAGCCTATGTTCCCGTGCTTCCTGACGACACGGACGAGTCTCTGCATGCCCGCATTCAGGTACAAGAGCATCTCCTCTACCCCGCTGCCATCCAATCAGCCGCCGCTCGGCTATAACACTCCATCATCTTGACAATCATGTGCTCACGATCACTCCTCTCTACCAGCCTCGCGCTAGCCGCGCTCATGCCCATGGCAGCAGAGCTACAGGCAAGCCCTCAGCTGCTAGCCTCGGAGCAAGCTCAGTCCGCATCCGACAAGGCCTACGCCCCCGACAGCCTTGATGGCTATGAGCTCATCCTCGACTACTCCGAGGCGCGATTTACAGATCTCTATGAGGTGGCTCACTACGATCTGACCGTGAGCAGCCACTATAAGGGTCACGAACAGTGGCCCTCAGTGCCCTACGAAAAGGATCCAGACGACTCTGACGATAAGCGCTTGCGCTTTGATCGCTACTGCATAGACAACGGAGGGAGTCGTGAGACCTACTCCATGACACGCACAGGCCCCAATCAACTCGCTTTGGTCATCGACTCGAGCTACATGACAGGTGACTGGCTCGACATGGTCATTGAGTTCACCAGTCCAGACTCGGGCAAACTGCTCATCGGCAGTCCTAATGGCTGCACGCACAACATCAAATTCCGCGCGCAAATCAATCCCCCCTCATCCCCTCAGCAAGAAGCCTCCGACCTCAGCGATGGAGGCGGGCATAGCTTTCTCCCCAACGCGCTCATCCTCATCGATGATAGGGCATTGCGCATTCAAGGCAAGTTCGCCTATTATTCCAAGGGAGGGGACTATGATCGCTACACCAAGACGATGCCCGTCATTCAATTCAATAAGGACTTCGAGCACTACGATCAACTCGGTCAAAAATGGGAGGAAATCACCAACTATTTTTTCTATGATTTTTCGCAAGACTCCGCGAGTTGGGGGGCAAAGAACTATGCAGAGCGCCTCAACACCATGCTTCTCTCCTTCACCACGCGCGACAGCGCACGTGAAGAGCTCGTAGGCAGCACCTACATCGACCAAGAGGGAAAGACGCGCCTCAGTGGACGCGCCACCATCACGATCAATGACGGCATAGCACCCTCCAGCAAGGACAAAATACGCAACAAGCCCATCATCTCGCAAGGCATCGTCCACGGTCTCATCTACAAGCCCACCGAGGACAAAGCCGAGGATGTCAGTCAAGCAACCATCATCGACTACGGAAGTGCTGGCATGCAGCTACCCGATGGCTATGAGAGCTACTTCACCCAGCTATGCCAGCATGCAGCCAAGACGGGAAGTCTCGCTGAGTGGAAGGCACTCAAAAGCTATGTCGACTCCAATCCCCAAGGTCTCCATGCACACCAGCGCACGCTCAGTCCCGTCGCCTTCTCCATCGGGGAGCTTCTCGATGAGCAAAATACAGAGCCCTACGCAAGAGAGCTCCGCAAGCAACTCGCAGCTCGGCTTGCTACTAACAACTACCACGAGCAGCTGCGGGGTGGCAATACATCGCTCCACTACGCCGCAATCATCGACAATCAAGCCCTCGCTGAATATCTCGTCGATACAGGACTACCGATCAACTCGGTCAACCATAGGGATCAGACAGCTCTCGACTGTATAGAAGATAAGGACTCCGCACTCGCCCGATGGCTCATCGAGCGCGGTGCCGTCGAGCACCACAAATACAATGCTACCGAGAGCTCAGAGACGGAGTAGATCGCTACCCACACCGCTGAGTATTAGTCAAATAGAGCCATATAGGCGCTAGGCCAGCCCGAGGCTCCAAAGATCCAGAGGAGAGCCGCAAGGATAAGGCTAGGGCCAAAGGGAATGGGGCGATTGCGCCCCATCCTCATGACGAGCGCGGCGAGGAGACCGATGACACTGCCCGCAAAGAGGCAGAAGAGCGCTCCTTGCCAGCCGCAAACCGCCCCCATGGCCATGACGATCCATGCATCGCCACTGCCGAGCACGCTGCGCTGATGCTTGTAGCCCATGCATACCCCGCTGAGGCTGTTATAGTCTTCTAGCGCAAGTCTGCTACCGTCACCGAGGGTGAGACTGCTGCTCGCGAGCGTGAGAGCTGCGCATTTGTTTCCCTCGTATTTTTTATCCTTCTTGGTTACAGTCTCGCTGCTGAGCAGCTGAGCCTCGCGGAGGATAAGGCGATCACGACTTTCAAGCAGCAGCTCGGAGTAGAGGTAGCGTTGATCCCCGAGATGCAGCTCGATGTCTTCTCCATCGGCGGTGGCGCAGAGCTTCCACGGCTGAGGGCTGCTGTACTGGGTGCTGCGTCGTCCCAGCGCGAGCTCGCCTAGCCAAGCAACGAGCTTGAGGAGTGCAAAGCCGCAGGCCATCCCCACAAGGCTATAGATGAGCCCATCGTACCAGGAGACGTCGGGGTAGCTAAGCATGAGCTCAGGGCTGACGCAGAGAGCTAGAAGCCCTGTGATACTAGCGATCACGGTGATGGAGGGCATCACAATCATCTCTTGCCAGTCCATGACCCAGATGACGAGGGCACAGGCTGCCCAGAGGCAGAGAAGCGCTAGCCCGACGAGCTGCTCAAGCGGCGCGCTACTGCGGGCAACAATGCCCGCAAAGAGCAGGGCCGTGGCGAGCTCGACGAGCGGGTACTGCCACGAGATAGGCTGCTTGCAGCAGGCACTGCGCGCGCGTAGGAAGAGCCAGCTGAGCACAGGGATATTATGATACCAAGCCAGCGGCGTATTGCAGCGCGGGCAGTAGGAATGACTCGGCTGATGCGTGCTCTGCCCACGCGGCAGTCTATAGATGACGACATTGAGATAGGATCCTATGCAGAGTCCAAAGAGTGCATAGATGAACGGCAGTATCCAAGTTTGCTCGGTAAAGAGCAGCGAGAGCTCAGGGGACATATCAGTGAGAAAAGGAAGCTAGATAGGGAAATAAGGATGAGTCAAATGAAGCTCAAAGTCAAGAACCAATCCTTATCTACCTGAAAGAACCCATGTACATAGCCGAGGGCAAGGAGTATTCCACAAAAAAAATAGGCGACTCGATGCGCAGAGAATAACACAAGTACACCGATCCGGCATGCTAGGTGCCAGATCGGTGATTTTAAAGGTGCTATGAACAGTCGATATTTTAGAAGTCAACCTTGGTGCCTTCGAAGCAGCACATGAAGATCTTTTCCATATCTTCTACCGTGAGGACACGGGGATTGAAGCTGGTGCAGGGGTCAGCCATGGCGTGTTGAGCCATTTCCTTGACCTGAGCCTTCCAGCTCTCTTCGCACACATTGCACTCCTTGACGGAGGAGACGATGTTGAGTGAGCTGCGCAGGGCTTCGATCGCTTGGGCGAGGTCTTCGGCAGATTGCTTGCCAAGGACGGCGGCGAGACCTTCGTACTTCTTGGTAATCTTGCTATTGTAGCGAATAACATTGGGCAGCACGATGGCGTTGGCGCAGCCATGTGTGACGCCAAAGCGACCACCGATCTGGTGCGCAAGGGAGTGCGCTATACCCAGCCATACGTTGGTGAAGGCGTAGCCGCCCATGCAGGAAGCGTCGTGCATGTTTTGACGAGCTTGCTCATTCTCAGGCTCGGCGTAAGCGGTGGGGAGATTCTCAAAGATCATTTCCATACCCCCCTTGGCGAGTACATCTGCGTAGTTGTTGTCAATATTGGAGACGTAAGCTTCCACGCAGTGGGTGAGGGCATCCATGCCCGTGTTGGCGGTTACTTCAGGAGGCATGCTCACGCAGAGCTCACCATCGACGATGGCGACATCGGGGAGAAGTTCAAAAGAGACGACGGGATACTTCACTCCGAGTTCTGTGTCTGTGATGACAGCGAGAGCGGTGATTTCGGTACCTGTACCGCTGGTGGAGGGGATGGCGACAAAGCGGGCTTTTTCGCGTAAAGGGGGGATACCGCAGACCTTCTTCATCTGGTCAAAGCTGAGCTCTGGATGCTCGTAGATGGCCCACATGGCCTTGGCTGCATCAATAGCGGAGCAGCCACCCAGACCAATGATCCAATCGGGCTGGAAGTCCATGAATGCGGCCGCACCTCTGCGTACCGTCTCAATGGAGGGATCAGCCTCGACACCTTCAAAGATGCTGTGCTGCATGCCGATTTCTTCCAAAATGGCTTGCACCTTGGCAAGGGAGCCGTTTTCCTTGACAGACTTGCCGCCGATGACGATCATCGCCTTGGTGCCCGTGATGTTTTTGAGCTCGCTGAGGGAGCCCAAGCCGTGGTAGATTTCTGGTGTTTGGTATAGTTTTGCCATGCGCTTAGAATAACAAATCTCAGCTCTAAGATACAGTCACAACGCTTTCCCTTTTGCGCCTTTTAGTTGTTATTATCAGAAATAAACTAAGCTGATATCATGGTATTCTCCGAGCGCAGCTTTGCCTTGAGCTCAGAGGGAGAGCAGTTAAACTTGCTAGTAATGTACTTATTAAGCGCTGATTGCGAGTCAAATCCCAGCGTGTAGGCGAGCTCCTTGAGCGGCATATCGTCAAAAATGAGTCTTTTTTTAATTTCGAGTGTGACGCGCTCGTGAATGAGCTCCAAGGCTGTGCTCATAGCGTATTTCTTACACAGTAGGTTGAGCTTCTTTGCTGTAATTCCCAGCTTCTTGCAGTATTCTTCTACTTTGCGTTCAATTTGATGATTTTCTTCTATCAGGCGGCGGAAGCTGATGTAGGACTCAAACTCTTTGCTCTGATTCCCTGCAAACTCGTGACCTGCTACCGAGTCGATGATTTTAAAGATGATGATCTTTGTGAAGAATTTGATCTCCATCTGCCGAATATTATTGAGAGGTCGTACAAGAGCTTGAATTTGTGTCTTTACCTGATTGATCGCGTCAAATTGAGGAAGCTTATCGCTATAGCTCACATAATTGATCTTCTTGTAAAGCTCGACATTGTACTCCTTGAGCTCATTAGAAAGGATGGCTGAGCAGAAGATGCTTTCGTCAAACATGATCACATCGCCTTCAACATCACCTTCTAGCTTCAAACTACATACTTGACGAGGAAAGATAAAGCAGATCGCGGGAGCCTCCAGCTCGAACTGCTCAAAACCGATGAAGAACTTACCACGCCCCTCGCGAATGATGATCATTTGAAAAAAGCTATTCGAGTGAGGCTGAGCTAGGCCTGCAAGCAAGGCCTCATCCAGCGAGCGCATCACAAAGCTATGCGTACCGCCCTGATCTGCATACTCATGGAGATGATTCTGTATGATATTCATAGGAGTAGTGAAGTGCTAGCGGTGACGAGCGTGTGCCTTATCTTTTCCAGTCCACGGGGACTTCGGTGATGATACCACTCTTATTCTCGTAGAGTACATGCCCATGCTCGACGCCGTAGTTGTAGACCTCCATCGTGACTTTGACGTCGTAGCAGCAGTAGGTGGCGATATCGAGAAGCTTGTCGGCATTGCCTGTCGCTTCGTAATCAGCCCACCATTTGAGGGCATCGGTTCCTTTGGCGGTTTTGCTGAGACCTCCAAGGCTGGGAGTGGCCACAGAGTCGAGGCTGAGGCGGTGTCCGAGCTTGCTGCTCAGGTCGAGACAGAGGTCGAGATTGTTGGTCATATCCGCTATATTCCAGAAGCTGAATGGCTGAATGACCTCATAGTCGAATCCGATGTGATTGAAGCCTACGACGAGATCGGCATTCTTCATCTCCTCAATGAGCTCATTGACCTGATCTTCTGTGTAGATATGATAGGCACGGTCCTGCGTGGAGTAGGTGACAGCAACAGATACCCCCATGAGCCCTGCCTTGTCCCAGCCTCCGACTTGCGCGGCTGAGCGTCTGGTTTCTAAATCAAAGAAAACGATGTTCATAAAAGCTGTCTAGGAGGAAAATTGCTGTCGCCTCAGCCCCTCATAGAGCATGATGGCGACGGCTGTAGAGAGATTGAGACTGCGTGACTGATCTCCTGGCATGGGAATGCGCAGGGCGGTGTCTTGGTGCTCATTGATCCAATACTCAGGAAGACCGCGTGACTCGGCACCAAAGATGAAGTAATCACCTGGTGACATGGGCAGCTCAGCATCCCAGATGCATCTCTCCGCCTTGGTCGAGAGAAACCAAAAGCGAGCCTGTGGATCTGCGGCGGCCGTGAGCTCTTCGAGCGAATCCCAGAGGTGCAAATCAACATGCTGCCAGTAGTCAAGCCCTGTGCGCCTGATATGCTTTTCCTCCAAGCTAAATCCCAAGGGGCGGATGAGGTGCAGCCTTGTGCCTGTAGAGACCGCAAGGCGACCAGTGGCACCGGTATTGTGCGGAATTTCGGGGTGATGGAGGACGATATTAAACATGAAAGCAATGATACAAATGAGCGGGGGAGGAGATGATAGCCGAGAGCTTTATTTTGCCCCTCGTCGCAGCAGGACTGCTGGAATCGTACGTAGGAAGAGGGTGACATCTAGCAGGAGTGACCAATTGTCGATATAGCGCAGATCTTGGCGTACCATTTGTTCGAACTCAGGATTAGAGCTACGGTCTTCTATCTGCCAATAGCAGGTGAGTCCAGGCTTCACGCTAAGGCGTCGACGATCCGAGATATTGGGGAACCCATCAGTCTCATACGTAGGCAAGGGACGCGGGCCCACAATGCTCATATCCCCGAGTAGCACATTGATGAGCTGGGGGAGCTCGTCAATCGAGCTCTTGCGTAGGAAATTGCCAAAGGGAATGATGCGGGGGTCATTGGTGAGCTTGAAGATGGGACCTTCCATCTCGTTGCCATACTTCTTCTTGATCTCCTCTAAACGCTGATCGGCGTCACTGTACATGGAGCGAAACTTCCACATCTTAAAAGGTGCTCCATAGCGTCCTGTGCGCTGCTGGGAGTAAAAAACGGGTCCTTTGGGATCCCCGATCTTGATGATGATGGCGGCGAGGATCCATAGCGGCAAGGTGCCGACGAGGATAAGGCTTGCAAGGACCTTATCGAGAAAGATCTTGATGAGATAACCCCAACTTTGCTGCGGTGAGGAGCTCACGACGAGAAGACGATGCTGGTCTATATGAGTTACGCTACTGCGCGTGAAGGGGGTCTGAGCATTGTGATCGGGGATGTAGATATCGATACCTTGTGTCTCGCAAAGCGCAATGATATTTCCATTCTCGACATAACAGCGTCGCTCGCCAAAGAGAAGCACGAGATGAGGATGCCCCTCAAGGATGGCCTCTTGGATATCCTCGATGCTGCTCTCTTCTATGGGCAGCTTGGCGACACAGGTATAGGCCTGTCTCCACTGATAGGAGTACTCTAACCAGCGCTCCTCCATGCTATCCTTGGGACCGATGATGAGAATGCGGTTCTTGAAACCTTGACCCAAAAAAGTATTGAGTTGCAACCACCTAAAAATATAATAACGGAGATACAGAAGGATAGGTATACCCACCATATTGGTCATCAGAGTGTGATTGAATATACTCGCGTGCGCTTGACGACTCTGGTAAAAGGCAATCAAGCAAAGGCAAATCACCGTAAAGGCAAAAATCTGACCAAAAGCTCGGTAAGGACGCTGGAGATTATTCTTGCTATAAAAACTAAGCTTCGAGAGCAGGACGGGGCAGGCAATGAGCCCCATACCGACAAAAAGTGGAAGACTGACAAAGAGGTTGAAATCAATGACAGGCTCCCAGCCAAAGGCTGGACCTATGATATTCGCGATCTGCGGCGAATAGTAGGAAAAAGCGAGAATAAGGATGAAATCAAGCGCAGGAGAAATTCTTGCGATGATGGGGCTTTGTTGATTATTCATAAGACGCTATTTTAAGTAAACTAGATAAAAAGAGGACTAGAGAAGACTCATGATTCGTGCCCTATCAAAGTCCGATGGAGTCAAGCGCACTCGGACACAACTCTCGGGGGTGATTAATGTGTCGAGATGACGCTCGTTTTTTTGCAAAAAAGCGATCGTGAGCTTGCCATTGGGCAATACACCACGAAACGCCAAGGGAGCAATACGCTCACTTATGCAACAAGTAGTATTAATGTAATGTGCAGGGTATTGGGAATTGATGGACATAGGAATAGATGAGGTAAGGATGAGGTAAGGATGAAATGTTAGAAAAAAAGCTTCACGCCCTCATCGACGAGCTGGCGGGAGCCTTTGATTCCCTGATCCAAGAGAGTTGGGGGCTTCTCTTTGCTTGGGGAGTCTTTTGGGGTTGGCTCTGACGCCTTCCCTCTACTAGGTAACAAGCTCCCAGCAGAGCTATTGAAAAGCTCAATGAGACCGCTGCTCGTCTGGGAGAGCTTCTTGCTGAGGATGGACTTGAGACGAGCACTGAGATCTTCGCGTGGCTGATCTAGCGTACCACTCAGATTGACCTTCGTCCAGCAATACCCATTCTTATCTTGTGCACTGAATATCTGCTGACTAATGAGTATCTGAAAGAGAGGAATCTTGCCATGTATACTCTTGGGGATGCCTACGTCAAGTGTACCGCTCAAGCCTCGATTAGACTTGATGAGGATAAACCCCTTAACCATCAGCTTATCTTTTGCCATCAAAACTATATCTTCAATGAGCCACGCTCTGCTGATACCGAGTTCTGCGGAGCTGTAGGGGAAGCGCAAGGTGGCACTGGCCTGATCAAAACCTAAAGAACGGTAGGGGTAGCTATTGGCGATGCTCAGCTCACTGAGAAAGGGCAGAGCCTCGGCGCGTGCTTGGAGGACATTGATACTAGCGGAGAAGAAGTTCATTTTACCTTCCTTGCCCCGCAGTTCAATGGCGCTATCCAACTGCCCTGTGATGCGTTTTTTCCAATCATTATCAAGCAGATGAGCAATAGGTGCCTTTTTGGCACGTAGACGTATGAGCCAATCGCCTGAGCGCATTTTATAAAGTCCGCGTAAGCTCAATTCTCCAGGTGAAAGTGCGAGGGTGGTCTCTTCGAGACGAATACTATCGGGCTTGATGAGGATTTTTCCTGCGTCGATGCGAGCCTTCTCTAACCAGAAAAGAGGTGTCTTGATCACGCCTCCCTCTAACATCATCTCCCAACTCTTCTGATCCTTGCTTAGGGGACGCACCCCGAGCTTGTAATCACTATAGCTGTATACCTCCCCATCAAGGATGAGCCTTGTACTTGCCTCGTTGATGGTGAACTGGTCTATCTGCCATTTATTAGGTAAAAAACGCGAACTCTGTTCCCCTGCAAGCTTGATTTTAAGTGCTGCAGGATTGAGTGTATCGAGATCAAGCGTCAGATCGAGCTTGTCCAGCGTAGCCTCCTCTACATGAAAAAGACGATTAATCAAGGCAAAGCGATTGAGGTCGAGCTCAAGGCTGTGTAGGGATAGCTTCTGTTGCGCATCCTTGGACTGGAATGCGAGCTCGGGCAAGGCGAGACTAGAGCCTCGAATCTGCAAGTTTTTATCAATGTCAACCTGAACGTAAGGGCTTATCTCATTGAGCTGCTCCTGTGATTGATTGCGAAACTTGTCTCCCTCCACATAGTTTGTCAGCACCATATAGGCTACAATAATAGCCGCGATGAGTAAAATCAAGGTAAGGAGGAGGAATTTGATGAATCTCGACCCCAATAGGCTGCCGCCTTTTTTGGAAGACTTTAACCGATATCTGCTTTTTCTTGTTGCCATTTCTACTAGCAGACTCTAGCATAATGATTATCCTGTGCCAAGCAAGTTTTTGCACATTATCAATTTTATTAATGTTCGGTAAGTAATATCAAAGAGTAACGATATGTGTCATTAATTCTTAATAATATTTGAATATTACACAGGGTCGCAAAACCCTATAAAACCAGCAGGAAAATACAAGAGAGCTAGATCACTCACGTTTTGATTGCAACTCAGACATGAGCATGATATGCTAGCCCGCATGAAAATCGCCATTCTCGGAGCTGGTGCACTCGGTTGCTATTATGGAGCTATGTTAGCCAATGCTGGGTTAGACCTGCGCTTTATCATGCGCTCAGGCTATGAACGAGCGCGACGCGAGGGCATCCACGTAGACAGCGATAAGGGCGCTATCCATCTGCCTCAAGCGACAATCTGCGCGAGTGGTGAAGAGTGTGGACCGGTCGATCTCGTCCTTGTCTGCTGGAAGAGCAGCTCCAACGCCGCCCTCGCTACCGCCCTCCCCCCCCTCCTGCATGAGAATACGGATGTGATGAGCCTTCAAAACGGCATGGGCAATGTAGAGATGATTGCAAACTATGTGGAGGCGCGCCACGTCTATCTCGGACTATGCTTCATCAGCTGCATGATGAAGCCCTCGGGGGAGATCCATCACCGAGGAGGCAATGAGGTACAGATCGCCCCCCTCCACGCCGAGCCAGAGACGCATGCGCGTGCCGCACAATACAGCGAGCTCTTAAAGTCGGCGAGCATCACCGCGCGTGCCTTTGAGCAGATCGAGGAGATCCTCTGGCGCAAGCTCAGCTGGAATATCCCCTTCAATGGTCTCTGCCTCGCCCACGGAGGCATTAGCATTGAGCAGCGCTTTGCCATGCCTCACGAGGTGGAGCGCGCGCGCCGCATCATCCAAGAGGTCGCGAATTGCGCCGCGCTCCGAGGGCATCCTCTCATGGATAATCTCGCCGACATGCAAATCGCGCGTACCACTCCCATGGGTGGCTTCATCCCCAGCAGTGCCATGGACTATCTCATGGGGCGTCCCATTGAGTACCAGAATATCTGGGGCATCCCCCTCGAGCGCGCCCACGAGGTCCAAGCCCCTGTCCCCGAGTGGGAGCGCCTCACGCGCGACATCCTCGCCCGCATGGAGTCCTCACAGAGCTAATCCCAGCACCCTATGAAGCTCCTCACCCTACGATCTCCATGGATAGCAGCTCTCACGGCTCTCGTAGTCTGCCTGCTCTTTGGTGCCCTCATGCGCCCTTGGACCAGCGGGATGGGCGAGCGACTCGCGCAGGACTCCCTGAGAGAGCCTCCCGCGCAGCTAGAGGGAGGAGATGCACTCAGCCAGCAGCTGAGCTTCTTTGCCCTAGGAGGGCTGCGTTCCCTTGTCGTAGAAATCCTGCGCCTTGATGCGACTGTCGCGTGGTCGAAGAACGACTGGACTGAGCTCGAGCAGCGCTACGAGCAGATGACCACCCTCCAGCCGAAGCGCGAGCAACTCTGGTCCGCAGCCGCCTTTGAGATGAGCAGCAATGCGGCGGGCTACTTCTCGGCACAGCGCGATCTCGACGCCCACCAGCGCGCACGTCGCATGCGCGAGTATACGGAGCGCGGTGAGCAATTCCTCCTTGATGGCCTCAAGAGCAACCCCCAGAGCCGCCACCTCTACACCAAGCTAGGCGAGCACTACAGCAACCTCCACCGCCGCCCCCAATTCCAAAAAGCTGCCGATGCCTACAAGCAGGCCGTCGTCTACGGAGCAGGAAGCCTTCAGGCGCGTCAACGCTTCTACGCCCTATGCCGCATCCGCGGTCGCGAGCTAGAAGCCTGGACACTGGGACGCGAGCTCTTCCTGAGCTCTGAGCAGAATCACGTCCCCTCCGTATCCTGCCTCCTCTTTGTCCTCCAGCATAAAATAAGCGTCCCACCAGAGCAGCGACTCAGTGTAGACACCCTCTTTGGCTCACGAGAGCGAGCCGTCAAGATGCTGCGCCTCTACCGCAACAACAGCCTCCAGCTGCCCATCAACGGGGTTGCCGATTTTCTCCGAGCAAACCCCATTCACTGAACCGCCACGCGCTGCTCATAGGGCTCGATGCGTCCCTTCTCCACACAATTCTCCACCCACGAAAGCAGAGCGGTCAAATCAGATCGCCCCTCCAAATCAGGTAAGCTCAATCTCCTATGCCTCGCATGAGCCAGCTCCCTCTGAGCAATCTGCTCAAGGAGCGCTATAATCTCTTGACGAGTCGCGCGAAAGATCGCATCAGCCCCCCATGCATCCCCCAGCTGCATAGGATCTATCGCGTAGAGTCTCAATCCCACCCCGTACTGAGCCGCAAGATTGCACAGCTGATGCTCGACCTCCTCGGGGATATCGCCCCAGAGGATGAGCTCCACGAGATGCGCCCACGCTCCGCAGGAGAGCGCGCGAAAGAAGGCGCGGCGGCAGGCATCCTCAGAATCAGCCATCGCCACACACACAGCTCGCAGCTGCACGCGCTCCAAAAAGTCCAGCTCAGTCGAGCAAGGCTCCAGCACATAGCCCCCCTGCCCCTCCCAATGCCCCTCAGGCCACTGCACAGCTACGAGATCGGGATAGCTCCACGACTCATCCTCATCCACAGGGTAGACAAAAACACCTAGCCCCGAGCTATCATAGCGTCGCACAGAGAGAGCCAGCGCCTTATAATAGGGGCTATCCGCCTCCATGCTCTGCTCGGGCTCAAAAATGCGCTGCAAAGACGCCGTCTCTCCCTCGGGGCGCAGGTAGTAGCCCTGCCCATTCTCCACACGCGCGAGGCAAGAGTCGCCATCCAGCGCGAGAAAGGAGAACTGCGAGCGCAGCGACTGATCACTATAGGCATCCCCTAGCACCGCGCGTACGCGCTCAATAAGTTCCTTACCCTTGATCGCCTCATGGGCATGGATGGGCAGTAGATCAGGGAGGATTTCTTGGAGTTTGTCACGCAGTCTCATTGATACACAAGCATACCGCTAGCGAGCAGCCTTGACAAGGCGAAAAATAACATTGCGACCCTTGCAGAGCTATGCTAAACTATCGCCTACATACTCCCTCAATCTATCCCGTTCCAAGCTCCATTATGATCAACCACACCATACGCGGCACTCAGGTATTCCTAGACGAAATTGATGCCCTCCATCAAATAGCAACCCGTCTCGATGACACCTTCAACCAAGCGGTCGACGCCATGCGCACCGCCATTGACCAAGGACACAAAATCATCATCGTCGGCGTAGGCAAGAGTGGACTTGTCGGCGACAAGATCGCCGCTACCCTCACCTCGACGGGAGCCCCTACCATCGTGCTCGACTCGATGAATGCCCTCCATGGTGATCTCGGTATCGTCCAAGACGGAGATGTCTGCATCGCCATGTCCTTCTCGGGTGAGACCTCGGAGCTGCTAGCCCTACTGCCCTTTCTGAAGTCCTACAACATCACGCTCATCGGCATGACAGGCAAGATGAGCTCCACACTCGCCGAGCTCTCCGACATAGCGCTCGACACGGCGGTGGAGCGTGAAGCCTGCCCGCTGAACCTCGCCCCCACGAGCTCCTCCACCGCCATGCTCGTCATGGGTGATGCCCTCGCGATGGCTCTCCTCGAAGCCCGCGGTTTCACCAAGGAAGACTTTGCACGCAGCCACCCTGGTGGCTCCTTGGGACGCGCTCTTCTCACCCGCATCCGCGACATCATGCGTACGGATTTTGCCTGCCTCTCTGAAAATGCCACGGTGAGCGACTGCATCATTGCCATGTCTACGGCACGCGCAGGAGCCTGCATCCTCACCTGCGAAAAAGGAACACTCTCAGGCATCTTCACCCATGGGGACTTTGCCCGCGCCTACCAGAATAACGCCAGCTGCGGTCAGCACAGCGTATCCACCTACATGACAGCGCAGCCCATCTACGTCGAGGCCGATCAGCTCGCTATTGTCGCCGTCAAGGCACTACGCGACACGCACATCGACGACCTCGTCGTCCTTGATGCCCAGAAAAAGCCCGTAGGACTCATCGACACCCAAGATCTCATCCGCCTCAAACTCATTTAGTAAGGGAGATAGACAGACGAGATAAAAATAAAAAACATCTTTTATCACTTTAGACTTGATTTCCATGACGAATAAGTGCACTATAGGCGACCGCGTTTGCGAAAGATAGACTTACAAACAATATTATGAGAAAGTACGAAGCATTAATCGTTCTAAATATGAAGGGCTCAGCTACCCTCGAAGAGCTCACCGCCGACATGGTGACCATCCTTCAAGAAGCAGGCGCCACCGTCACCGCCACTGAAAACCTCGGCCGCCGCGAGTTCGCCCACGAATCTCAGCACCTCAGCCATGGTCAGTACATCCAGATCTCCTTTGACGCAGAACCCGCCGTCATCCGTGCCGTACGTGAAACACTCGCCATCGACGAGCGCGTTCACTACCAGTACTACCGCGTGAAGTAAAACAGCTTCTCGCCTCTCGCGGAATCTTTTCAATCAATAAGACTGAGCTATTTCTTCTAGGAATAGCTCAGTTTTGCTATTGCCGCATCAAAATCAACGCAAAACATCATTGACAAGGGCAGCCCTTCCATGCGATAGTACACCATACATCTCACATGATTGACCCCCCACTGAATCGTTGGCGACCCAATGTCGCAGCTGTGATCATGGATCAGCAAGGAAGCATCCTCATCGCCAGCGCGAGCGAGGATGCACGCTACTGGCACTTCCCCCAAGGAGGCGTCGGCCGCAAAGAATCACTCAAAGAAGCCCTCATGCGCGAAGTCTACGAAGAAGTGGGACTCTGCGCCGAGCAGTACAGCATCATCTGCTCCATAGGTGGCTACCGCTACCAGTACAAGGAGGCAAACGAGAAGAGCAGCCGCTGGAAAGGGCAAGATCAGACCTACTTTCTCCTCCAATGCCACGAGAGCACACCCGCCCTCGATCTGAGCAAGACCCCTGAGTTCGCCCACGCGCAGTGGGTACACTGGAGAGAGCTGCATGAGGAGATGTTTGTACCCTTCAAGCGCAACACCATCAAGCAAGTACTCGCGACCTTCTTCCCCTCCTCCATGGGAGATCAGGGACTGAGTGCCTACCAAGAGCACAGCCTCTCCCCGCGCCGCTACCTGCTCGCTGAAAACCAAGCCTGCCAGCTCGCCGAGCATGACCCCAAGGATCGCACCCTCTTTGCGGGGGGCAAGGCCGAGGCACGCGCCCAGCTCACCCATCTCTACAAAGACATCCTGCGCCTCCATCAAGCCATCGTCTCCAAGCGCAAGGGGCGCCTCCTCATCCTCGTCCATGGCGTTGAGCGCTGCGGCTGCGAGGGCGTCGTCCAGCGTCTCGCCCACCACATGGAGCCCTTTGGTACACGTATTGAGAGCCTCTCACTCTACGAAGACGCGGCGCGGGGCAACTATGACTTCATCTACCCCCTGCACAAGCGCGTCCCCACACGCGGAGAGGTCGTCCTCATGGATCGCTCCGTCTACAACACCCTGCGCGTCGAGCGACTCGAAGACAAAATCACCGACAGCGTGCTCCATCGCCGCCTCAAGCGCCTCAACGAATTTGAGCAGATGCTCGCCGAAGAAGGCACCCGCATCCTCAAGATCTACCTGCATATCTCGCGCGACGAGCAAAAGAAACGCTTTGCGAAGCAGCACTTCTACGTCCAGCCCCACCGCTTTGCCGAAGAGCAAATCGGCAGTGCCGCAGAGACATGGCAGCGCGAGATCGAAATCGCCGAGGCCACCCTCACCCGCGTCAACTCCGAGCTCTGCCCATGGTACATCATCCCCGCAGACAAGAGATGGTACCGTGATCTCTGCGTCACCCACATCGTCATCGACACCCTGCAGAAGATGCTGCTTGGCTAACATGGATATTTAGCCAATGGATGCCGTTTAGAGTAAAACACTCCTGACATGGATCTGAATTGACAATTACAATCCTACATGATATTCCTACAAGGATGAAAACAGCAATTACGTCCATGTGCCTCACCCTATTCCTATGCATCGGGTCACACAGTATCGCACAGGAGAACGAGCAGACAAGCACTCAGCCAACAGATAAGGCAATTTCTAAAAAACCTGCGCCTTTGAGCGCGGAGGAGACACGCTTCAAATGGCTCTTCTTGGCGCATTTCTTGGCAGCAGCGGCAGAGCTTAGTCCAGAAGAAGAGGATGATGTCAATCTCTTCGCCATCCTCGGTCAGCGTGCTATTGATCGCATGAGTCCCGAGGATATTCCAGCACCACTACGCGGCTATGTGCTTGATCTTAGCGCTCTGATACGCAAGCATTATCTACCAATCTTCCCTAATACTCTGCCATTCGCAGAGTTGAATGCAGAGATGAAGAAGCTAAAACCCCACTTTAAGACTCTCGAGCAGCGTTATCCCGAGGCGAGCAAGCGTTTTAACATGATCTGCCACTCTGCACTCTATGATGGCCTACCTGCTGAGGTTCGCGAAGCTGTAGAACGCGCCGAGAAGCATATTCGCTCCGATGAAGGACGGAGTCATGATCAGCAGATAAATCTTCTGCAATCAAAACTACTTCTAGATTGGCTCAACAAAACATCGCACTAGAATAGCCTTGAGCCAGCCATTGGGCAGGCTTTTGCTTACATGGAACTTACTTTATTACTTTGGCAGGAGTTAATGTAGCAGCGACGTCTTGCGTACTTGATTAGCTAGATCCTATCAAGTCGCAATCCGGCACAAATTGCATGCCAATTTGAGACGAAGCAGAAGGCTGAGGATACGCTTCGCGTCGCTGCGCTAGCTTGCTTTTATTCCGTTTGCTCCTTGACACTCTCTATCTAATCAAGTTAAGAGCATGTACTTCCTTTTATTGAATGAAAAATATGATTTTTCACCCAATAAAAAGAAGCTTTGAGATTCAGATCTGCCCATTTGTGCGAATCCTACAATTTGTTACATGTATTACTTCTGGCTCTTAGAAAAAGTCTCTTGATCTTGCTCTACCTCCTTGAGCTGTTGGCGGGCGGCTTCGCGCTCTTCCTCGCTGACAGAGAGATCCTTGCTGATGGGCGCCTTTTTCGCGGTACTCACTGGCGTCGTTGACTTGTAAAGGAGCTTGTCCTCACTCGCACGTGTCGTGAAACTGAGCTCGGCTGAGATCGGCGTATGCACCCCTTCTTGGACGAGCTTTGCGCGCAGGGTGACAGGCCCTGGCTTGAGTCCCATTTGCACGATGACAGAAGCCTCACCCCAGAGCAAGGTCTGAGGATTCGTACCATCTACAGCGTTGCCATAGAGCTGTGCTGAGCCCTTGATCCCGAACTGCACACGGCTGTTGTTGAGACGACGTATCACCCCCTTGTCATCCACGATCTGAGCGACAACCACCACTTGGTCTCCCCCATTGGCGACGGGAGCGATGCCTTCATCATCCATCACGAGGCGTAGACGCGTAGGACGACGCGCCATCATCACTTCGTGAGTTGCAATGACCTTGCCTTCTGCATCCAAGGCCTCGGCGTAGATGCGGGCTTGGTAGTCCTTACCACACTTGCGCGTGAGAGCCTTGGCCTTTTGGAAGTCAAAGGCTTTGTCAAAGGTGAACCAGCATTCCCCCTTCTTTTCCTGCACGCGTGGCTTGCCATCCACAAAGCTCGTGAGGCGCACGCGCTCGGCATTGCTGATGACGGTGACATCATGCGGGGAGAAGGGCGTCATCTCATGGGCAATATACACCATGGGGGCGAGATGTGCCGCCTGACCTTGGAACATGAAGTAAGAGGTCTTGGGACGACGATACGCATCCATGATGCCCCCGTAGAAGGGATCGGGATGGTAGCCGCGCTGGTGGTCAAAGCTATGCCAGAGCGAGCCGCCGAAGTGATAGGCGGGTGTCTTCTTCAAGCTATCAATGCAGGTGTAGCTGTAGCTGGGCTTCGCGTAGTGAATAGCCTGAATGAGCTGGGGTCCCTCACCCCACTGCCGCGCCACACGCGAGGGGGAGTTGTGCGAGCTCCAGCTATCGACATTGTCGCCGAACTCGCGGGTGAAGTAGACCTTATCCTTTTGCAGCTGGCTCGCACTCATGCCCGCTCCCTTGCTGGAGATGGGGTGGGTGAAGATGACGTCAAAGTGCTCGCTGCCGCGTGCGATGAGGTCAGAGGCTGTCCATGAGCCGGGGAGCTCTTCCTTGACGATGCCATTGACCTTTTGCGCAAAGTCGGCGGGATAGTGCGTCTCATTCAGGATGGGCTCCCAGAGAAAAGTACTGGGGCGGCTGCGATCGCGCCTCACCATCTGCGCAATATCGGAGTAAACGCGCTGGGCAAAGTGAGGGGCGTTGTTCCAGAACTGCCAACCGGGGGTGTTGCTGATGACGAGCAGGCCGAGCTCATCGCAGGCATCCATGAAGGCGGGATCTTGCGGGTAGTGAGCATTGCGGATGAGCTCGAGTCCGGCCGCCTTGAGCTTCTTCGCATCGCGCCAGTGCAGGCTGTTGCTCACGGCATTGCCGATGACGGCGAAGTCTTGGTGCCTGTTCGCCCCGATGAGCTTGTCTTGGTAGGGCTTGCCGTTGAGGATGAATCCCTTCTCATGGGAGAAATCAATGCTGCGTATGCCTATTTTTTTCATGTAGCCATCCACGAGCTCATTGTTGGCATTGTAGACGCGCACATGCAGCTGGTAGAGATGGGGATTGCGTGGCGACCAGAGCTGAGCGTTTTTGACGCTCAGCAGGCATTCTTTCCCCTCGCCCTTGGCTACACTCTTCCCCTTGTCATCTATGAGCTCATACTCAACGCGTCCCTCACCGTGTAGGTCTGTCTTGATCGCGATCTGGGACTCCTGCTCACTCACCTTGGGATAGGTCACCATACAGCCACCACCCGCGACCTTGCCCGCCATATTCACATCGGTGATGTAGCTATCCTTATTCGTACCAATGAGCCAGCAGTCGCGGTAGATACCGCCGAAGTAGCAGAAATCCAGCGCTTTTTGAGGCTTCCCAGGGGGGTAATTAGCATCATCTTCATTGTCACACCACACGGTGATGACATTCTCTTGCTGCGGCTTGACGTAGCGATCGATCTCAACAGCAACTGGGAGATAGCCACCAAAGTGCTCCTTGACGAGCAGGCCATTGACCCAGATCTTGGATTTGCCCATGATGCCCTCAAAGTAGAGGACAAGGCGTTTATTTTCCAGCTCAGCAGGAATGATCAGGTGCTTGCGGTACCACGCCGCCCCTTGGTAGTTAACTCCGCCCGAGGCCTCGGCGGGGAGCTCTTCGAGCCCATTGGGGAGATTGACGACTTGCCAGTCATTGTCATCAAAGTCAGGCTTGCTTGGGGCGTCCCCTAGGCTCTTTTTGGGGTCGAGCTTGAGCTTCCAGACAGGATTGAGGCCCTGCACTTCGCGCCCCGTATTAGCTTGTGCGTAGAAGCCGGCGGTGGAGTATTGAGGGCTGTCTTGCGCCTGTATTGGCAAGAGGTTGAGGAGGGATAGCAGGGGGAGACAACATTTCATAATATAAGAGGCGAGATTCAAAATCGCAAACAGACAGCATACACAATATCCAAGCCATCCGCAATCACAAAACCGAGTAGGGAGCATTATGCGTATGCCGTTTCACATTTTTCCATGAGATGCACCAGTTCATATAATCAGCCGATCGACCTCACCTCTTGACTCGATGCATGATCTATGCTAGGCTGTGGCAGCAAAACATCTATGGATCAGTCCCTCTACACGCATCTCAACGAAGTGCCCAACACCACCTTTGACCTCTCCCTGCGCCCCCCCGCCTTCAGCGAGTTTTGCGGACAAGAAAAGATCAAAGAACGTCTGCTACTCATGGTTGAGGCCGCCCGTATGCGTGACGATGTGCTCGATCACGTCCTCCTCAGCGGTCCCCCAGGGCTGGGCAAGACCACGCTCGCCAACATCATCGCCCATGCCGTGGGTAAGAAACTCCACACCACCTCAGGTCCTCAGATCGAGAAGGCGGGCGACCTTGCGGGCATCCTCACCAATATTCAAAAGGGCGACATCCTCTTCATCGACGAGATCCATCGCCTCCACCCCGCCATTGAGGAATACCTCTACCCTGCGATGGAGGACTTTCGCCTCGATATCATCATTGATCAGGGACCCAATGCGCGCTCTATTCAACTCAATTTGCCCAAGTTCACCCTCATAGGTGCGACCACGCGCGCGGGCAAGCTCACAGGTCCCCTTCGCTCACGCTTCGGCATGATCAATCGCCTTGATTACTACTCCGCAAAAGAGCTCTGCCACATCCTGCACCGCTCCGCCGATCTCCTCCAAGTACCGCTCGACGATGGCGGCGCGCTAGGCATCGCGCGTCGCTCACGTGGCACCCCTCGTATCACCAACTCCCTGCTGCGCTGGGTGCGCGACTACGCGCAGGTCAAGGCCGATGGTCGCATCACCGAGGAGATCGCGCATCGAGCACTCAGCATGCTCGATATTGATGAAGACGGTCTTGATGAGATGGACAAAAGGCTACTCGAAACCATGGTGGGCAAGTTCAACGGAGGTCCCGTAGGGCTCTCCTCCCTCGCAGTTGCCGTCGGCGAGGATGAATCCACCATCGAGGACGTGCACGAGCCCTTCCTCATCATGCAAGGCTACCTCAAGCGCACCCCACGTG
>CAYJOV010000028.1:0-20752 GCA_964371905.1 uncultured Akkermansia sp. | reverse complement strand
TTGGGGAAGAGGGATGTGGCTGTCATGCCTGGTATCGTGTTGATCTCAAGGACGTAGGGACGCCCATCTGCTGTGAGTAGTACATCGACACGTCCGTAGACCTCGACGCGCAGAGCGCGGTAGGCTTGCAGAGCTGCTTGCTGGACAGAGCAGGTCTCCTCCTCGCTGAGGTCGGCAGGGCAGATGTAGTCGCTGCCAGCCCCACCCGCGTAGAGGGAGGGATATTTGTTCTTCATATCGTAGAAGCCTGAGCGGGGGCTGATGCGTACGATGGGGAGAGCCTTGCCATCGAGGATGGAGACCGTGAGCTCGCGTCCCTCGATGAATTCCTCGACAAGGATCTCCTCTCCATATTGCGCGACATCTTGCAGCGCGTGGGTGAGCTCTTCCTCGCTGCGGACGATATGTACCCCGACCGAGGAGCCCTCGCGGGGGGGCTTGACGACGCAGGGCAGCGAGAGGCTGGGGCGCTCTCCGCGCTCCACTTGATCGCGTGTGAGTACTTCATCGCTCGGGCAGGGGACGTGGGCGGCCTGCATGGCGCGCTTTGTCGCGACCTTGTCAAAGCAGAGGCGGCTGCACGCAGCACCTGCTCCCGTGTAGGGGATGCGCAGCGTGTCGAGGTAGCTCTGGAGAGCTCCGTCCTCGCCATAAGTGCCATGGATGAGATTGTAGCAGAGCTCGGTACCCGCAGGGATCTCGGGTGCGAGGGTAGTGACGACGAGGGGAGTGAGGGCGCTAAAGCCTTCCTCGCGCAGGGCTTCGAGGACAGCTTGACCTGAGCTCAGCGAGACTTCGTGTTCAGAGCCAGGACCGCCCATGAGCAGGGTGATGGGGCTGTCTTTGCGTAGTGTACGGGACATGGGTAATAGATTGGGGATAGATGTGTTAAAATTCTGCTACACGCTCGCCAATGATCTGGACTTCGGGGCGCAGCGTCAGACCGTGGACTTCCTTGACGCGGGCGATGATGAGATCAATGAGCTGGGTGACGTCATTCGCGCTCGCGTCTCCCATGTTGACGATGAAGTTCGCGTGCACGGGCGAGATCATGGCGTCTCCAATGCGGTGTCCCTTGAGACCGAGCTCATCAATGAGCTTGCCCGCAGGGAGGGTGATGCCCTCATCGTTGGTGGGATTGGTGAAGGTGCAGCCCGCGCTGGGTTCGCTGGGTTGACTGTTGCGACGCTTGTCGCGCAGCAGCTCGCCTCGCTCTTTGATCGCGGCGGTATTGTCGCTCTCGGCGACGAAGTTGGCCTCCACAACGATGTTGTGGCAGAAGTCGGAGATGCGGCGGTACTCCGCTGGCGCCATGTTCTCCTTGTGTAGCGTCACCTGCTCGCCTGTCTCATCAATGCAGAGTGCCGAGGAGAAGACTGACCACATGTCCTCACCCATTGCCCCCGCATTCTGGCGTAGACTGCCGCCTACATTGCCAGGGATACCAGCCATCCATTCAAAGCCCTTGATGCCGAGCTTTTGCGCCTTGCGAGCGAGCTTGGCGAGGGGGACGGCACTGCCGACCGTGAGCGTCTTGCCCTTGAGCTCAATGTGCTCAAAGATACTGCCCTTGGGGCGGATGACAGCACCACGTATACCGCCGTCGCGTACGAGCAGATTGCTACCACGACCGATGACGTAGACTGGGATGCTGCGGTCTTTAAAGAAATTGATACTGCCTTGCAGACTCTCGATGCTGTGAGGCTCGATGAAGTACTGCGCCGCGCCGCCTATGCGCAGCGTGGTATGCTTGTGCATAGGCTCGTAGAGCTTCCAGTCGATGTCCTGCTCACCCACCTCTTGGAGGAGATCGCCGATGACGCGCAGATCTTGCGCGAGCTTGCTGCCAGCCTCGTGGATGTTGCCCGCTCCCAGTGTGATGATGAGATCGCCCGGCTTGATGCGGTTGCCCGCCTCCATTTGCGCGTCGCGCACGCTTGAGATGTTCTTGCACTTCACCTTGCCGCGCTCGCGCACCGCGTCAATGATGGTCTGTCCCGTGATCCCTTCGATCGGAGGCTCACTGGCAGGGTAGATGTCGGTGACGACGAGGCGATCGAGGTCTTGCAGACATGCACCAAAATCATCACGCAAGAGCTGCGTGCGCGTGTAGCGGTGCGGCTGAAAGAGCACGATGAGTCGCTCGGGTGAGAGGCTGCGAGCCGTCTGGAGAGTCGCTGCGACCTCCGTGGGGTGATGACCGTAGTCGTCAACCACGTGGTAGTTGCGGCTGAGGTACTTGGTCTCAAAGCGTCGCTTCGCACCGGCGAAGCTCGTGAGCCCCTTGGCGATGGCGACGAAGTCGCCTCCCATCTCAAGGGCGGCGGCGACGGCGGCGAGAGCATTGAGCACATTGTGCTTGCCGGGGATACCCAGCTCGACGCGCCCGAGCAGCTCGCCGTGATGGTGGACATTAAAATGCGTGCGCCCACGACTCACGATCATGTCCGTGATTGTGTAGTCTGCATCCTGCCAGCCGTAGGAGATGCTGTTGGGGTATTGCGAGCAGACCGCGGTAGAGCCCTCATCGCTCTTGCAGTAGAAAATCTTGCCCTTTGTGTTGCGACAGAGGATGTGAAAGACCTCTTTGATGTGGTCGATGTCGCGGTAGAAATCGAGGTGCTCTGCCTCGATATTGAGCACAATGCTGTGCTCAGGGAGGTAATTCACCAGCGTACCATCGCTCTCATCACCCTCGGCGATGAGGTATTCGCTCTGCTCATTCCAGTGTGCGTTGGAGCCTAGCACGGGGATCTCGGCGCCGACGTAGTGGCAGGGGCGCAGGCGGCTCTCACGCAGGAGGTGGGTGAGCATGGATGAGGTCGTTGTCTTGCCATGTGTGCCCGCGACGATGACGCCGCGCTTGTTGTTGAGGATGGCGGCGAGGCATTCGGCGCGGCGTAGGCAGGAGGCCCCGAGAGCGCGAGCTGCGGCGAGTGCGACGTTGTTCTCACGTATCGCGCTGGAGTAGATGACGATCTCGGCATCTTGGACGGAGTTCTCATTGTGAGGGCAGGAAAAGTCGAGTCCCGCGCGTTGCAGGTTCTCTGTCTCTCCGCTGGTCACTCGATCGCAGCCACTTACCTGATGTCCCATCTCCAGCAGCATGCGTGCCAATCCACTCATGCCCGAGCCAGCTACTCCTATGAGGTGAATCCGAGCAGGATTCACACGGTCAAGGAGTCTAATGCGTAGTTTTTCTATCATAATCCTCTCGGTGCATTATATCTAAAAAAAATCCAAAATCAAGGGTAAACATCAGCTCCGAATGAGCTGCTGCCACATGTGACCCAAAGATTGTGATCCTAACCGCGTAACTAGGTCAATGAGAAGAATATTTAGATGGAAAAAGCACCCATGTCAGCACGAGCAAGGAGCTTGCTTGCAAAATGAGGGTACAAGTCACGCGGAAGTTACTCAATTGATTTTTTTGTGCGCTATTTATTGTATATTTTCTGAAAACTCTATTTTACACTATCATCGTGCTTTTGAAAGCTCTGTTTTGGAAACAATGAGCATACTTTACACCCGATGGGAGAAATATCTTGATCCCGCAGCCCAAATCCTATATTCTTCTTTGAAATATCATGGATAGAAAACGAGTTGTAGTCCTCGGGTCAACAGGGAGCATAGGCACGAGTGCCTTGAAGGTAGCGCGCGATATACCTGAGCGTATGGAGGTCGTCGCTCTTGCGGCGCAGCGTAATTATCGAGAGCTCGCGCAGCAGGCGCGTGAGTTTGGCGTGAAGCATGTCGCTCTTTTTCAGACGGAGTATCTCGATGACCTACGAGCCTTAGTCCCTAGTGATACACAGGTTTATGGAGGTCTAGAGGGGCTCTGTGCCTTGGCTCGCCTCGAACAGACCGACATGGTGCTCGTTTCCATTATCGGGACGGCAGGTCTCTATCCCACCCTGTGCGCGATTGACGCGGGGAAGGACCTCGCGATCGCCTCCAAGGAGATCCTCGTGATGGCAGGAGAGCTCGTGATGCAGCGTGCTCGCGCCAAGGGGGTCAATGTCCTTCCCGTCGATAGTGAGCATAATGCTATTTTTCAATGCATCCAAGGTCATCGAGGCGGTGCTGCTGAGGTGTCGCGCCTCATCCTCACGGCGAGCGGTGGCCCCTTCCGCCAGACGCCGCGCGAGCAGCTCGAAAAGGTTACACTAGAACAGGCTCTCAAGCACCCCACGTGGAGCATGGGGCAAAAGATCACCATCGACTCCGCCACCTACTTCAACAAGGGGCTGGAGATGATCGAGGCTAGATGGCTCTTTGACATCCCTATGGATCGCGTGGATGTCATCGTGCATCCACAGAGCATCGTGCATTCGCTCGTGGAGTACACCGATGGCTCTATCTTGGCACAGTTGAGTGCGAGTGATATGTGCTTTCCCATTCAATACGCCGTTACTTGGCCAGATCGACTCCCCAATTCCCTGCACAAGCTCGATCTTGCGAAGCTCGCGAGCCTGCACTTTGAGGCGCCTCGCTGGGAGGACTTCCCTGCGCTGCGCCTCGCGCAGCAGGCAGGTCTGCGCGGCGGGACGATGCCCGCCATGTACAATGCTGCCAATGAGGTCGCCGTCGATGCCTTTGTTGCGGGCAAGCTCAGCTTCGCGGGGATTTGGCGCACCGTCGAGCGCGTGCTTGAGCGATCCACTCCGCGCGACTACGGTGATAGTCTCGATATCATCATCGAGGACGATGCGTGGGCACGCGAGGAGGCTGTAAAACTTATTTAGCCCTTTAGATCAGCGGATTGCTTGCTTTGAATGGCCTTTTGATAGCAAGCGAGTGTTTTTTCAGCGCAGCTCCGCCATGAGAATAGCTTGATACGTTCCCGTCCTCGTGCGATGTAATCTTCACGTAGTTGCTCATCGCTGCACATTAGCTCCATTCTCTGCGTCATTTCTTTAATATCTGTAGGATTGAAGTAGAGCGCCGCATCGCCTGCCACTTCTGGAAAGCAGCTAGCATCCGCACAGAGTACGGGAGTGTGGCAATTAAAGGCTTCGAGAATAGGTAGTCCAAATCCTTCGTATTCTGAAGGATAAATAAAGCATAGAGCGCGATTGTATAAAATGGCTAGTTCCTCATCGCTCACCCACATTTGTTGGACACGATCGGCTATACCCAATTCATTGATAAGATTTTGCTCATCCTCTTTAAATGCCCCTCCGCCCGCGCAGATGAGATGTACTTCATTGTGCTTTTCCATGAGGACCTTCATGGCGTGAAGGGTTCGCGGGAAGTTTTTGTAACTATTGCGCTGCCCTACATAGAGAACGTAGCGTTGAGGGATATGGAGCTGCTTCTCCTCATGATGCTCGGGAAGGCATAAAGAATTGCCGTGATGGATGACATCAATTTTATCTGTTGCTACTTTGTAGAGACGTATGATATCGTCCTTTGTTTTCTGTGAAATGGCAATGATGCGTGTCGCTTGCTCGATCATGATCTTTTTACGATGTGCGGATGGATCATGCGCGGCGAAGCACTCGGGGCGTAATTCATGAATCATGTCATGAATTGTGACGACGAGAGCTTTCCCATTGAGATGATTGAGGACTTCTAGTGAATTGGTTTCTGTAGGATGTACCACGTCAAATGAGAGTCGCTTCATTGCCTGGACACCCTCCCAGCGGCGAGCGTAGCGGAGGAAGTAGCCTGCTTTACTCGTTCTCATACCGAATTGGCAAAACTGCGATAGGTACCATGGTAGAGTAGGTGCATCCTCTGAGATGCGATTAAAATACTCGGCTTTTAATAAATATTCAGAAGGTGTATTTTTAATGGGGATATGGACGGTGTGTCCCATCTCAAAAAGCTCACGCGCCAGTTCGCATACGTAGCGTGCAATTCCTCCAAGGCGAGTGCTCCAAAAGCATCTCGGGTGCATGAAGATTGATAAAGGTGTTTGTGCGGAATGTGGTATCATAAACGATAGGTAAAAGAAAGGTTGATCGCGTAGTATAAATTTGAATCTTATGCATTCAAATGCTTGTGTATACGAGCACTTGATTAGAAAAATCGACGGTAAGTTGCAAGAAGGCAGGCAAAGATGGGCATGGGGAGGAGGCGCAGCCATGAGAAGGCGCCACGGTAGCTCATCTTGCGCTTGATCTGATAACGGTAGAGGCAGCCCTTGCGCCAGTAGTCTGCTAGCAGCGCGCGCGTCTGTAGGAGATCTTCTATATGATCAATCCAAGGCTGCAGCTCAGTCTGCCTCTGTGCGTCAAGCTTGCTTAGGTAATCCTTGTAGAGAGCCAGCTCCTTTTTTAAAGGTGGCAAGGTGATGTTGTAATAGGTGTCGTTGAACTTTTCTAGGCGTAGAATAGCCCGATAACCGCGTGTGCCATCGTCGCCTCCTCGGCACATGTTGTTGCTCGCGGTCCTGATATAGTGAGGAATCGCATGCTCAACGAGCGCGCAGCTCCCCAAAAGATTCGCCCTCAGATAGACGCAGTAATCATCGACATAGTAGCCCTGCGGGTCTAGTGCTCCAAAGGTATCGTAGCAGACCTTGCGCCAAGCATTCATCTGTGAGCACTTTGCTCCCATAGCCTTGACGTTCTCTATGTCATCGCGGACATCGAATCGCCTCACGCTCGTCTCCTCGCGTCGTGCTGGTCTTGAGACGATTTCGCGTATGGCTGCATCTTGACTGTCATCGAAATGCTCAATTTCTACACCCACATAAGTGCTGTCTGGGAATTGACAAATAGCCTCTGCAATCAAGCTGCAACGATCCACCGAGGAGTAGTCATCATCATCCGCGCGTATAATCCACTCCCCTGTAGCAAAGCTGAGCGCATGATTCGTATGCGCGGCGAGATGCCCATTGCGAGGCGTCTGGGTGACAATCACACGGCGATCCCCCGTGTAGGCAGCAGCGCACTCTTGGATGATCTCATAGCTCCCGTCCGTTGAGCAGTCGTCGCTGATGATGATTTCTAACTCTCCTGCATAGTCTTGCGCAAAGGCACTCTCTATCGCCGCGCGAATGTACTTCGCTCGATTGTATGAGAGCAGGAGATAAGATAGTTTGGGCAACGGCGTGCTCATGAGTGAGAAAAAAAAGCCGTGCCTTCACCCAAGTAAAGGCACGGAGGTTTTGAAAAAAAGATTAGCTATCTTGATTGACGCGCGCGAACTGCTTGAGGCGTAGACCATTGAGGTGGATAAAGCCGCTGGCATCATCCTGATTGTAGTCTTCCTCTGTGTAGTCGGCCTCCATCGTGGCCATGGCGTAGTTGTAGAGCGAGTTGGGGCTCTTGCGACCTGCATTCATGACATTACCCTTGTAGAGCTTGAGGCGCACCTCACCATTGACCGTTTCTTGCGTCTTGGTGACGAGGGCTTGAATAGCCTCGCGCTCAGGTGCAAACCAGAAGCCATTGTACACCATAGCGGCGTATTCAGGGATGAGCGAGTCGCGTACCTTTTGCGCTTCACGGTCTACCGTGATCGTCTCAATATCGCGATGAGCTGCCAGCAGGATCGTACCACCGGGGGTCTCATAGATACCGCGACTCTTCATGCCGACAAAGCGATTCTCCACAATGTCGATGCGACCAATACCATGCTTGCCGCCGAGGGCGTTGAGCACGAGCATGACACCGAGGGGGTCAAGCAGCGTGTAGCCATCGCGCTCACCGCAGGCCGTGACATCGAGCTCAGCCATGAGAGACTCGAGTCCTTCGTACTGTAGACCGATGATATCACCTTTTTCAAAGAGGCACTGGACATATTCGGGAGTGTCGGGGGCATCCTCGGGAGCGGTGGAGAGCAGGTACATCTCGCGATCGTCTTCCGTCGTGGCATCATACCATGTGTCTTCAAGAATACCAGCCTCGTAGGAGATGTGAAGGAGGTTGCGATCCATGGAGTAGGGCTTTTTCATGCTCTGGCGGATGGGGATATTGTGAGCCTCGGCAAAGGCGATCATCTCGCTGCGGCCGGGGAATTGGTCGCGCCATTCCTTCATGCGCCAAGGGGCGATCACTTCGAGCTGAGGAGCAAGCGCGTTGATCGAGAGCTCAAAACGCACCTGATCATTTCCCTTACCTGTCGCACCATGCGCGATGGCGTGTGCACCCTCGGCGAGGGCGAGATCCACCATAGCCTTGGAGATGCAGGGGCGTGCAATCGAGGTGCCCAGCAGGTAGCGACCTTCGTAGACCGCATTGGCTTGGAACATGGGATAGATGTAATTGGCAGCAAAGTCAGCCTTGAGATCGCCGATGATACACTTGGAAGCACCTGTGGCGAGAGCCTTTTCGACAATGCCGTCAAGCTCATCGCCTTGGCCTACATCGGCGCAAAAAGCGATGATTTCAGCATTATACTTCTCCTTGAGCCACACCAGTAGCACTGATGTGTCAAGACCACCTGAGTATGCGAGGACAATCTTCATATGAGAGGGGGACGTGTTGCATACACGCCGTGTGAGCATTGTACCTCATCTCTCCTCTCTTGCAAAGTAAAATATCTGTGTAGACTGCCTAATATGACTCTATTGGTGTATAACGAAACGACACGCCCTGAAAAGGGGCGTGTCGTTTGAAAATGTGATTGCGTTTCCGAGTGAGCCTTATGGCTTGATGACGGAAGCAAGAACAACAGTACCGTTGTAGGGTGTAGAGATGTTCTCAGGGAGCGTGACCTCGCGCAGACGCAGAGACTCCTTCATGCCGACGGGGGTGATGTCAGCCTCGATGCAGCAGGGGATATTCTTCACAGCGCACTTGACAGGGATCTCGTGGACGATCTGATGGACGACACCACCCATGCCGATACCAGCAGCTGTGCCAGTGAGCTTGAGGGGGACGCGTGTTTGTACGATGCTCTCCTCGGTGACGGAGAGGAAGTCAAGGTGGGTAGCGTTGTCCGTGAGGAAGTTGCGCTGGATGTCCTTGACGAGTGCCATGATGATCTGACCGTCGAGGTCGAGATTGACGATGAAGCTGTCGATGGGTTGCTCGTTGAGCAGGATGCGCAGGTCGGTCTTGGCGACTTGGATGTTGATGTTCTCACCTACGGTGCGTCCGTAGATGACACCAGGGACGTAGCCTGCTGCGCGAAGGGCGTTGAGTTTGCCAGTGCCAGTTACGTCGCGCTTGGCGACCTTGAGGGTCGGTGTTGCCATATGGAATAAATTCTATGAAATGAAATTGAGTTTGTTTGAGGTATTCTGACGTCGGTAACGCTCTGTTGCTACCCGCCAGTGGGTCTCACCCTAGTCAGCGAGAAAAGAGTGGTGCGCGATACTCTCATATTCTGCGTCATTTGTCAATGATAATGTAGTCGATCTGCTATTTTTGAGCGACGTTTCCCTTTTTCTTGTACCTGAGTTGGGGGTAGGTGTGAAAATAATCTCTCTGTGTCATGATTTGAGTTGCCTTCTCTAACAAAACACTGTATAAATTCAATAACAATTGAACATACGGCATGCGTTTACGTCTCAACTCTTCTCTTTTGAAAGCTCTCGTCGTCGCGATGAGCTTAATCACTCTGCCTTCTACGCTCCAAGCAGGTCACATGTACGATGACCTAGGCATCGATCTCTACCGCAATCTCGCAGAAAACCGCGGCGACTACACCGCAGGTGCAACGAATGTCGATGTTTATGACAAGGCTGGCAATGTCGTGGGGACCATAGCTGTCGTCCCCGATTTTGGCGCCCTGCTTCCGTCGCATGGTGGTTTATCAGGTGGGCAGAATTGGACGATTGACTGCGTGCATGCTGGTGATCCTGGCTCCTTTAGCTTCAGTAATCGTCTGGGAGCAGACGGCACTCCTGTAGAGGAGTCTTACCGCACGATTCAGTCGGTGTATGCAGGGGAGTGGAATGTACTCGACCTCGCTGTACACAGGCTTAGCAAGGTGGCGACCGATGTCGTCCACTGGGAATACGCGACGGACGATCAATACACAGACCCCAAGCTGGCTTTTGAGAACCTGCAAGATGTGACCATCTGGCGCGCCGGTAGTGGTACGCAGGTCACCTACAATGAAGACGGAACGGTGGCAAGTGGTCACGATTACGGATTGGCGACCGCGGGAACCGTCACGCCGAATAGCTACCAGACCGAGACAAACACAGTCACCGATGGTCGAGGTAATACGATACAGGTCGACTCGAGCCGCCTGCTGGGCAAGCCCCTTGTTTCTGTAGATAGGGATGAGAATATCGTTCCGAATAACGGGAATAGCGGTGACAGTGGCTCATCGGTGATTTTTTATAATGAGGAGACAAAGAGCTTCCAATTCATCGGTGTTCACACGGCCTCCTCATCGCCGAAGGACGCGACGAGCACGCCTTATATGGATTACTCCCATGAGTTCTTTGACCACGTGATCAATGGCTCGGCCAAGGTGTTTGATGCGAAGGAGACGATCTGGACAGTATTGGGAGCGGATGCCAGCGGGCTTGTGCAGTTGGGGGGCGCGACTGTAGGCCGTAGCTCCGTGCAGGCTCTCGCTCAGGGGAAGCGCGGAGACACGAGCACGGCTGGTACTCTCGCGACGAATGATGAGATGTGGGCTAGCCTCGACTGGGTGCTGAATAATGGGAATACGACTCTGAACTTTGAGGGGAGTGTGAATACGGGAGCTGGCACGATGCAATTCCTCCGCAGTGCCGATAGCACGAGCGAAAAGCCTGCGACCTATTTCCTGAATGCCTCAAATGATCAGGTGAATTTCCAAACAGGGGGCTACATCATCGAAGAGCATGTCCGCGTGAAATCCACCCTCACAGGGCAGGCGGGCGATGAATGGCGCATTGTCGGTGAGAATGCACGCATGAACAGCGCGAATGAGTACGAAATCTACGGCGGCTTCTTCGAGCTCGCGGGGACAGGTGACAACAGTGTAGATCTCAATCTCGGCGTAGGCGTGACGGTCTATCTGAATAGAGTGGGTGGCTACGCGGCGAATGATGTGCAGATCAACACCGCCTCGACAGTCATCCTCGCGGATGATCAGCAGATCAACGGTGACATCCAGTTCGGCGCCTCGGGCGGTACGCTGGAGCTCAATGGGGTGAACTACGCTCGTACGAGCGAGAATCTCTATGTCTTCGACCGTAAGGCGAATATCATCAATACGAAGACGGATAGTGAGGTGACATTCTCCTACGCGAAGACCACGGGCGACGCGCAGCATGAGCTGAAGTCCGCCTTTTATGACTCAGCCAGCCTGAAGAGTGATGGCACGGGGGTGCTGCATCTGAGCTTTGATGCGACTGCTGCGGCTGACAAGAATATACAGCTGAGCAACGAGGTGCAGATCAGCGGTGATATGAGCATCAAGAATGCAGACATGAGCCTGACAGGCTACCAGCTCGAAGTAGCCAACCCCGATCAGCATGTCACCGGTGCAAACTATAGACCCGCACTCGACCCTGATCGATGGGTCAACGTCTCGATGAAGGCGAGCAACATCAGCGTGAGCTCCTCCTCCACCCTCACCCTAGGTCAGCAGGTAAGCCTGACGAGCAAAACCCTGAGCGTCGATAGCACATCTGGCATCGTGCTCGAGGATCAATCCAGCTACGCAGGTGCGATGAGCGTCTCAGGTACGGCTCATCTGCACCAAGGCTCTAGCTTTACAGGCAGTCTGACGATGAAGAGTGGCTCTACCCTCTCCATCAACGATGGCGGATATTATGAAATGGATCTGACCATCGAGCGCGACAGCACGGTGAACATCGCAGGTCACAGCAGCATGACAGGCAGCATCACCAATGAGGGCACGATGAATCTCGATGGCCAGCTCACCCTGTCACAGACGATTCAGAATGCTGGCACGATCAGCTTTGACAGCAACATCGCATTGGATCTCAGTCAGCTCAATGGTGGCGCGTCCAGCTCTCAATACCAGATCTTTAGCAAGGGGACAGGAGACAACTTCACCTCCCTGAATAGCAATAATGTCGTAGGATCGGGCACAGAGCAATACCTCTGGACATTCAACAGTGACGGCAGCGTGACGAGGAGCTCACCGCTGAGAGAGTTCTTCATTGATATGACTCAAGATTTCTACATGACGAGCAAAAGCCCCCAGCAGGGGGACTCTCTGCGCTTCGTCTTTGCGCAAAATAGTAGCCTTATCCTCCAAGAAGCAGGTGTTAGCGTAGAGCGTCTCTTCATCGACGGTGTTTCTATGTCTCTTGAGGCGAATGGGCATCAGCTCGAGGTCGAGCGCATGCTCATCTCCTCGGGTGGCTCGATGGAGCTCATCGGTGATGGTCTCATGGACCACACGCGCATCTTGCAGCTCGACGGCGCAAAAGATACTCATGTTATTCTGAATATGGATGCAGGTCAGTTCAGCGACAAGGACTGGCTCGACTACTATACGGGCAATGTCACGGTGCGTAATGGTACCTACATTCAGGGAGAGAAGGCTTTCGATTTTAATAATTTGACGATTGAGCAGAGCGGTATCTTTGTCATCGCGAATGTCGAGCGCATCGAGACCGCCTTCCAAGGAGAAGGCACCGTGCGCGCCGATGGCGTGAGCAGCGTGACCTTCTCAGGGCTAGCAGACTTCATCGGTCATGTTGATACGGCCGCGACAAGCATCACTTTCGAAGGGGTCTCTCAAGCACAGCTGAGACTAGATAGCGTCGACACCCTCTACCTCGCCAATGGCGCAAACTCCTCGGGAGCGATCACGGGCTCGGGTACGGTGAAGGTCAGTGTAGACGACACAGCGCAGCTGAGTGGGCTGGAAGGGTTCGCAGGCAAGCTCGACGTCGATGGGCATATGAAGCTCAGCGGAGAAGCCTCACTCTCCCATATAGACCTCGTCGGTGGCGCGACGCTCGAATTACTCGCGGGTGCGCAGGTCAGCTCGAGCAATGGCGATCGTTGGCTATCGCGCTACAATATCGTTCTCGGCGAGGGGGCTCACCTCGATGAGAGCAGCACGCGCATGATACTCAATGGCGATAACATCAACATAGGTGGTAGTGGTACCTACAGCGTCAAAGGCCTCTCCCTCTCCAGAGGATCTGTAGGCACGCTGAATATTAATGACGACGCGACCCTGCACATTGTGGGTACATCCACGGATGATTATGGCATAGGTCTCGCCTCCTTTCAGCTCTCCGCGTCGAATCATCACAATAAGCTCAATATCTACGGCACACTCATCTCCGAAGCGGCTGTCGTGAATATGGAAGGCCGCGCGGATGTCAACGTATTTGAAGGAGGCACGCTGGAGCTCAGGCAGGGCGGCACCGCGTACAATCATCTGCCCATGATGGGGATACCTGGTGTCTATGTGAAAGACGGAGGCACGCTTCTAATGGGTAATCAGAAAGACACGACAGACTATAGCGGCGCGCTGGGAATATTCCTCTCCTCGGGCGCGACGGTAGGGGCTGCGGCGGGAGATAATGATGTCACCATTTATCACAGCCTGCGCACCCCTGATGCTGGCTCGACAGTCAACTTCTTGACAGAAGCAGATAGAACGCTCACCATCGCCAGCGCGCTGGGTGACATGCACGCGAATGTCGTGGGAGATGGCACACTCAAACTCGTCAATATAGGTAGCACAAAGACACTCTCCCTCGCTGCGCCAGAGCTCATCTTTGCGCAGGATGTTGTGGAGCTAGATACTCTGAATATCAACGCGGCATCACGCCTGTCATCGGATGCAACATCACACCAGCTGACAACCGCGCAGCTCAATGTCGCAGGAGGGACGGCGGTATTAGAGCTTGACTCCAGTATTAGCCGTCTGGCGCTTGGTAACTCATCAGAAAAGATAGCCTTGAGCAACAAAGGCACTCTGCGCATCTCCGCGCAGAGTGCGAAAGGCGCAACACTGAGCAATAGCCAGATCAGCAATGCGCATGTTGAGAATGCGGGCATCCAGTATGTACGTCAGCTCACGCTCTCTGACGCAAAGCTCAGCGAGATGGATATCCTCGATAGCTCCTTCATCGTAGCAGGTGATACAGAAATCGTAGATTCTCTCATCAATACCAATACCAGCTTTGAGCTGGCACAGGGTGGCTCGCTCACCTTCACGGAGATGCACTTCAATAGCTGGTGGCGATCCATGATAGGCACAGCCACGGATTTCTCAGGAGAGATGAAAGACGCGGTGATCTTGAAGAACTCCAGCCTCACCGTCGTCCCAACAGCTAGCTACAGCCTGACTGATATAGACGTCTATAATATCTATGACATAGACCTCGTGACGGGGATGGCGACGATAGACGGACTGTTCTATCTTGACCTTGTTGGCTATGATCTTGAGGCGATGATGGAAAGCGGAGAGAGCTTTGCCTTTAATTTCGTGGGCGTCGATTTTGAGCAAAATGAGGCCTTGCTCGACGAGCTCGCCCTGCGATCGAACGGCTACACACTGATGCTGAACTCAGGGGTGCAGATGGGAGGCGGCGCGGTAGCGTTTAACCACATACCTGAGCCTAGCACGGCGACATTGAGTTTGCTCGCACTGGCTGGGTTGCTTTCGCGTCGACGCAGGCAGCAGAGCTAAAAAGCGAGACACGCACAAAGAACGAAGGCGCAATCATGGTGCCTTCGTTCTTTGTGCGTGTGCAGCTTTCTTGCATTCTCTAGGATTTCGTTGATAAGCGTACTTCAAGCTGAATAAATAGAAAGATTTGAAACTATAGAAAAGATGCTTGCCAATACTCCCAAAAAGTGTTATCATGCTGTCTTCGATTTTTTTTGCCTTGTATATGAATAATAATAACCTGAAGGATCGCGCGTTGGAATATCATGAACATCCACGCCCTGGGAAGCTCGAAGTGCTTCCCTGTAAAACATGCTACACCAAGGAAGACCTCACCTTAGCTTACTCACCCGGTGTAGCCGAACCATGCCTAGAAATAGAGAAAAATCCCAAATTAGCGGCCAAATACACAGGTCGTAACAACCTCGTCGGCGTCATTAGCAACGGCACGGCTGTTCTTGGTTTGGGCAATATTGGAGCGCTCGCTTCTAAGCCAGTGATGGAGGGTAAAGCCCTTCTTTTCAAAGTGTTTGCTGATATTGACGCCTTTGATATTGAGCTCGATATAAGCTCCCCTGAGAAGCTCATTGAGGTGATCAAGACCATGGAGCCTACCTTCGGAGCGATCAACCTAGAGGACATCAAAGCCCCTGAGTGCTTCATCGTCGAGCAGCGTCTGCGTGAGGAGATGAATATCCCCGTCTTCCACGATGACCAGCATGGCACAGCGGTGATCTCTGGTGCCGCCCTGCTCAATGCGGCTCACCTCACAGGGCGTCAATTGCAAGATATGAAGTGCGTCGTCAGCGGCGCGGGTGCTTCTGGCATCGCTTGTGCGAACTTCTATATGGCTCTCGGCGTGCGTCGTGAGAATATTTATATGTTTGACTCCCGCGGTCTCCTCCACACGGGACGCAGTGACCTCCACTCGACCAAGGCCATGTTTGCCCAGAGTGAAGACTGCACCCTCGAGGTCGCGCTCCAAGGCGCGGACATTTTCTTGGGTCTCTCCAAGAAGGATCTGCTCAAGAAGGAAATGGTGCGCAGCATGGCCGCTAGCCCCATCATCTTTGCCTGCGCCAACCCCGACCCAGAAATCACCTACGCCGATGCCAAGGAGGGCAATCCCGAGTGCATCATGGGCTCAGGTCGTAGTGACTGGCCCAATCAGGTGAACAACGTGAGCTGCTTCCCCTACATCTTCCGCGCAGCCCTCGATATGGGCGCGACGACGATTAATGAAGCCATGAAGATCGCCGCCGCGCGCGCTCTCGCCGATCTCGCACGTCTCCCCGTCCCTGCTGAGGTAGTCGAGGCCAATGGTGGCGTTGCCTTGGAGTTCGGTCGTGACTATGTCATTCCCAAGCCCTTCGATCCTCGCATGATTGAATACATTTGCCCTGCCATTGCCGAGGCTGCTGTCATCTCTGGAGCTGCCGATGGTCCTATGCCTGATATGGAAGAGTACCGTGCCGTTCTTCGCTCACGCCTCTCACAGGTCAATGGGCGCATCCGTAGCTTGGTCACAAGCTACGATGCCTCCTAATCGGGGAACAACATCATACCTTGCAGCCTCTCCCTTCATCAGGGGGAGGCTGCCTTTTTATTTAAGGGGGCTTCTCCAAATTCTCGTCATTTCTAGGTAAGCTGTAAGCTCATGTGAGAAATCACCCCACGAGGCATCTTCTGCGTGCTTTTCGGCTGGATCTCTCTCGATTTCTCATCTTAGATGAGTACTCTGAGCCATCAATCGTCAAAAATTCGTCTCGAAAATCATCTCAAAATCTCGACTCACGAGAAAATAGAAGTCTCCCAAAGTCCTTTATGATAAGCTAGCTCGAAGCATGCGCTTGAAATCGGGCCTCGCGCACACCCTCCCGTGCAATAATCCATTTTCGCCCTTGAACTATTGTTACATCCCTGATATAATCAACGCATGCTCTATCGTCAGCGCCTTGGAATCGTATTCTTTTTCCTATCAATGCTTCTCTCCTCTTGTCAGCTCCTTCAGCAGCGAGCTACAGACGTCGAGCCTGAGTCTAAAAAAGACGCCATGAGCGTCTCTCCGAGTACGGCACAGGCAGCAGCTAGCATCAGCGGCTACCCGACATCGGGATCTCATGAACTGACTGTGAATCCGAGCAACCACCAGCTCTCCGTGCTCCCCCACACCAAGGGCGGTGCTGCGAGTGTGACTGCAGCCATCGCCGCTCGAGAAGCCAGTCCTTTGACGACACCCCTCATCACCCCAGCGGTGGCGATTGCAAGCCCTGTCCGACCAGCCCCTTTTCTTGCACCTCCTTCGTCAGTAGACAGCATCAGGCAAGAATCTATCGTCGATAGCCTCGCCCCCGTTAGACCTGATCCTACAGTGCGTGTCTCTACCGGCAGCAAGCAAAGTGCGTGGCTCGGGGGAGTCGCAGGTGCAGGCTCTGCTGCTATCACTGATCCCCTTGCGGGCATGACTTCTGATCACTCCACCGTCCTCATCTCCTCCATGCGTCACCCCAAAACCCCCGGTGTCAATATGCCCGAGGAGGAAAAAGCAAGCTCCACACGCGAGCTCACCCCTCGTCCGAATAAGGCTGAGCTGCGCGGACTACGCGCTCCGAAGCTCAAGAGCACAGTGCCCCTTCCTCACGAGTGATGACACCAGACTTTAGCACTACTTTATTGATTATAAGATTCCCTCACCATCGTCCATATGAGCCACGTTCCTAGAAAATTTGTCCCCCATCCCTTTCAGTATCACGAAGAAGTCGAGCTTGTCATCGACTCCCTCTCCAATCAAGCCGTCGGTGTTGGCCGCATAGACGGCTGGGTGATCTTTGTCCCCGCCAGCCTCCCCGGCGAGCGAGTCAAGGCACGTATCTACCGCAATGAAAAGAACTGCTCACATGCCGATCTCGTCGAAGTCCTTGAGGCATCCCCCGATCGCGTCACCCCTGAGTGCCCTGCCTACGGACGCTGTGGCGGCTGCCAATATCAGCATCTGAGCTACGAAGAGCAGCTCAAGTGGAAGACCCAGCAAGTAGAGGATCTCCTGCGTCTCCAAGCAGGGCTTGAGCTGCCCGTCCTCCCCGCGACTCCCTCACCTGTCACCTACGGCTACCGCTCCAAGATCACCCCACATTTCCAACGCCCCAAGGATGCGAAGATCTCCCAAATAGGCTTCCTACGCGCAGGGACACGCTCCGAGATATGCGATATACAGAATTGCCCCATCGCCATGGAGGAGATCAATGAGGCACTCCCCATCGTGCGCAAATCCGTCCATGACAACGCCGCTCAGTACAAGAAGGGCGCGACCATCCTCATGCGTGTGAGCGAAGGGCAAGTCATCACGAATAATAATGCCGTCTGCACCGAGCAGATTGGAGATCTGAGCTTCAACTTCTTGGCTGGCGACTTCTTCCAAAACAACCCCTTCATTCTCCCTGCCTTCACCGACTACGTAGCGAAGCAAGCCTGTCAGGCTGGAGCTCGCTTCCTTGTGGATGCCTATTGTGGCAGCGGGCTCTTCGCCCTTTCGCTAGCTAGTCACTTTGAGAAGGTACTCGGTGTGGAGGTCAGCGAGACGAGTGCCGACTGGGCGCGTGCCAATGCGCGACTCAACAACATCGAGCACGCGAGCTTCTTGGCCGCGAGTGCTGAGGCGATTTTTGAGCAGGTAGACTTCCCTGCCGAGGAGACTGCCGTCGTGATCGATCCGCCTCGCAAGGGCTGCGATGAGCTCTTCTTGAAGCAGCTTTTTGCCTTTGGACCCAAGCGTGTGATCTATGTCTCTTGCAATCCCGCTACACAGGTGCGCGACCTCGCGGAGTTCGACAAGGCGGGCTATACAGTCATTGAGGTGCAGCCCTTCGATCTCTTCCCCCAGACGAAGCACCTCGAGTGTGTCGTCACTCTGGAGAAGCTGCCTTCCTTTCTCCCCCCTCACGTCATCAAGCCCAAGATCTCACTCCCCCAGCTCACTGCTAGTGCAGAGGACTACCTCGAAGTGATAGGCAAGCTCTGCCGTCAAAACGGTCAGGCGCAGGTCAGCGAAATCGCGCTCGCCCTCGGGGTGAAAAAACCCAGCGTGACCGCCGCGATCCGCCATCTCTCCGAGCTAGGGCTCGTCGAGTACAAGAGCTACGCCCCCGTCAAGCTCACCGAGATGGGCGAGGTCTATGCCGACAAGGTGATCTTTATCCACGAGATGCTTTCAGATTTCTTCCAACAATATGTAGGCTTTGACAAGGAACGTGCAGCAGAAATTGCCTGCCACATGGAGCATCAGCTCAATGATAATGAAATCACCGTATTCAGTCGATTCCTTGACCGAATTTCAACACCGCATAAAAAGTTAGCGTCTCAATCATAGTATATCCCCTTTTCTCACTGCGCCATGCCTGCCTATTCCTACTCACGTCGCCCCCAGATCAGCGTCACGGTCTCACTCATCATCATCAATGTCGTCATCTTTATCGCCGGCATGATGAGTCGTCAAGATGCCGTCTATTGCATCCCTTTTGATGGGGGACCCAGTACTTCTATCTTCGAGGTCTGGGGTGCTTATTCTTGGTTGACCGCCTTCACCGATGGGCAGGTCTGGCGCATCCTCACCTATCAATTCCTCCATGGCTCACTGGGGCATCTCGTCTTTAATATGTGGGCGCTCTATTTCTTCGGCTCAGCCGTCGAGCATAGCATGGGACCGCGTCGCTTCCTTGCCTTTTACCTCGTTTGCGGGGTGGGCGGAGCTCTTTTCTGCTCGCTGCTGGGCTCCTGGCAGTTCTTTGTCCCGCAGCTCAGCCCCTTGGAGACGATGCTCGTCGCTGATCTCGCAGGGCATGGAGATCTCACGATGCAGGCGTGGCAGATCATCCCCCTCGTCGGGGCATCTGCCTCGATCTATGGGGTGCTCGTCGCGGCAGTCTTCCTCTTCCCCCATGCTCAGCTGAGCTTGCTCTTCCCCCCTGTCACGCTGAGTATACGTACCTTTGCCTTGATCGTTATCGGGATTGCCACGGCCACGATCTTTATGAAAGGACCCAATGCGGGTGGTGAGGCAGGGCACTTGGGCGGCATCCTCATGGGCGCTATCGTCATGCTCATCCTCCGCGTGCTTGATCGCAAGAAATACCGTCGCTGGTAGGCTGTCACGCGCATGATTGCTCTCTACGACATGGATGGCACCCTCTTTTGGGGGGACTCGCAGCTGCGCTTTGCGCGCTGGATACTCAGACGCTACGGATGGCGGCGGCTCTATCTCGCCCTTATCCTACCTGCGGGTGTCCTGCGAGCCTGTCGTGTGCTCAACACGGAGCAGATGAAGCGCATCTTCCTTGCTTATCTCTGGCGCATGCCGCACAAGCAGCTTGAGGCGGAGTGTCAGGCATTCTGCCAAGAAGAGCTCATCCCCGCGCTCTACCCCGAGCTCATCGAGACCATCAGGCAGCACCAGCTGGCGGGTGACACGATCGTGCTCTGCTCCGCCTCGCCTCACTGGTGGACACGCTGCGTCGGCGAGGCGCTCGGCTTTACCCACAGCATGGGGACGGCTGTAGAGGATAGCGATAGAATCCCGCTCATGCCTCGCATCGCGCCCCCTGGAAATAATAAGGGGCAGCACAAGGTCGTACGCCTGCGCGATGAGCTGGGTATCACGCGCGCGGGAATTTGCTACACCGATAGCGCGGCGGATATTCCCATGCTTGAGATGAGTGATCAGGCAGTGCTTGTCAATCCTGCTCCCTCTTTACGCCAACGCTGGCAAGACAGAGCGCGTATCCTCACCCCTGCGCATCCGCAGGGAAAGATCAGCTTTATTTTACGCTGTCTGATCGGGGTGTGAGCCATTCAGCTTTATCCTGTGTGCCAAGATTGGGGTGTTATTACTTTGCAGGGATTAATGAAGGAACTACGGCTTGTGTACTTACTTTGGCTGGGGTTAATGGGAGAAAGAGCGGCTTTCGTACTTGATTAGCTAGAGCCCATCAAGTCGCAAGCCGGCATAATTGCTTCGCGTCGCTGCGCTAGCTCGCTTTTATACGGATTGCTCCTTGACAAGCTCTATCTAATCAAGTTAAAGGCATGTACTTCCTTTTGTTGAATGAAAAATAATATTTTTCACTCAACAAAAGAAAGTTTTGATATGATGATCCCCAGTGGATACGCGCGCTGTATTTTTACATTATCTGTTGCCAGAGTAATAAATCTATCTAGAGGTGGTCTGAACTGAGATTTTAGACCTCCTCTCCTA
>CAYJOV010000027.1:0-21047 GCA_964371905.1 uncultured Akkermansia sp. | reverse complement strand
AAAATCCAACTCTAAAATCATCTCAAAATCTAACCTCGCGAGAAATTAGAAGCCCCCTTTAGTATAAAAGTTATGACTAAGCATTTTTTTAGCTCATTGCTGCTGCCAGCTCTTCTTCTCGGAGGGATACTCAGCTCTTGTATTGAGCCAGATCCCAACCGAATGCGCCCCATGCCTGTTGCAGGCACGACGAGCGAGCCGATTGGTTCTAAGCTCTCGACGAGCGCTAAATGGACGGAAGCAAATTATGATCTTGTCGGCTTTCCTATTTATGGATTTAGCTATGGTAAGCCAGTCTATGCGTATAATGAGCGAGGCTATGCGATCTATCGTGCCGATGAAATTCGATCTGGCTACTGCGTTCCCTCGTGGAATCCAAAGCCTGGATACGCAGGGACATATCGCTACCCAGCTTATGTCAGAAGAACGGCAGATCCTCGACACTTTCCACGGACGCATTATCCCTACCGTCGTCCTGTAGTGGGAGGATCAGCTTTCCCCGTTATCTCCAGTTATTAATAGATGATGAGAAAGATCTTTTTATGCGCATGCGTTTGCTTGGGGATGAGCAGTTGCATTATGGATGAGCCCCGTGGCTTTATCCCTGCACCTTCGAGCACCGAGCATTTTGGCAATTATCCGGAGGAGCAGTTTGTTGCAAATGCATCTACCGATTGGGTTGATGCCACATATGATACGAGCGGATTACCCATCTATGGTTATAGCTACGGTCGTCCTGTGTATGGCTATACTCCTAGCGGAGTCGCAATTTATACTATAGGCGCCATACGCAATGGATATTATGTACCACCACGCCATCCTGCTTCATGGTATCGAGGGACGTGGCGATACCCAGCGCGTGTATATAAGCGTTCTATGCCAAAGAGGCATTTCAAACGAGATCATCAGCGCAAAGACAAACGGCGTTGAGGAGTGAGACAAAAACAGTCTCCTTGTTTCTTGTTCTATAGAAAAGAATTGTTCAAGGCGAGCTAGAACGCAAGATCAAACCTATGCTACTAAAATGGTGCAGATCTATTACCCACCCCCTCCTCTCTCCAACTGAGGGTGGGTCAACGATCGTCTCTAAACTATAGGTATGCTGATGCCCTTTCTTGAGATGAAATAGCATTGAGAAGGGCTATGGTTGCGATGAGCTTTATTTCTATGACTTTCTGATAGGCATTTAAACGCCTTGCGTGCAATAAATGTGTTTTGTATACCTTGATTTAATAGCTTCTGTGTGATTATTTAAAATAGCTTCAGGCAGTCATCAGCACTGCGAGAGCTGAATCATGCTTGCGATATTCATTCACTGCTCCGCAAAAGAATGTGTAGAATATTTCCAGCGGTGGGCGTTCTTTAAGGTAACGGAAAACACCGTTAAACAAACACAAAAATCAAATAGAAACAACAGAACATGAACAAGTCATCCCTCCTCGCCGTCCTCTTCCTCGCAGCAGCAGCCCTTCCCGCAGCAGCCCATCACGCCCCTGTGAAGCGCGTCGCCGCCAAGCCCGCTGTCGTCAAGCAAGTGGTCGTCAAAAAAGCCGCTGTAGCCAAGAAAGCTCCCGTCGTGGTACAGAAAAAGGTGGTCGTCAAGAAGGTGGTCAAGAAAGTCGTGGTTAAAAAGCCCGCTGTCAAGAAGCCCGTCGTCGTGGTGAAGAAAGCCCCCGTCCGCGTCCTTGCCCGCCGCTAAGAAATCATATACAGCATCCAACAAGATACACCCCCCTCTCATCCCGCGAGAAGGGGGTGTTGCTGTTTGCAGTATTGCGCTCTGTTAGCTTTTCGACCTAAGACACGAGTGCCATCATGCTCGACGCTCTAGGGGGGATGTCGCTTTCAGCTTGACAAGGAAATCAATCGCACTACAATAAGAATATGATATTTTTGCACTATATCCTCGCACTCATACTCACTTGTGCCACTCATGCGGTTCTTATCCATGACTTCGCCGTAGGCGCGAGCGTTTACTACGAGGGCGCATCGAAGGCTCGTGAGCTACCCTGCATCCAGTTTCAAGAGATGAGTGATGAGCAGTATCAGCAATTCTTGCAGCTACGCGAGCGCAATCGTGATCACTATCCCAACCCTATGCTGGCTCAAGGGCGTGATGAGAGGAATCAAGTGCTTCATGAGCTTCTCACCGAGGTTCGCATTCCTACCACGATAGAGAACATGGTAGACACGATGGGCAACAAGCCTGCGTTCTTTGATTGGCGGCGTATCTTCTACAAGACATTCCTTCGCTCGCTGACCATGTGGGATGCGCGCTCCATCTGGTATCATGAGGATAAGAAAATCATCGTTAGTGTTTTTCCGCAAGGCGATGATGATGGTGATGAGGATGATGAAGCCACCCCTCAAGAGATGAAAAAGACCAAATCCACGGCCTTGATCTTCTCTGTAGAAGAAAAGGAGGGAAGACTCGTCTTGGATGATTTCATGCTCATCGAGGGAGAGCTCCCAGCGGCTTGGCAAGCACAAGCTAGGCCTCGATGAGGAGGCGCTAGCCGTGTGTGAAAGAGCTTATTTTTGCGCCTTCTTTTTCTTCTTCGAGTTCAGCCCCAAGAAGGTGGGCGCGATGAGCTGTGCCTCCCAGCCTTGGCGCAGCTTGTCGATGTGATCGGCGCGCTCGGGCTGGGTGCTGATCAGATTCTTCGTCTCGCTGACATCCTCGGAGAGATTGTAGAGCTCGCGGCGTGACTCACCATTTTTTTTATTAAAAATGAGCAGCTTGTAATCCTGATGCCTGATTGCGTAGCGACCTTGATCATACTTGCGCAGGTAGATAGCAGCATGCGGTGCGCCTTTTTTCTCCCCTCTGAGGTAGGGGAGGAGGTTGACCCCATCGAGGGGCTTGGAGGTGGGGGATTGGGTCGCCGCGGAGATGGTGGCAAAGATATCTAGCGAGGAGATGGGCTGCTTGTAGTCGGTGCCGCCTTGCAGCTTGTCTCTCCAGCGCAGGGCAAAGGGGACACGGAAGCCGCCCTCGTAGGTGCTGGACTTGCCCTCGCGCAGCTCGCCATTATCTGACGAATTATGCGGCTCGGGGCCTCCATTGTCGGAGAGGAAGAAAATGACCGTGTGGTCGGCGATGCCGAGCTCTTCGAGCCTCTTGAGCAGAGCCCCGACTCCATCATCGACGGCACTGACCATGGCAGCGTAGGTCTTGCGTCGTCCTTTCAGATGGGGGAAGCGGGCGAGGTACTTGGGAGTTGCCTGCATGGGGGTATGCGGGGCATTGTAGGAGAGGTAGAGAAAGAAGGGCTTGTCCTTGTGGCGGGTGACAAAGTCCACCGCCTCGCGGGAGAACTCATCGGTGAGGTATTCACTGATCTTCACATGCTCGTGATTGCGCATGATGAGGCTGCGGTAGCTGGGGGATTCATCATGGATTTGGTAGCTGTCGGGCAGCGTGAGCTGGTGGGGGTAGTAAAAATGCCCGCCACCGAGGTGGCCAAAGAATTCATCAAATCCGCGCTTGCAGGGGTGGTTGTCGCGGTGCGCGCCGAGATGCCACTTGCCGATGATGCCCGAGCGGTAGCCGACCTTCTTGAGAGACTCGGCTATCGTCATTTCGTCGAAGGGGAGCCCCGTGCCGCGTTCATTGGGGCGGTAGAGGGGATTGCGCTCATAGCCAAAGCGCTGCGGGTAGCGGCCAGTCATCAGCCCCGCGCGGCTGGGCGAGCTGACGGAGTAGGTGACATACCCGCTGTCGAATCGCACACCCTGCTGGGCTATCGTGTCGATGTGCGGGGTGGGGATGTCCTTTGATCCGTTGAAGCCCACATCGCGGTAGCCGAGATCATCGCAGATGATGACGATGAAGTTCGGCTTTTGCTCGGCGGCATGCGAGACGAGCGGGAGGCAGCTGAGGGCGAGACTGAGTATGGGACGGGCTGCGGAGGTCGCATTCATTGAATCATGTTATACTTTTATGGCGCAATAGCAAGGATATTTTAGATGGTGCATTTTAGATGCTTACTTGACGGCGGCACGTGCATCTGCTAGATTGGAAATCAATCTCAATCTATCATCGATCATGAAAGCCACTCTCTGCGCGCTGCTCGCGCTCCCCATCGGCCTCGTCTCGTGTACGACAGGAATCATTAAGAATGACATCCATAACAACTGGTTTGACTACCACCCTCTGGATCAGGAAAGCAACACCTCATTCATCCAGAAGATGAAGGATATTGAGGACAAAGCCGTGCGCATGGACGTGGAGGTCACAGGCTGCCATGTCAAGACGCGCGATGTCTTCACCGTCAAGCCCAATCCTGAGTGGAAGACCACCATGGCGAAGCTCACCAGCGTCACCCAGTGGTACAAGGGCAAAACAAACGGCAGCCCCAGACCACCAGCACCTCCCCTCTACGTGCTCCAATTCCATCTCAAAGACGCCCAAGGCAATACCCTGCTGACAAGCGGCAGTGAGGATTATCCCGAGGAGTATTTTTACTCGACAAGCCCCCAAGCCCCCACCGCAAGCTCCATGCGAAGTCTGTATTGCGATCTCTGGGATCTATCGCCCCAGATCGAAAACAAGATGAAACGCATCAAGAAGAAGATCAGCAAGAAGCTCGGCGAGAAATACAGCGATTAATTGAAGCCAAGGGGTAGATTTTTCGCCCACTCAGTGTAACCCTAATCCCTTGCTCCATCCAGCAAGGGATCAGGGTCTAGACGCTTGATGATCCAACGCAAGACCCACAACAGCCCCAAGCGCAGCCCCCAAAGCGCGACACAAAAGAGCACTATATAAAGCAGCGTCGCCCACAGCCCCCACCACTCAAAGAAGACATTGAGCAGCGAGTACACCAAGCGCACAAATCCATACATTCCTACGACGACAGCCGTTATAGTAAGAAGCAAATAAAGGTTACGCTTATCAGACCAAGCCAAGAGCTTCTCCAAGCATTGCCAGATTAGAATATCCACGTGAGCACGAGGAGTTTGTAACACATTTTCGACGACAGGCAAGAATCTACGAGCTAGGCGCACAGCAGATACAAGCGATCGACGCATCACTTCCATCATAAAGTCTATCGTGATATTGCATTTCATGACGACTGTCCATCAGGTGGGCTATCAGAAGTGTCTTCTGGTGAATCACTGCTTAATGCCTCATCTTCTGGCATTTTCTTCAGTATAGAGAGCATCAATGATGCCTCTTCATCATTGGGATTTATAGAAAGGATCTTCTCGTAATCCTTGATAGCCGCTTCTGTGTTATCATGGCGTTCGTGGAAACCAGCTCTATTTTTCAGCATTTGTACATGTTTAGGGGCAAGCTCGATTGATTTATCATAATCAGCTAACGCCATCTTGAGTTTGCCTTGATTGTCGTACAAGACCCCGCGGTTATGATATGCTTCGGCATATTTGGGATCAAGCTCAATGGCGGTATTGTAGTCAGCGAGAGTCTTCTCCTGCTCGCCTTGATCGTCGTACAAATCCGCGCGATTGTAGTATACCTCTGCATATTTGGGATCAAGCTCAATGGCGATATTATAGTCAGCAAGTGCCTTCTCCTTCTCGCCTTGATTGGAGTACAAGTTCCCTCGATTGTTGTATGCGAGTGCATATTTTGGCTTGATTTCAATAGCTGTATTGTAGTCAGCTAGAGCCTTCTCATGCTCGCCTTGATTGGAGTACAAAAGCCCGCGATTGATGTATGCTAGCGCATGTTTGGGATCAAGCTCAATAGCTGTATTGTAGTCAGCGAGAGCCTTCTCTTGCTCGCCTTGATTGGAGTAGAAGAGCCCGCGATTGCTGTATGCGCGTGCATATTTTGGATTGAGCTCTATGGAGGTATTACAGTCAGCGAGAGCTTTCTCATGCTCACCTTGATTGGAGTAGAAGAGCCCGCGACAGATGTATGCGTCAGCGTCTTCTGGGTTTAATTCAATGACTGTATTGTAGTCAGCGAGAGCCTTCTCATGCTCGCCTTGACTGAAGTACAAGATCCCGCGATTGCGGTATGCGAGTGCATATTTGTGATTAAGCTCAATGGCGGTATTGTAGTCAGCAAGAGCCTTCTCATGCTCGCCTTGAATGGAGTACAAGTTCCCGCGATTGTAGTAACTCACTGCATTTTTGGGATTTATTTTGATCGCTTTACTGTAATCGCTCTCTGCTTTATCAAAATCTTTCAGATCTGAATAAGAATAAGCTCGCCCCTGATATGCTTCAGAACTCTTGGGATGCAATTCAATAGCAGCTGTAAATAGACGAACGGCTTTCTCGTATTTTTCATTTTCTATTGCAACATTTCCAGAGCAAATGCAATGAATATAATCGCCCTTCTTAGAATAGCTTTGTGCTTCTTTATAGTACGTGAGAGCCTTATCTTTGTCACCAGTATTATAACAAACGTGTCCGCGATTTAAGAGCACCTGAGCATCTTTGGGGGTCAAGTCGAGTGCGTCATCATAGAATTTTGCTGCATCAAAGTATTCGAAATAACGCGATGCAACCTTCCCACGTTTCCAATAGATATAAGAAAGATCCTTTGAAGTGCTATTTGTCGTGGGTGATTCTAAATCTTCCTTCACAAGCTCTATGGCTTTATCATAATTCGCTACTGATTTAGAATAAGAATCAAGCTCGCGAAAAAGATCACCTCGCATCGTGTAGACGTGAAAGGACTTCGGCTGCAGCGCAATCATCTGATCATAAAGTTCCATCTTCTCTGATTTGTTATCCGTAACCATGCTACGAGCTTTGAGATCAAGGAACTCTATTTCATCTTTTAGCTTCTTTTCGAGCTTAGCTTCATATTCGCGCTGCGTTGTACCCAATTTTTCCGCATATTTACGCTGCGTGATGAGTGGAACACCAATACCGAAAATAGTAGCTAGCAGTCCACTGATGGTCAACCAGAAGGTAATCATCGTATCTGTCCAGCTGCGCGTGTCTTCTAGCTGTTGTTCTAGTGACTCATACTGTTCTTTAATAAACGCATATTTCTCTTCCAATTGCGTTTTATGATTAGCCTGTTCGGCTAGAGTACGCCGATTGAATGCTTTCGCGAGCTTGAGTGCCTTCTTTTGTACATCTTGATCCCTGTGGTATTGCGTCTCTAACCACTCGATGCGGTCGGTGAGCTGGGAGTGATCAGAGCCGCTTGACCAAAAGGCGGAGACACAGGGGGTGCATAAGAATAAAAAAGCGAGAAAGAGAAGAGAGCGCATAGCAGAAAGAAGGCTTTGACTGCCCTGTATTCTACGTTATACGCTCTGTGAAGTACAGATTTATTTTCAATGCTGGCGACTGAGGGCGTTAGATCGCTAGCTTTCGGAGGACAAAGCGACCTATACGCCATGTGAAGAGAGCATTCGTCAGACCGCTCACCACATTCACCGAGACAAACTTTGTTGCAAAGGTGCTCCACTCGGACATCAATTCGGGGTCGCTGAGCCCATCGACGAGATTCGCCTGTGCGTCGTTGATCATCTCTTGAGACAAGCCCGCAAAGTAGGTCGCGTAGATCGCCCACGCGAGCAGCTTGATATTGTCGAGGGCTGAAAGCTTCAAGTTGAAAATCTCAAAGGCATCGCGGCTCAGACAGAGCGTACCGTGCAGGACGAGAGCTTGATCGACGATAGCGAAGGGCGAGAAGGCCGTGCCCGCGCCCACCTTTAGCGCGTAGCTCCTTAGCCTCCCCTTGGCGACGCGTAGGAGCTCAGCTTGGAACTTCTCCCTATACAGAGTCAGCCAGCTTTCGGGCGTCAAGATCCCATCCGCTTGATCGAGTAGCTCCTGACGCAGCGCGTAGATCACATTGATCTGCTCGACCTCCAGCTTGAATTTCTTCAAGGCCGCCACATCGTAGCCCTTGAGCATGGTGAGCACCTCCTTTTGCGCGCGTGCCATGTCTCGCTGCGCCCATTCGCGGTACTCCTCCACGCGTGAAAGGGACTGCACCTGAGAGAAATTGAATGCGCTCAGGCTCCTGTACTTCCACAGGAAGGAAAAGATCTTCAGGATGACGATGAGAAGAGCCAAGACAAAAACAGCCAACACGCCACAGAGCACCCACTGCCATGTCTGCGGCAGACTCGCGATGTCCGCCCAGAAGGCCGCCAGCTGCGTGAGCAGCAGCACGCCGCAGAGCCCCGCGCCTGCGAGTAGTGCGAGGCTGATCACTCTCGACCAGAGCGCGAGCGCGCGGGAGGGTTTCAATGCGTCGCGGTAACGCTGCTCATCTGAGGCCGCCTGAGTGGGGAAGACGAGCTCACCCTTATAGTCCTCGATCCCCTCCGTGATCACGCGCGCATCCAGTGCCTCCTCATCGCCCAGCCTCGCGGGGGCACTTCGGATCTCGCCTTGAGCTTGTCGCTGTGGCGGAGGCGGTACCTGTGAGGGCTGCTCCGCCTTGCGTGTCCTCTCCGCGGTCTTGATCGCGGAGTCCTCGGCTTGTAAAAAATCATCGTCTTTCATAAGCGTCTCAGTCCATGATGAATGTTAAAATCTCGTCCAGATTGCTCGATGGCGGGGGGATGTAGCCAGCAATGGGCGGAGGTGAGGGGTAAGGAATGGGGGCTTGCGAGTCCCAGAGCCCGCCGGGCCAGTCCCTCGGGATACGCTCGGGGCTGTAGGCCTTTTTCTGATCGCCAAAATAGGCGGCTAATTTCCCCTCGGCGACGGGATTCGTCGAGATGCAGGCGGAGCAATAAAATCTCTTGATATTGTCATGCGCGATGCCACAGGTGACCATCTCTTTCTTCACCTTCTGCGTGATCTGGATCAGCAGATTCTCCAGATGCGGGATATCCTCGCGCAGCACCCTGTCAGACTGCGTCGCGACGAAGGCGACCTTCTTGATGCCGAAGCCCAGATCAAAGGGATTGGCAAGGAAGCTCGATTCGCAGAGGCTGGGGAGGGTGCTGAGCCATTCGAGGCTGGCCCTATAGCGTTGGTAGCCGCCTTTGAGAATATCGGTGATGTCCATGAGTACGACCAAGACATCGGCGGTGTTCACGAGGTTGAAGACGGGGCTGATCAGGCTGTTCTTGTACTGCTTGTAGTGCAGCTCCATCTGCTTGTAGCTGTCCGTGTCGCGCCAATTCTCCGTGAGCGGGACAAACTCCTCCTCGGCGGAGAGACCGCAGATCGCGGACTGGTAATTCGACTTCTTGGTACGCACGCCCTGCGGCGAGAGCATGAAGGAGGAGGGTGAGATGGGCAGAGCCTCAACGGCAAAGCTGTAGAGCAGCTCCTTGTAGGCGGCGATGACATCGGCGGGCGGGGTGTCGGTATCTCTCAGCAGCACGCGGTAGTGCTCCGAGAGCTCGCGGCAGCGGGGGTATTTTTCCCCGCTGAGCAGCTCGTGCATTTGCTCCGACCATGACTCGTAATGATCATGCTTGTGGATGAGCGCGTCTTCTAATCGCTCACCGGGGAAATCAACGAAGTGGTATCTATGTGAGCGCAGGGTACGCAGCGGCGAGAGGATCTTGGGCATGCTGGCTTGGAGTCGGAAGCAGATGCTCTCGCAGCTTGTCGTCTTGCTCGGGAAGCGCCCTAGCCTGAATTCCTCCATCTTGTCATCCAAGGGGAAGGGGCTGAGCGGGGCGCGCGTCTGGAAATAGTCGAGGAGCTCCGTGCCGCTCAGCGTCACATAGGTCATCTCCTTGTACTTCTTGAGAACGGAGAGGGAACGACATGCCCTGTCCTTGTACTCCATCTCGTATTCTATATTCCAGAGTAGGGCTGTCAAGAAGGCACTTTTCCCTGCGCGAGATAGACCTGTGATGGCAATTCGTTTCATGATAAGATCAGGTATGATGATAATCTCCTAGGCTCAGTCTATCACACAAGTAGATGCCTTACAAGGATATTTCGTCTAGGAAATATCCAGTGTGACGAATGGGAGGCGGTGGCAAATAAGCATTGAATTCTGCGCCAAAAGCCACTAAAATATTCGCCATGAATACCGCTCAACAAGAACTGCTCGGCATCCTTCTGCAAAAATCTATCAAGACTGGTCACTTCGTCCTCGCCTCGGGCAAGGAGAGTGATCTCTACTGCGATTGTCGCGTCACCACGCTGGATGGCCGCGGTGCGCTGCTCATCGGTGAGTGCGGCTGGGAGCTGGTCTCAGAAAAAATTCTCCCCCAGTTCCCCGAGGTCTCCGCGATTGGCGGTATGACGATGGGTGCTGATCCTATCTCGCTCGCTATCGGCATGCGCTCCGCTCAGCAGCAGGACAAGCCCGCCTTGCAGGTCTTTACCGTGCGCAAGGAGGCCAAGGATCATGGCCGAGGCAAGCGTATTGAGGGGAATTTCTCCTCGGGGCAAGATGTCATCGTCGTCGATGATGTGATCACGACGGGCGGCTCGACGATCAAGGCGATCGAGGCGATCCAAGCTGAGGGCGGACACGTGCGCGCGGCTCTCGTGCTGGTCGACCGTGAGGAGGGCGGACGTGAGGCGATCGAGGCTCTCGGGGTACCCGTCTTCTCGCTCTTCACGCGCAAGAGTATCTTTGGCGATCAATAATTTTTACTTTAATCAGCCATGCTCCCTCTCATCGTTGGTCTTGAGTCCACGCGACTCACGGAGAAGGAGCGTGAGCTCTTCTCCCGCTGGCAGCCCGCAGGCTACATTCTCTTCTCGCGCAATATTGAGCAGAGGGATCAGTGCCTTGAGCTCTGTCTCAGTCTGCATGATCTGCCGCGCGAGTCGCCGCATGCGCCCATCATTGCGATTGATCAGGAGGGCGGGCGTGTGGTGCGTACCTCAGCCCTAGGGCTAGAGCTGCCCTCGGCTCATGACTTGGGCGGTCTGCGCGATGATGCGCTCATCACGGAGGCGGCGCATGTCACGGCTCTGTCTCTGCTCGCGCTGGGGGTGAATACGAACTTTGCCCCCGTGCTCGACCTCAGCTCCCCACAGAGCAAGGCTCTGCCTGCGCGCTGCTGGGGGGGCGATTCGGACGCGGTGATTTCCTACGCGGGCGTGTGGAATCGCGAGATGCAGCGTCTCGGCATGATGAGCTGTGGGAAGCACTTCCCCGGTCTCGGCGAGGCGGCTCTCGATCCGCATGTCGCGCTGCCGACGCTGCGCGGGACGCGGGATGACTTCCTCGCGGTGGCGAGTGTGCCCTTCATGGCTCTGATGCCGGAGCTGCCTTCGCTGATGATCGCCCACATCGCCTTACCTGATATGGATGAGCAGCTGCCTTCCTCGCTCTCGCCTGTGCTGGTGGAGGATTTCTTGCGCAGTCAGTTGGGCTATCAGGGGCTTATCTTTACGGATGATCTCTGTATGGGGGCGATCACGGAGCGTTACGGTTTGGCTGAGGCGGCGTGGCTCGCGATTGAGGCGGGCTGTGATCTGCCGCTGATTTGTCATGATGTGGTCGGGGTGCTCGATGCGGTAGGCGAGAGGCTGCGCGGTCTCTCCGAGGAAAGGCATGCTTGTATCGCAAGGCGTGTCGCGGAGTATTGCGAGCGCATGAGTAGTCCACCGCCCTACACGGATCATTTGATGTGGAAGCAGCTGCTGCGCCGCGCCCACGCGTTGCATGCACGCTGCTCAGGCTCATCTGCGGAGGGGACCGATAGTCCCGTGTTTTCTTATTAAAAAATCGCGATGAAGGAGCAACATTCCATTAATATTTTCGAGGAGAATCAAGTGCGCACGGCATGGGATGCGGAGCGCGAGCAGTGGTACTTTTCTATCATTGACGTGGTGCAGGTGCTAACGGATAGCCGTGATGCCAAAAGATACTGGAGCGACTTAAAACGCAAGCTGTCGCAAGAAGGAAATGAAACGTACGAAAAAATCGTACGTTTGAAAATGCCCGCCGCCGACGGCAAGATGCGCATGACCGATGTCGCGACGCAGGAGCAGCTCTTTCGTCTCATCCAGTCCATCCCCTCGCCCAAGGCGGAGCCCTTCAAGCTCTGGATGGCGCAGGTGGCGAGCGAGCGTCTTGACCAGATGCAAGACCCTGAGCTCTCCTTTGATCAAGCCATCGAGGACTACAGACGCTTGGGCTACTCCGAGGCGTGGATCAATCAACGCCTCAAGAGCATCGAGGTCAGAAAGGCGCTCACCGACGAGTGGAAGCAGCGCGGGGTCAAAGAGGGGGTGCAATTCGCCAGCCTCACCGACATCATCACCCGCCAGTGGGCAGGCATGACGACTAAAGACTACAAACAACACAAGGGGCTCAAGAAGGAGAACCTGCGCGACAACATGACCAATGTCGAGCTCGCTCTCAATATGCTCGCCGAGGCCTCGACGACGGAGATCTCGCAGAGCAAAAAGCCCCACACCTTCAAGCAGAGCCAAGAGGTGGCGCGCCAAGGCGGCAATGTCGCCCGCGCGGCTCGCCTCCAGCTCGAAGAGAGCACGGGAAAGTCCGCGATCTCTGCTCTCAATGCCAAGAAGCTGCAAGCAGGTAAAGCCCTGCCTGAGCCCGAAAAAGACGCGGAGTAGTGCTCAGCGCGCGCGCACGCGGCTGCTAGCCTTTGTATTTTGCCTGTCTGTGAAAGTGCAATGCCGCCACGATGGCGAGGACATTGGGAACCCAGAGCGCAATGTAGGGGAGTATGCCCGCGCTCTTGCGCGTGCTCTCACAGAGGATGAGAGCGACGAAGTAGAGGGTCGCGACTAGGATACCCAAGGCAAAGCCCATGGTCGTGTCCTTGCGCCGTGAGGTGATGGCGAGCGGCACGCCGATGAGGGCAAAGACGATGCAGGCGATGGAAAATGACGCACGCTTCGTCCCCTCGGTGAGGAAGGCGAGCAGGGTCTTTTTGTTCATGCCTTTTTGATAATAATGTGTTTCTTCTACTGCATCGTTCCAGAGCTGCGAGGCACCTGCAAAGGGGCTTTTCTGCTGCGCGAGCTTGGCGATGTGGTGCATGAGAGCGGTGTCGCTGTCCTTCACCTGCGCGTATCGCTGGAGCGCGTAGGCGATTTCATCATTCGTAAAGCGATTATCCTTGAGACGGCGGTACTTGTGGACAGGGATGGTGAAGTGCAGCGGCATCTTGTCGATGAGCGGCATTTCGGAGTTCACCCCGTCGCGGTGTTCCATCGTGACATCGTACATCATGAGCGCGATCTGTCGCGTGTCGCTGTTGAACTCGCCTATGATCGCTTTCTGCGCATGCAGCGAGGCGTAGCTCTGCTTCCCCTCGGTGGAGTCGTTGTCGGGGTAGACATGCAGACCGTAGATCTCGTCATCGACACGCTTTTCTATATAGAGGCGAAAGCCGTCGAGCTTGATGGCGGAGGAGTTCGCACTCAAGAGGTTCTTGGGATTCTCTTGGAGCGCATCCATGACCAGCGAGGTCATGGCCTGCTTGCTCTTGGGCGCGATCTCGATGTTGATATAGTAGCAAATACCTGATAGAAACACGCCCAACACGAGGGCGGGCATACTGAGACGCCAGAGGCTCATGCCAGCCATGCGCATGGACGTGAGCTCATTGTCCGCCGCGAGTCGTCCGTAGACGAGCAGCACAGCAGTGAGAAAGCCCCATGGTAGCGAGAAGGTCAACGAGAAGGGGATGACCTGAAGCATGAAATCGATGACGATAGTCGGGGGAGCTCCACTATCAACAAGGAGCTCTTGGAGCTCCTGGAAGATCTCGCCGAGCAGCAGTAGGGCTGTCAGCGATGTAACTCCCATGATGGTGACACCGAGGAGTTTTCTGAAGATATAGATGTCGAGAGTCTTGATCACGTGAAGCGGCTAGGGTAGGGGGCTATGCAGTGATGGATCAGGGGAGTGATCTAGAGTGTCAAGAAATTGCTCAGGAGGCGTATGCCGAGCTGCTGGCTCTTCTCGGGGTGAAACTGCGTGGCTACGAGACGCCCGCGGCGTATCGCTGCGGCAAAGCTCGTATCATACACGCAGCGTGCCGCGAGCAGACTCTCATCGCGGGGCACAGGGTAGTACGAGTGCACGAAGTAGAAGTGCGCCTCCTCGGGCATGCCCGCCCAGATGGGGTCGCGGCGATCGAGGATATCGAGATCATTCCACCCCATGTGCGGGACCTTGAGCTGCTGGGTGGTGAACTTTTGCACCGCACCTTCAAAGATGCCTAAGCCCGCGACATCGGGGCTCTCCTCACTGCTCTCAAAGAGGATCTGGTAGCCAATGCAGATGCCTAGAAAGGGTCTATCCTGCGCGATCCATGCGCGGAGAGGCTCGACGAGCCCCTGCTCGTGCAGCGCGCGCGAGCAGTCGCCAAAGGCGCCGACGCCGGGGAGGACGAGGTGGGTGAGTCCGTCGAGCTCGCTGGGCTCGCGGACGAGGATAGCCTCGTGCCCTGCGGCGAGGAAGGTGTTGCGCACGCTTTGGAGGTTGCCCGCGCCGTAGTCGATGATGCCGAGTTTGATCATAAATCTCAGGTAAGGAAGGAAAAAGTATTAGAGACTGCCCTTCGTCGAGGGGATGAGCCCTTCTTGGCGTGCATCCTGCTCCATAGCGATGCGTAGCGCACGCGCGATGCCCTTGAAGATGGCCTCGATGATGTGGTGACCATCGCGACCGTAGAAGACCTCGATGTGGAGATTGCAGCGTAGGTTATTCACGAGGGCGCGGCAGAATTCTTCTGCGAGGCTCAGGGGCATGTTGGGCGCGTCAGGCGCACCAGCAGGGAGGCGGAATTCGAGGTAGGGGCGATTGGAGAGGTCGATGACGACGCGGCAGAGCGTCTCATCCATGGGCACGTAGGCGTGTCCATAGCGGTTGATTCCTCTCTTGTCCCCGAGGGCGCGAGCGATGGAGTCGCCGAGCACGATGCCCGTGTCTTCAATCGTGTGGTGCGCATCTACCTCCAGATCACCATCGACGCGCAGCGTCATGTCCAAGAGTCCGTGACGTGTGAAGAGGTGGAGCATGTGGTCAAAGAAGGCGTGCCCCGTGGCGATGGCGGCACAGCCTGTGCCATCGAGGTTCATTTCAAGAGCGATATCGGTCTCACCGGTGGTGCGTTTGCATGTAGCTGTTCTCATTTAAACTAGGAGGGGGTGTTCTATTGCGCTATTGTATCATAGAATGATGTTGATTGGCAATGGTGAAATAGGGGAAGTCGCGAGCCTAGCCCAGTTTCTCTATCTCGTCTAGTACGGCAGCCACCGTAATGGCCGTCACGCAGGGGCTAGCTGCATCACAAGTTTTTCTGTAGCAAGGGTGGCAAGAGCTGTGATGGTAGAGCACTCGCGCGCGGCGACTCAGGGGGCGGTAGCGCTTGCTCAGGCGGCTCGCCATCATGACGACGATGCGGGCGTGGGTGAGTGCTGCGAGCTGCGGGATGATACCATCCACGCAGATGAGCGTGGAGCGTGAGCCGAGCACGGTGGGAAGGCTCGCCTCCGTGATGAGCTCATGCTCGATCTTGAGCTTCTCGCTGTACTCGGCAGCGTGGAGACCGTCATCGGGGAGGGCGAGCAGCTTGCAGGACTTGCCTTGCTGGGTGAGTTGCTCCACGAGCTCGCGCCACTGCTCGATACTCCACTGCTCCTCGCAGCGTCCGAGGGTGGAGAAGGGGGCGATGTAGTACTGCTCCACGCCCTCACGCTCACCGGGCTCTTCTTCCCATGCGGAGCAGTCGAGCTCGTGGCGCTTTTCTAGCAGAGCTAGGTAGTCGCGGAATTTGTGCCGTACCGGTCCGCAGTGCGCTGAGGTGAAGTTTTCCGTGAATTTCTTCACCAGCTTGTTCTCCTCAAACCCGCTCGAGGTGATGGGATCGATGCTGCGCAGCTGCCTCCAAGTACGCGCGTTCTCACTCCACATAAAGAGGTAGTCAAAGGGACCCTTGGCATAGATTTCATCAGCAGCGAGCTGCTTGCTGAGACTCAGCTTCTCATCCATGGTGAACACATGCGTAATGAGATGCTTCTGCGTCTGCCAAAAGTCGCGCTGCCCTGTCGTGCTGATGACGGAGAGCTCCGCGTCAAAGCGACACTTGCTCAGAATGCGGAGTGCTGGCAGGCAGAGGATAGCCTCCTCAAAGCACTCGGGGAGAGCTACAAGGATGCGGAAAGGAAGGGTGACAAAGGGGGCAACCGTCTCCGCGAGCTGGTCCTGCCCTTGCAGTCCAAACAGCCTACGCGACTTCCACCTGTGGTGCATCCAAAAGCCATCGAGGATGCTGACCTTTTGAGAGTTTTCTAGTGCAAGATTGATACTCAGTGTGTCTGCGGCTGCTTGATCTGTGCCCTTGTAGTTCAGGTGAATCTCCTCGCCCAAGACCGCATCCCATCGTCCCAAGCCACGGTTGCGCGTGTGCACGGCAAAGAGACGCCCCTTGCACATGGAGTGCAGCACGGCGGGGAAAGGTGTCGTGCCAGTCACCTTGCCAAAGTAGGGCACGTAGACGCCCTCCTCGGTGTATTGATCGGAAAGGATGCCAATGAGTCCTCCCGTGCGCGTCATGCGTACGACGCGGCGTAGTCCCGCCTCTTTGCTATACATCTGGCAGCCGTAGCCTGTGCGTAGGTCGTAGACGATCTGCTCGAGATCGGGGTTGCGCAGCTTGCGGTACATCGAGCCAAAGGTTTTGACCTTGGTGAAGAGCGGACGGATGCGGGCGAGTATTTCCCAGTTGCCCGCGTGGGGGATGCAGGCGATGCCTGTGTTGCCCTCTGTCCCTGCGTTTTCAAATACGTCCTTCCCTACGAGCCTAACCGAGTCGGAGAGCTCCTGATCACTCATCACACCGACCTTCATCGCGCAGGCAAAGTTCATGCAGGTGAGCGCCATATTGCGCCGCACCAGAGGACGCAGCTGTCGGTCTCGCAAGCTGGGATCAATGCAAATGCGTAGATTCCGCTTGACGATGCGGCGGCGTGAACCTGCGAGATAATAGGAGAGATAGCCTACGCCAAGCCCTAGTAAGGCAATGACCTTGATAGGAGTGTGGCGCATGAGGAAGACGACTGAGCGGAGAAGAAAACGCATAAGAAAAAAGCGATAAAATGCAGGGAGCTAGAAGAGATAAGCGAGTAGCAGGAGTGAGACTCCCACTACTCGGCTGGAGGGTTGAGATCGTACGAGGCTGCGAGGTCGCGCCTGTACTAATTAATCGTATGGGTGCGTGGGATGATGAAGGGCTTGCGTGTGTAGGGATCCCATACGCGGTCGCCTCCTTTATATCCTTTGTAGCTGAGTAGATTGTAGGGTGCATAGGGCGAGATGACCGCATGCGTGTACTCCGAGGTATGACCGTAGGGGGTGCCCTGTGGGTCTAGCTTGGGCTTGGTGATGAGATTCGAGGGAGCCGGCAGGGCATCCCTGTCAATAGCGAGCCAGCGAGCACCGCTGGCAGGGCGACCGCCTGCATCGGCGATGACCATGGGAAGTGTGCCAGGATAGGCTTTGCGTACAAAGACATCGACTGCTTGAGAGACGATGCAGGAGGGGAGTAGTGAGCTTAGAGCAAGCGCACTGAGCGCGAGGGCGATGGAGGTGCGTGTTTTCATATAATGAGGTTATGTTTGAGGTAAAGAGAGTCGTGAGGCGGCAAGGTCAGGATCAGTCACATGGTGAGGGGTAGAGAGGGGTGGGGCAACAAGGCGCAGCCTACCTTCACGCCCTTGCCCCGCCTGCTCAAAGACAGGGAGGTAATCATACTGCTCCACGAGCTCCGTGAGAGCAGGATAGAGTGCGAGGAGGGGCTTGAGTGTCGGCAGCAGCATCTGCATGTAGCCCGCAGGGATGGGGAGATGCCCGATGCGCCCACCCGTCTGTACCGTCCCCAAAAGTGTCGTGCCCCCATCGAGGTCGAGCAGCACGCGCTTGCTGCCGCTTGTCTGCTCCAAGGAAAATTTTAAGAACACGCTGACCGTGTGCTTGAGCTGCGAGCCCAAGTCACGCGTGATAATGAGCTCCGCATAGCCGTCATGTATCTTGAGCGCGAGTCGCGACGGATGCGCGATGGTGGCGAGACTACCATGCTGGAGCATACGACAGCTCTTTGCTAGAAAGGTATTAATTTCAGATTCGCTAAAGCTCAATCCTGTAGATCCGGGCCTCAGCGTCTGAATCCTCCGCGTAATGTCATGCGCTGAGCGATCTTGCACGAGACCACGCACATCTGATAGATCACGCGGGAGCCACATCAGCGTGCAAAGATAGAGCAGAAGACCCGCGAGCCCCACAAAGAGTAGTCCCGAGAGCCATACCCAGGGATGAAACCACGAGCGGGAGCCCCACTTTGTCCGGAGCTCATCTTCGGGTGCTGGAAGAGGGCGGATCTTGTTGAGCTTGATCTTGGAGTCCCCTTCCTGCTTGCGACTGGATTTCAGCAAAGCACCAAGGTGTTGCCAAGGCGTTTTGGTCTTTTTGCTGTTCGTTGGTCGAGGGGAGAGTTTCATATCAAATCGCGAGATTATTATAGCTCAAAAGCCTCGAGTTGCCAAAGCTAATTTTCTCCTAGGACACAGGATGCCGCAGCCTCGTACTTACGTCCACGCTCCTCGTGCCAGAATAGATACAGAAAAGAGGAGGCTTATCGCCCCCTCCTTCATCTAAAACAGACCGTCACTATCCTCTTGTGCCTCTGCTATTTTCTCGCTGAATGGATTCTGCGCTGGCCACACGAGGCTATCGGGATCGTAGGGAGGGTCAACGCGTGAATCCTCGCTAAAGCCGCTCTCACCGCTAGAATACTTCATCGCCGCATAGGCATCCTCAGCCGTAGGGCTCACAAGGGTCGTGCGGAAGAGTTGATAGACAGGCTGCGGATTCGCTCCTGTGCTCTTGAGCTCATCATTGTCGCTCATATCATCAATGAGCAAGCAAAAGCCAAATTGCTGACCACCAATCTCAGAGACCAGCACCTCCATATCATACCAGCGCCCCTGCTGCACGGTGAATGGCTCCCCGCGCATGAAGGCATTCTTATAAAAGCCGTCAGCGGACTCTGTCCATGCCGTCGTGCTATCGTAGCTCAGCATATCAGTCTTATCGCGACGTGACTCGTCATGATAGGCATGATAGACTCCATCGCTGAGCGCGTGCAGACCGCAGTCGAGCACATTCTTCCCATCAAAGCGCACCGCCATCACCGAGTCCGCGAGACCTACAAAGCGGAACTTCCCGCTTACAGGCGCTTGAACACGCGCCTTATAGACCGCCACCCAGCGTCCCGATTGCAGCTTAAAGCGACCATCGGGGTCGTAGGCATGCATGGCCTCAGCCTCAAGGCAATTGGGCATATAGAAGGCTGAGGTAAAGAGGCGCGTCGGCAGACGCATGTAGGAGGAGAGCATCCCCGTCTGCCAGCGGTTGTTGTAGAAACGACTCAGGATGGTAAGCACATCGCGGTCAAATGCGATATTTGCGGCTCCCGTATAGGGCGACTTGCCCCCATGACTGCTCCTCTTGAAGTCCCAAAGCTGCCCGACAAATGCTGAGGGCGAGGCCTTGCGTCCGCCCATACCTATGCCGCCCTCGCCGCCACTGCCCGTGCCTATCCCCTCGCCACCGAGACCACCGCCTAGGCTATCCGTACCCACCGCTGTGGGGAGCGCGAAATCCGCCACCGAAACGGGCGAGGTAATCACATCGAGCTCAATGCTAGGAGCGGGCGGATCGGCACTGATCTTGCTGGAGTCAAGCGGCTTCTCTTGGATCTTCTCCTCCTGCGTATCCTCGGGCTGCGTGTAGGCGATGAAGGCAGCCTCTGGCTTGTAAATGACAATCTTATAATACATCAGTATCCCAAAGGCGATAAGAATACAGGCGAGGGAAGCACCACCAGCGAGGATGAGTCGACGTTTATTCTGTCGCTCAGAGCCTTGTCTCAGCTTGTCGGGGATCTTGATGCGTATAGGCATAGGTAAAAGGGGGAGGGACAGAGAGGCGTGGGGGAATCCTCCTTGTCAGGATTGTTAAATATTTGCTATATTAGCTGAGAATAGGCGATGCGTCAAGCATCTTTCTAGCTCCTCTTGCCGTTTTACAAAGAGAGCTTGATGAGGCTTGCTAATGCCTATATTTACTGTAGAATAGCTGCGATGATGACACCGACCGATGCTCGCTACCCGCTCGTTCAAGCTCTTGAAAGTTATAGTCTCAAGCCCCATGCGCATCTCGTGGCGGCAAGGCGTATACTGGACTTTATCCATTCACACCCTTCTTGTTTTGAGCGTAGTCAGCTGAGTGGGCACATCACCGCCTCGGCACTTCTCCTTCATCCTACGGGGCAATCTTGCCTACTCACCCTGCACAAAAAACTCGCTCGCTGGCTCCAGCCTGGCGGACATGCGGATGGTGATAGCTGCGCTCTACGTGTCGCGCTACGCGAGGCTGAGGAGGAGAGTGGTATTGAGGGGATAGTCCCTGTGGATGATGCCATATTTGATGTGGACGTTCACACCATTGCTGCTCGACCTCAATGTGGCGAGCCTGAGCATTTTCATTATGATATTCGCTACCTTCTGCGAGCCCCTCATGATAGATTCGTCTGCTCGGAGGAGTCTGAGCGGCTGGCTTGGATGAGCTGGGATGAGATCGAGCAGCGTTGCGATCTCTTTGATGAAGCTTTTTTGCGGCTTCGTCGCTTGTATCTGAGTCAGTACTGCTGATGAGTGACTGAGCCCAAGGGTATTTTCAGAAGTAGCATTCAGACGACATCGCGCGCTTGTCGTTGAATGCGCATCCCTATATACCTAGGGATTTCTATTGGCAGTAGTCGCTGTAGTTGCCATTGTGGGGGTACTGTCTTTCCAAGGAACGTACAATTTCCCCCGCGGTGTAGCGGCTGGTGCGCCCCTGCTTCATAAATCCGATGAACTGGAAGAGAGCGAGCCGTATGACTGAGCTACGGTCTATATTGTGACGGCTCATGATGTGCTCGATAGCATCGTACATGGGAGGGGCGCACTTGAATGATACGCAGCGATTTCTGAAGAATCTCATAGTGGTACTTACTGAGTGTTTGTTTTTCTTTCCTTGCAGTATTCTCTGATGAGAATTATGATGAGGCAATGGAGGTCGCAAATGAGCATAGCGGATTAGTAATCCGTAGTCAAGTTTTGTACGTAAAAAATCTAAATAAATCTTT
>CAYJOV010000026.1:0-21331 GCA_964371905.1 uncultured Akkermansia sp. | reverse complement strand
CCTTTTCGAGCTCAGTCTGGGACATGGCGCGGAGAACGTTACGTCCGATGCGACCGAAACCATTAATAGCGTAATTTGCCATAAATTGTAATGATTGGTAAATGAATTTTCGTGGATTCCCGTCAGCCTTCATCGAAGTCGACAGGGCGCGACCCATATTACTCTGAACATTTTGAGAAGTCAATACAAATTTTCCCCCTTACGCAAATCTTTCTTTCCTCAAAGATAGTCCGGACAAACATCTCTCTTCCACCCCTACCCTCTTCTTTCTTGACAAATACAGGAGAACTACGCTATAAGATGTGAACGCGTTAATATTGTCATTTATGAAATTTTCAGCCTTTCTGCCACTTCTCTTCCTCCCTCTTATTAGTAGTTCCTTGCTTCATGCTCAGAAAACGAAGAATGAGCAAATTGATGTATGGATGAAGCGCATCGCGCTCCAACCCGAGCAAGCGCGCTCCCTGCACGAGGCAGCCGCTACGGGCAATGCGCAAGTCGCCACCATCTGCCTTGAGCTCGGTCAGCCCGTCAATCAGCTCGACGAGCTAGGACGCAGCCCCCTGCATATCGCCATCCAACAGGGCGGATCAAAAGCCGCCCCTGTGGTCAAGCTCCTCCTCCAAGCAGGAGCGGACGTCATGCTGCGCGACACACAGGGCAGACTCCCCATCGACATGAGCCAAGATGAGGCTCTACGCGCCCTCTGCAAGCAAGCCATGGCGCAGCGCCAGCAGCAGCTCGATGTCATCACCTCGCTGAACAAGGGACAGACCGCCCCCCTTCAAAACTATCTCGAAAAGGGAGGAGACCCCAATGCCCTCGATGCCCAAGGCCGCCACCCCATTCTTCATACCGCAATCATACGCAATAACGCCGCTGCCGTCGACCTCCTGCTCAAGGCGGGTGCCAAGGCGGAGCGCGTCGCCGATCACGGGAAAAATTACCTCATGCTCGCTGCGAGTAGTGCGAGCCCTGATGTCGTCAAGCTCCTCCTCATCCACGGAGCCAAGCCCCTGCATCAGTCCAACAACGGAGCCACCGCCCTGCATGATGCCGTCTGGGCGCAGCGCAACGACAACGTCGCCGCCCTACTCCCCGCCTACAAGTCGGTGAACTACAGCCCCAATGGCCGTCAGAATGGCTACCCCCTCGACCTCGCGCTAGGACGCGGCAACGTCAAGGCCATAGAGCTCATCCTCGCAGCAGGGGTCAACCCCAACAAGCCACCCTATGGTCCCGACCTCCTCATCCAAGCCGTCAAGAAGGGTCACATCCCCATCGTCAAAGCCCTCCTGAAAGCAGGCGCGAATCCGCGCGCTAAGAACGCCAAAGGCGAGACAGCCATCCAGCACGCCCGCGGACCTCTCGCCGAGCTGCTTCGCGGTTAATCCCCCCTTACACATCAAACCCTTCATTTTTATGATGAATATTCTCCCCTCCCTTCTCGCCCTCAGCCTGAGCGTTGCCACCCTCCATGCAGCCATCCCCACCCTGACCGACACCAGCAAACTCAACGAGAGCGCGCGAGAAATGGCCTACCGCACACGCAGCTTTCACGCCTATCTCCCCCTTGAAGAAGTACGAAACCGCTACAAGGTCAACAACTACTCCGCCTACGAAAACCCCACCGGCATCTACTTCAAGCAGGGCGAGAAAACCCTCATTGAGCTCAACGCCGACGCACCCCAGAGCGGCATCACCCTCATCGTGCACGACTTTGGTCCTTCAGGAGCGCATCAAGTCTACCCCCTGAAGCCAGGGAAAAATCAGCTCACGCTACGCCAGTCAGGTCTCGCCTACATCGACTACCGCGACAGCAAGCCCGAGCAAGCCGCCCCCATCAAGGTCAAGATCCAAGGCGGACGCATCAACGGCATCTTCACCCAGCACGACGATGATGCAACATGGAAAAAACTCCTTGCCAACACAGTCTGCGAGATGATAGACATCGTCGGCGAGCGCGTGCAGCTCGTCTACCACGTCGGTGAGCTACGCAAGCAGACCCCCGAGCGCGGCTCTTCCCTACTCAAGAGCTACGATGAAATCATCAAGCAGCAGCAAGATCTCATGGGCTGGGAAAGCCACATCCGCCACCCTGGCAATCACATTTTGGGGCGCAACATCTGGCGCGGCTTCATGCACGCGGATGGGATGGGAGCAGCCTTCCACCACAACACCATGCACGAGGTAGGCAGTGACAAGAGACTCCCTCGCAGCTCGTGGGGCGTTGCGCATGAGTTTGGCCACGTGAACCAAGTACGCCCTGGCTTCCTCTGGGTGGGCACGGGCGAAGTCAGCAACAACATCTTCTCCTCATGGAGCAACTTCAAGCTCAATCCCAGCCATATGCGCCTTGAGCACGAGCCAACCCAATCGCCCAACGGCCACATGCGCGGCGGACGCATGCATAGCTACGTCCACAGCGCCTTGATAGAAGCCCGCCCATGGCAGTACCAGCAAGGACAGGACAGCTTCAACTACGGAAAATTCGCGGCAGGCAAGCCCGCTCCCAGCCTGCGCGAAGAAATCGAGATGAGCCCCAAGAGCTTTGACCACTTTGCGAACCTCGGTCCCCTCTGGCAGCTCCAGCTCTACATGGATGCGGCGCGCGGCAAGAGCGACTTCTACCCGCAGATCTTCCAGAAGATACGCGAGACAGATGAGAGCAAGATCCCGCACGGGCAGATGCGCATCAACTTCATGAAGAACGCCTGCGACGCCGCCAAGCTCAACCTCACACGCTTCTTTACCTACACACGCATGCTCAAGCCCCTCAACCGCTGGAAGAACGACTACGGCTCACGCATGCTCACCGTCACCCCCGAGATGGTACGCGACTTCTTGGAGCACGCGCACCAGTACCCCGAGCCTGATAGCAGCGTCATCTACTACATCAACAGCAACAACGTAGAGATCTTCAAGAACAAGACCCCCATCAAAGAAGGCGCTGAGCTCACGCCCAGCAATGGCAAGCTCACCGTCCCCGCGGATCAATGGCAAGGAGCAGTCGCCTTCGAGTCGCGCCGCGACAAAAAGCTCATCGCCGTCTCCCTGCTGGGTCTCGGTCATCAAGACAACAAGACCACCGATGTCTTTGTCCCCGACGATGCGACCGCCGTCTACGCCGTCTCATGGGATGGCAAGCGCAAGCGCATCTACAAAAAGCCTTAACGGCAATTAATTAAGCTATCCTAAATCCTTTCAGCAAAATAAATACGGCGCAAATTGCATGCAATTTGCGCCGTTTTGCGACTTAATGCGCTCTTGCACTGAGGGGAGCGTCAGAGCTCGCGGCCGAAGGCGAGGGAGCTGCGACCGCTGGCCTTGAGCTGGGCGAGGCGTGTAGAGGGGAGGCGGTGGTGGGGGAGAGCGCTGTAGCCGAGCGTGTCGCGGAAGTAGGCAACGGCACTCTGCGAGACGGCAAAGAGGGTCTCAAAGCCGAGCTCGCGCGCCTTGCTCTCCACCATGGCACAGAGGGCTCTGCCGTAGCCGTGCCCTTCAAAATTGCGCTTGATGAAGAGGCAGCCCAGCTCTGCCGCCTTGTCCTCGGGATAGGGGTAGATGGCGACGCAGCCGACGATAGTGTCATCGAGCGTGTAGGCATAGTAGCTCTCAATGCTCTCGTGGATGCTCTCGTAGCTACGGTTGACGAGCTTTGCCCCCGCCATGCTGCGGCTGATCATGGAGAGCAGCTCAGGGATATCATCGGGGCGTATGGGGCGTATTTCTTGGTAGCTGTCCGCATGCACCATGGTACCAACACCCTCCTCAGAGAAGAGCTCATCGAGTAGGACTCCGCGGTGGCGTCCATCGAGCAGGTGGACGCGCGGGATGCCCTGACGACAGATAGCCGCGGCGTGCTCGAGATCGTCATGGTAGGTGCAGTCGTGTGCTGCGGCGACCTCAGATTCGAGGATGGAGAAGATGGGCTTGCCTGCACGAGTAGGCACTGCTCCGTCTTGGAGACAGATGTACTTGCGCGCGCCCAAGGCGAGGGCAAACTCGGTGATCACGCCCTGAAAGCGTCCTAGCACACCCGCAGTGACAATGGCAATTTGCTTGCGCTGGATGATTTTGCGCGTCTTTTCGAGGACAAGCTCGGGTTGTTCGCAGAGCTCTTCTTCGACGTGCGCTGCGTGGAGCTCGCAGTCAAGAGTCTGCATCATGAGCTCCTGCGTGCTGTTGCGATCTCCCTCCGCGATAAGGACAAGATGGACGCCTGTCTCGTGGAGTGCGTCAATATCGAGCAGCGCGTCAATGAGCTCGCGCGCACTCAGTAAGGAAAGAGCTAGATGAATGACAAAGAGTCTTCCTTTGAAATGGGGGACATACTCGAGAACGGAGCGCACGTTGTGCGTAGACATGCTTCTGCTAGGAATGAGGGGGCTTTTTATCACTATTGTCACGATTAAGCTGCTATGATCTCATGACAATGAGCGCATGCTACCTGAGTAGGTAGCATGCGTTCTAGGGGAAGTGTATGATGATTCTTACCTGATTTCGTCAAAGGAAGTGATCGAATCGTGCATCGTGCCCGAGTCCATGCCTCCTACGGTCATGCCTGGCTCTTCTTCACACAGATCATTGAAAGGAACGACGTAGACGGGATCGACAGCACCTGCTGGTCGTTTAATCGATACCGTCACTTTTTTTTTTGGCAAGACAAGGGGCTTTTCGGCGAAAGGCATCTCAGTACCGTCTAAGCCGCCGCTTTCCGCGCCTTGCTTGTTCGGATCGGAGAAGTTATCGTTGTGCCCAAAGCTCTCGTCAGGCGTAGGGGCTTCTAGCTCCTTCGCTTTCTGCTTCTCTTCCTGCTCGCGAAGAGCTTTGAGAAGGGGGCTATTCGCGCCAAAGAGTGAGGCGAGGTCGAGTCCGCCTATTCCAATACCATCATCCTCTTCTTCCTCAGGTGAAGCACCGGGGAGCGAGGAAAGGAAGTCTTGGAAGGAGCCAAGGTGGCTGCTGCTGCGCAGCAGTCCGCTGGCGGCATCATGCTCAATATTCTGGACGAGAGTCTCAAAGATATTGTAGGCCTCAGCCTTGTACTCGACGAGGGGGTCTTTCTGCCCTTGCGCACGGAGGCGCACGCCTTCGCGCAGCGCGTCCATGTCGGTGATGTGCTGCTGCCAGAGCTTGTCGATGGCGGTGAGGATGATGTTGCGCTCATTCGCCTCGACACGTGCGGGACGGTCATCTGAGATCTTCTTCTCGTAATTGAGCTTGATCTGGTCGACGATGAATTCGGAGGCTTCACGTGCGATACGGTTGGGCAGGTCGAGCTCTTGCTCATCCCATGTCATGGGGAAGCTGGTGTTGAGCCAGTGCAGGAGGTCTTCGCGACCAGGGATGCCCGCATCAGGGGCAAGGGTGAGCTCGCATTTCAGCGCGACACAGGATTCAAGCATCTCGTAGAGTAGCTCGCGTGGGTCTTCGCTCAGCAGCGCGCTATTGCGCATGCCGTAGACGATGGTACGCTGCTGATTCATGACATCATCGTAGTCGAGAATGTGCTTGCGCCACATGTAGTTGCGCTGCTCGACGCGCTTTTGCGCGCCCTCGATGACCTTGTTCATGAGACGATTCTCGACAGCCTCGCCCTCATCCATGCCAAAGCGATCCATCATGCGTGTCATGCGCTCGCTGCCGCCGAAGTTGCGCATCAGATCATCCTCAAAGGAGAGGTAGAACTGCGAGCCACCGGGATCACCCTGACGGGAGCAGCGTCCGCGCAGCTGGCGGTCGATACGGCGGGATTCATAACGCTCCGTGCCCAGTACATAAAGACCGCCCAGTGAGGGTACTCCTGTACCGAGCTTGATGTCCGTACCGCGACCCGCCATGTTGGTCGAGACGGTGACAGCACCTCGCTGGCCCGCCTTGGCGATGATCTCTGCCTCGCGCTGGTGATTCTTGGCATTGAGCACTTCGTGCGCTATACCCGCACGCTTGAGCATGCGTGAGAGTGTCTCAGAAGCATCGACGCTGGCCGTGCCGACCAGAATGGGCTGACCTGCGGTGTGAAGCTCCTTGATCTTGCCGATAACGGCGTTAAACTTCTCACGACGGCTCTTGAATATCAAGTCATTTTCATCTTTACGTATGCAATCCCGATTCGTCGGAATGGGCAGGACATCGAGCTTGTAGATGTCGTGGAATTCAGCAGCCTCGGTCTCTGCAGTACCTGTCATACCAGCGAGACGCTCGTAGAGGCGGAAGTAGTTTTGAATCGTGATGGTGGCGTAGGTCATGTTCTCCGCCTCAATATCGACATCTTCCTTGGCTTCGACGGCCTGATGGAGGCCATCGCTCCAGCGGCGACCGGGCATTTCGCGTCCCGTGTTTTGGTCGATGATGATGATCTTGCCGTCGCGTACGACGTATTCCACATCCTTTTCGTAAAGCGTGTAGGCCTTGAGCAGCTGGCTGGTGGTGTGGAGGCGTGAGCCTGTGCTATCGAGGCGCTTGATGAGCTCGTCCTTGAGCTCTTCCTTGCGGTACTCGGGAGTATCTTCGTTCTCGTCAATGGAGACGAACTCAGAGCCTATGTCGGGTAGCACGAAGGCTTCGGGATTGCCGGGGCTGATCACCTCACGTCCCTTCTCCATGAGATCGGCGTTGTGCGTCTTCTCATCGATGTAGAAGTAAAGTTCCTCTTTGAGCTTGTAGAGCTCCAGCTTGCGGGGATCTTGGTGGAGGAAGAGCTCGTACTTCTCCAGCATACGGCGGTAGGCGGGGTCTTGCTGCGAGCGCATGAAGGCGCGGTTGCGAGGCATACCGAGCTTGACCTTGTAGAGGCAGCGACCCGCTTCTTCGGGCTTGCCATCCTTGGCAAAGAGCTCGGCATCAGCCATGAGGCGGTTGCAAAGGTCGGTTTGCTGCTTGACCACGCTCTCGATGAGAGGCTTGAGATCATCGTATTGATGCTCACGCTCGACTGGAGCAGGACCAGAAATAATCAGCGGTGTGCGAGCCTCGTCGATGAGGATGGAGTCCACCTCATCAATGATGGCAAAGTAATGCCCGCGCTGCACCTGAGCGGCCTTGGTCGTCGCCATGCCATTATCACGCAGATAGTCAAAGCCGAACTCGGCATTCGTCCCGTAGGTGATATCACAGCTGTACTGCTGGCGGCGTTGCTCATTGGGCATCATGCTCTGGATGCAGCCTATGCTCAGACCGAGGAATTGGAAGAGTGAGCCCATCCACATGGAGTCACGACGCGCGAGGTAGTCATTCACCGTGACGACGTGCACGCCCAATCCCGTCAAGGCGTTGAGGTAGACAGGGAGGGTGGCGACGAGGGTCTTGCCCTCACCGGTCGCCATCTCGGCGATGAATCCGCGGTGCAGCGCGATACCACCGAGCAGCTGCACGTCAAAGTGAACCATCTCCCACTTCAGCATGGTGCCGCAGACATCAATCTCTTTATTCATCATGAGACGCGCCGCGGCCTTCACGGCGGCAAAGGCCTCGGGGAGGATGATCTCCAGATAGGAGGCGCGCATGCGGGCAAAGCGGGGCTCGATGTCGGCGAATGCTCGCTTACCATCCTCGATGGAGTCAAGTGTGGCGTAGATCTTGGGCAGATTGGGGAAGATGTCGCGCAGGCTCTCAAAGCGTATGTTGAGTATGGCGGCATTGGCCTGCAGCTCCTCAGGGGAGGCACTTTGCAGCTCGCCCTTGCTGGGAAGATCAAGGGCGGTGAGGCGGTGGAGATACTGCTGCCATTCGCGGGTCTTGTTGACGAGGAAGTCTTGATCGCAGTTGCCCCAAGATGTCTCGGTCGCGAGGATTTTTTTCACGATGGGACGCAGGCGGCGCAGTTCGCGCTGGTTTTTTGAACCTACGATTTTATTGAGTATCCACTTGATCATAAATTATTTTATCTGTCAGAAATCTGTCTACGGGTAAGGGCATCACGGTGGTTATTCAGCGTGATGCAGCCATTGTAACAGAGGAGACTTACTTTGGCAAGTCTCCTCTGTGAATGGTTTGTGATTAGTTGATGTATTTATAGGTGAATTCAAGCTTCTGCTTGCCACCAGCGGGGATCTTTAGCACCCATTGAATTGTATTCTGGAGCTTGTTGTTCTGAGCATAAGGTATAGGCGTACTCGTTGAAGTACCGCCCTGACCTATGCTGAGGATTTCTCCTGTGACATACTGTGTCACCTCCATCTCGATAGGCTCTGTCATCTTGTTATGAAGCTCAAGGGTGACGAGTGCTGTATTCGCGGTGCGAGCTCGTGATTTGAAACCACCTAGCAGTTTGTTAGACTCCGTGATGGTGCTCTTCTTATCCACATCGATACTCAGCGCGCGGCTCATCTGGATGGTGCTCTGCGCGCCCTTGGCGGTGTAGAGCAGCGTGTTCATGCCTGCAAAGCGCGTCTCATCGATGATCTCGATGGGGGCAGCGGTGAGAGGCATGTCCAGCGGATTGCTAAAGCGCACGCAGCTCCACAGATCCTCGGGGGTCTTGTTCTGCGCGTCACGCTCAAATTGGAGGGGGTCTCCCACCTTCCATGTGTAGATCTTTTTGTAATCGAGAGCCGCCTTGAAGAGCGGGCGCGTAACGACATCCCCCGCCTTCATGCTAAAGGAGGTGATAGGGTAGTAAAAGAGCTCGCCCGTATCGGTGCCTGTGGGTGAGGCCTCCCCCTCTCTCTGCCCGCTCGTCACGCCGCTTTCTTGCTGCACAGGCCAGCTGCCATGGCCATTGTAGTTATTCCCAACAAAGTTGCTATTCACATGCTGCGCTTGGAAGATGGGCATGTTGATTCTATTTTCCGTGATAAAGAGAGACTGCTTGCCGTAGAGCTGGGCTCGCCGCTCCTCGGGAATGAGTGCCATGGGGTCGACTTTCTTGGTATCAAGGGGGGAGGGCGTACCCGAGACGAGCTCAAGCTGGACCTTGTCGAGGTCAATCACGCCGTTGAGGATGGTCGCCTTGGCCTCGAGCTGAGCCTTGCCGTCCTTGCCGAGCGTCAAGCAGTAGCTGGGCAGCCAGCTCAGCTCGCTGCTCAGGCAGTCCACCTGTATCTTCTTGCCCGCTGCGGGGGCATGGAGCTGGAGCTTCACACCGGGGACGCTGCTGGTCTCTGTGGGCATCACGATGTCTTGATGGAAAAAGATCTCCTCAATATTGTCGATCATGATGCTGCGTACAGGACCTCCCTCTGACTGGATCAAGAGAGAGCCATAGCCGCTATGTGAGCGTTCTTCCTCGCCAGCGATAGGACTGATCGTGTGATGGTTCTTATCCTTGTGGCGCGCGGGGATGGGCAGGATGGTGCCTGTAAGCTCGCGGACGTCATCGTCGTTGCTCGAGGAGAAGCGCAGTCTGACGAGCTTCCCCTCATTCGCCTTGAGGAGGTTATAGCTACTCAAGACGGTGGGCTGCTTGCGCTCTATCATGCTGGAGACGACTTGCTCAATCTGCACGCCCTCCTCTCCGCGTATCCAAAATCCCCCTGCGATGGGGATGGGGATGGGGTGGAGCTGGGGGCTTGTGGACTCCTTGAGCGTGCCTTCGAGGCTGATGTAGCCATAGCCCGCCTTGAAGAGCGAGAGCTTGGTGGCTTTCATTGTGATGTCTTCTGCCCAGAGATTACCTAGACTGAGGGCGAGGGCGATGAGGAATGGGGTGCTTTTCATGGCTTTTCTGTGCTGGGGTGGATGCGGGTGCTGCTACGCTGGAAGGTGTAGCTGAGGGTTTTGTCTTTCTGACCAGCCAGGGTGAACTTCCAGCGTATCTCATTGACGGAGACTGAGATATTTGGAGCATGTCTGTCATAGTGGTCGCTTGTCTCGATGCGAGGATCATCGCTGATCTGGAGGAGCTCTCCTCGTACGGATTGGGTGACGATGAGCTCGGCGGGCTTCTCCATCTGATTGTTGATTTGGAGGGTGACGACGTAGGTCTGCGTCGTGGTGGTTTTGACGCGCTCCTTGCCCTTCTCGGTGAGATGGGGGAAGCTGATCTTGGTCGTGCCGACGTGTCGGATGTTCTGACGCGTCGTGAGGTTGATGGCCTTGCCCGCCTCGACGATGGCGGCAGTCTTGGGCGGAGTGAGCGCGAGGCCGTCGGTGGAGGCGATGCGGCTCATCTCGATGAGCTCGATGGGGGCTGCCACAAGGGGGATGTCCAACGGATTGTCAAAGTGAACCTCACGCAGGACAGCTCCTATCGTAGGGGGGAGATCCGCGTCATTGACGGGCATGGTGGAGGGATCGGGCAGGGCCCATGTGTAGACATTTTTGTAGCGCAGCGGGCTCTGGAAGAGGGGCTGCGTGACAACCTGCCCCGCCTTCGCGCTGAAGGAGTCTATGGGGTAGAAGTAGACATTGCCCGTGCTGAGTGCCTCGGCGGGGGGGGCATACTCGGCCTCGAAGACGGGCGCCATCGCGACAGGAGCATCAGCGGATAACAGTATATCTTCATATTCAGAATTATTAGCCCGAGTTCGATGTGAGATATCACGCAGAGCCATGGGGTCGATGCTGGATAGATTGCTCAGATGGGGCGAGCCTAGCACGAGGTCGAGCGAGATATTCTCCATATTCATGAGCTTGTTGGTGATGGTCGCCTTGGCGCGTAGCTCGGCGCTGCCATCCTCGTAGAGCTCGAGGCTGTAGCTGGGTAGCCAAGTGATACCCGAGCTCAGTGAGGTGCTCTCGATGATCTTTCCCTTGGCGGCTTGAGCGAGCTCCAGCTCGACGCCTGCGCGTCGCTCCGTGCGGGTGGGCATCTTGAGATCGTCGAGGAAGGCGATATCAATGACCTGCGATTGGCGCAGCATGAGTGTCTGATCATGCACTTTGAGGAGGAGGACTTTACCGATGAGGGGATTCTTGCTAGGCTCAGAGATCTGGTCGATAGTGTTGCCCACGCGCTCTTCGCGTGCTTGGGGGAAGGGCAGGATGGTGCCCACCACGTCGATGGGGGCTTGCTTGCCCCTGCGGAAGGTGACGCGCACGGGTGCTCCCGCATTCGCCGCGGCGAGCTGGAAGAGCTCCAGAGGGACGCTGACTTCGTAGTCGAGTAGCCCGCTGACGAGGCGATTGACCTGCACGCCTTCTTCCGTAGCGATCCAGAAGCTACCGCGCACAGGCACAGGCAGGGAGTTGAGTCGTACTTGGGTGGCATCGGGCAGCGTGGCTCGCTGGGTGATGAATCCGTAGCCATTCTCAAAGAGGGAGATATGGGTGGGCTTCATATCGACCTCCGCTGCCGAGACCAGAGTGCTCAGACTGAGGGCAGTGCCGATGAGGGAGAGAATTTTCATTGTGCTGTCTTCTTGGTGTGGATGTGAGAGGTCTTGTACTTGTAGGTATAGCTGATCGTCTTGCTGCTCCCTGCATCAAGGGTCATGCGCCAGATGAGTGTGTTGTGGGTGGGATTATCACTCCCACTGGCCTGCTCGTAGCGTGTGATGCTAGGCGCATCGCTCGCGCTCACGATCTCGCCTTGCACGGGCTGGGTGACGACAAGCTCTGCCTTCTCCTCCATCTGATTGGTCACTTGGAGCTTGATGGTGTAGGTAGTGGTGCGTGTCGTCTTAAAGCGTGGTGCTTTCTTGCTCTTCTCGTCGGAGTCGTCGTCATCGCTGATGTAGGGATGTGTCTCTGACTTCGTCTCGACATGCTCGCGTGTCTGACGGGTGGTGAGATTGATCGCCTCTCCTAGCAGCACGACGGCATGGGTCTTGGGTGGGGTGAGCTCTAGTGTATTGGTCGCGGCGATGCGTCCCGCCTCGATGACCGCGATGGGGGCTTCCACAAGGGGGATATCCAGCGGATTTTCAAAATGAATGGTGCGGTCAATCGCGCCAATAGTAGGGGGTGCGTTCTCACTGTTGACAGTCATGTTGCGCGGATCGGGGAGTGTCCACGTGTAGACATTCTTGTAGGTCAGCTCGTCTTGGAAGAGCGGCTGCGTGATGACCTGCCCCGCCTTGGCAGTGAAGGAGGCGATGGGGTAGAAGTAGACATTGCCCGTATTGATCGCGGGCGCGGGGGCGGTACTGCCTGCCATGATCGTGGGGGTAGCTGGTGGTCGCGTCCATGTACTGTCTACCTTGGCTAGGGCGTGACTGCGCATGTGCGAAGAGGCGGGGCGGTAAGAAGCAGCTCGGCGCAGAGCCATGGGGTCGACGCTGTGGAGGTCGGTGAGCTTTGGCGACCCGAGCACGAGGTCGAGCGCGACATTCTCCATATTCATGAGATTATTCGTGATCGTGGCCTTGGCATTGATGTGCGCACGCCCATCCTCACCAAGCTCGAGGCGGTAGCTGGGTAGCCAAGTAATGCCCGAGCTCAAGCTCGTCGTCTCGATGAGCTTGCCTTGTGCGGGGCTGGAGAGCTCGAGCTCGACACCGGGGCGACGCTCCGTGACGGTGGGCAGCTTGATGGGGTCAAGGTAGGTGATGTCGAGGATCTGCGCCTCTCTCAGTGCGAGGGTGCGATTTGGCAGCTTGAGCAGGAGAACGGAGCCGAGCAGGGGATTATCACTGGGCTCGGAGATCTGGTCAATGGTATTGCCTATGCGCTCCTCGCGAGACTGGGGGAAGGGGAGGATGATGCCCTCGGCAAAGTTGGGCGGCTGCTCGCCTCGTACGAAGGTGACGCGCGCACGTGCCCCCGCATTGGCGGCGGCGAGGGTGAAGGGATTCAGCGCAGCGCTGACCTTGTAGTCGAGCATCCCGCTGACGAGGCGTTCTATCTCGACACCCTGCTCCGAGGCTATCCAGAAGCTGCCGCTCACAGGGACTGGGAGGGAATTGAGGCGTATCTTGGTGCCCTCGCTTAGCGCTGCTCGCTGGGAGATGAAGCCGTAGCCATTTTCAAATAATGAGATATGAGCGGGCTTCATATCGACCTCGCTGGCATGAAGCAAACAATTACTTATGAGAGAGATGAGGAAAAGAGTTTTTTTCATAACTTTACACATCATATATTGTTTATATTTCAAGTTCAAGTCAATAACATAAATATGACATGCAAATACTCCTTGACGGATTGTATTTCTTTTATCGCAATGAGGAAAGGATGAGCGATAGATTCGACCTTGCTATTTGACGCAGATTTGCTATACTGCTTGGCAGTTAAAATAACACCTATCATGGCAGAACGCATTTATATACGAAACCCTAATGAAATTAACAGATTACGCAAGGCTGGCGAAGTGTCAGCGCGCATCCTCATGGAGGCGCAGGCCTTGATCCACCCCGGTATGACAACGGGAGAGCTCGATGCGCAGGTCGCCGAGCTCTTTGCCCGCGAGGGCTGCGGGAATGCCTTTCTCGGCTACGGCGGCTTCCCTGGTCAGCTCTGCATCTCGGTGAATGAAGAGGTGGTTCTCGGTTTTGGTGGCTCTCGCGTACTCATCGAGGGCGATCTCGTGAGCCTTGATGTCGGCGCTATCGTCGATGGTTGGTATGGCGATAATGCCGTGACGGTCTGCGTCGGTGGCAATGAGAAGGGCTCCGAGGATGCTCGCCGTCTCCTCGCGGTGACGGAGGAGTCTCTCTACCGCGGTATTGCTGAAGCAAAGCATGGGGCATCTCTCATGGATGTCTGCGGAGCGATCGAGGATTGTATCAAGCAGTACGGATTTGGCATCGTGCGCGAGATGGTCGGGCATGGCGTGGGGCGCAAGCTGCACGAGGAGCCCCAGATTCCTAATTTCCGCCCACGCTACAAGCTTCCTCGTCTCAAGCGCGGGATGATTCTCGCCATCGAGCCCATGGTGACGCTGGGTAAGGCCGCGATACGTGTGCTGGATGATAACTGGACGGCGGTCACGCGTGATGGCAGCTGGGCGGCTCACTTTGAGCATACGGTTGCAGTAGGAAGCCATGGCGGCGATATCCTCACGGAGCGTCCACGTACTGCGCTACCCGAGCAACTCGGCATTACACTTTAAAAACTTAATTATAATATACCAAAAAAGCCCATCGCAAAGGATGGGCTTTTTTGTGAGGTGAAATATTGCTCGCGGCTCAGATGTCAAAGAGATGTGACACGGAGTCATTCGCATGAATGTTCTGAATAGCCTTGGCAAAGAGGGGGGCGATGGAGACGGTGTCAACGAGATCGCCGTAGGCCATGGGCACCGAGTCCGAGGTGAACAAACGCTCGATGGCGCTATTGGCAAGACGCGTGCGCGCCACCTCATTGAGCACACCATGGGAGACACCCGCAAAGATGCGAGCCGCGCCATGCTGCTTGAGGATCTCAGCGGCGGCGCAGAGTGTGCCGCCCGACTCGGTCATGTCATCGACCATGAGGACATCCTTGCCCGCGACATTGCCGATGACGGCATGCGCGTCCACCTCGGTGGCGGAGATGCGCTGCTTGGCGACGATGGCGAGCTCCGTTCCGAGGATGTTCGAGTAGAGCTTGGCGTTCTTGACCCCACCGATGTCGGGGGAGACGACGACGAGATTCTTCGTATCCTTGACGTAGTGCTCCTTCAAGTGCTTGATGAGGACAGGTACTGAGTGCAGATGATCGACAGGGATTTCAAAGAAGCCCTGAATCTGAGCTGCGTGCAGATCCATCGTGAGGACACGATTCACACCTGCTGCGGTGAGGAGGTTGGCGACCAATTTGGCCGTGATGGGGACGCGAGGCTTATCCTTCCGATCTTGACGAGCATAGCCGTAGAAGGGCATGACAGCGGTGATGCGTCCTGCGCTTGCGCGTCGAACGGCATCAACCATGACGAGCAGCTCCATCAGATTGTGATTGGTTGGGGGGCAGGTGGGTTGGATGATGAACACATCCTCTCCACGCATGGACTCGTCAATCTGCACAAAACTCTCGCCGTCGGGGAAAGTCGTCACTTTGGATTCACAAAGAGGGAGTCCCATGACCGATGCGATGTCTTGGGCAAGCTGAGGGTGTGCTGTTCCGCTAATGATTTTCATATATCAAGTTAGAAGTGGGGTCAGGTCTATTCTTGACATTTTGAGCAAAATATCAATACTAAAAAGAGCTACGTTAGTCTTTTTTTCTTTTATGATGCACCACTCCACACCCGAAAAAGATACATACAGCTTATCAATAATAGCTTATGTATCTCTCTTCGCGTCACTCTTCCTCGTCTTTTATTTCATGAGCAGCTACAATGCCTTTAGTGCTGGGTACCACAGCGCCTTTCAGTGGCTAGAGAGCTCGTGGAATCCAGAGACAGACTACGAGCACGGCGGTCTCGTCCCCATCCTCAGCCTCTACATGCTCGGGCATGCTTGGGTCAACTCAAAAAAAATCACCAAGCACGCCTCCTTCAACGGTCTATGGCTCATCGCACTCGGCTGCATCCTCTGCGTCCTCTCCGTACGTACGCAGCAGGGGCGTGTCGCCATCGGGGCACTGCCCCTCATCCTCATGGGCATCACCTGGTCCTACTGGGGCTGGCGCATGATGCTACGCAGCGCCTTCCCGCTGCTCTTCCTCTGGATGAGCATCCCGCTGCCGGGCTTTCAACAAGCGACGGTGGGCTTGCAGCTCATCTCAACCCAGTGCGCCCACTTTGGCGCGGGGCTTTTTGGCGTGGAGACCATCATGGATGGGACCAATATCAGCTCCGCCACGGGGAATTGGGACACCTACAGCGTGGCAGGTGGCTGCTCGGGCATACGCTCGCTGATGGCTCTGCTGATGATCTCCTTTTGCTGGGCCTATATGGCAAGTGGTCTCAGCTGGTGGAAGCGCGTCATCCTCGCGCTGAGCGCCATCCCGCTCTCCATCCTCGGCAATGCCTTCCGCGTCTCCAGCATCTTTATTTGCGCGGAGTACATCAACCCCGCCTTTGCGAGCAAGACATGGCATGACTGGTCGGGACTGCTCTTTTTCTTCCCCGCCAGCATGTTTGGACTCGCCTTGCTCCACGGGCTGCTCGCAGGTGAAATCCCCTTCTTGAAACGCCGCCGCGTCATCGTGCGCCCGCAGAGCAGCAATCACACGCCCTGCGCCCATCAGCCCCCCCTAGCCCCCCCTAGCCCACTCTAGCCCACTCTACCCCACTCTACACAGCTCATCCCATCTTGTGAAATTTTATCGCCTCCATCCTCCCCCCCCTCCTCATTGCTGCCATCCTAAGCATCATCTACATCCTGCCCAAGGATACCACACTCAAGGAATCTGCCATACGCCCCGATCTCCCCATCAATTACAATGCGACGGGCTGGTATGGCGTGAGTATACAGGAGAGCGAGAAGGAGCGCGCGGCTCTCGCCGCGGACACGAAGTTCAGCAAGGCTCGCTATGTACCCGCCAACGGAGACCGCACGCCCCCCGTAGAGGTGTCTATCGTGTACTCGGGCAGTGATATGAACTCCTCCATCCACCGCCCCGAGCGATGCCTCCCCACCCAAGGGCACAACAATCTGCTCTCCACCGAGCACGATGTCGTACTAGACGACGGTCGTGTGCTGCGCTTCACCCGCCTGACCTCCAAGAGCTACCCCGCCGAGCTCAAGGACGCAGCTGTCAAGCATATTGATCACATCAACTACTACCTCTTCATCGGTCACGAGAGCATAGAGACGAGCCACTTATCGCGCACCTTTCGCGATATGATCGATCGCGTCCTCAAGGGCTATGTGCAACGTTGGGCCTATTTGCAAATTGGCACCTACTGGGGAGACGCGGTGCATCGTGATGCAGCCTCGGCGGATAAGGACATCCAAGACGTCATCCGCAAGGTGATCCCCCAAGTCATGGACTGGTCGCGCATCGACGAAGCGGGGGCTTAGTCGTGCAGATTTGAGGATGTATTCGAGGCATTGCGTAGCATGAATTGCAGATACTCCAGCGTCTGGCGCATCTCGGTGTGTATCTCTGCCATGACCTGCTCCGTGCGATCCTCGATGTCAAACCAAGCCGCGGTGCTGTGCTCAAACTCCTCAAAATAATCTTGCTCGCGGTACATCTTGTAGATATCAACCGCCTGCACATCATTGAAAAACCACACACCCTTCTCCTCGGGCGCATCACAGCAAGCGACCGCCCATGCGGGGCAGCCTGTCATCTCCATATAGACACGCTCGCCCTGCCCTAGCTCAAGTAGAGCGGCGTATTTATTATACTCACGTTGACTGCTGTAGGTATAGCCGTAGGGTAAAAAGCATTTGATCATATACTGTTATTGTACGCAAATACATAGATGAGTCAACCATAATCGAAAATGGCACACCATTGTGAATACCTTCATCCACCTGCCTGACACGCCCGCAGAATCTTATGCTTGACTAGGGGGGCTGCGATATGATAGCTTACTTCACATGTCGAATATTTATTCTGCGCATCGCCATGCGGCGCTTTTGCTTCTTTCATTGTCCTTGACCTCCTCTCTTTGGGCACAGGATCCCAAGCGTAAGGTTGTCTCAGAGCCCGCCCTCTTGGGAGCGAACCCCCAGAGCGTCGCTCAGGAGAAAAACCTCTTCTCTGGCGCAAAAATCACCGCCTCCCCCCACTGGCAGACCGACGTCCCCGCCAAGGCCATTGATGGCAAGATCGACGCGAATTCCTTCTGGGGTGCAGAGAATATACCCGTCAGCTACCAGCTCGATATGGGCTCCGTCAAGCCCCTGAGCCGCATCCAGATCTGGCCTTACTGGAAGGATGGCCGTATCTATCAGTACAAGATCGAAGGCTCCAAGGACGGCAAGTCTTGGAAAATGCTCGCCGATCAACGCGCCAACTCCATCGCGGGTACGCCCTCTGGTAATCAATACCGCTTTGAGACCCAGCCCCTGCGCTTTGTACGTGTCACCTTTACCAATAATAGCAATGGCAAGGCTCAGGGTGGGCACTTGGTCGAGATCCAAGGCTTCTCCTCCGCCGAGGGCGGCGCGATGAAGGTCGCCGCCTACAAGGACGATGTGCGTCTGCCATGGACAGGCACGAACTACCCCGCCCCACTTAAGGACAATAAGATTAACCTCACGGGCTGGCGCGGCGAGCGTGTGAATGCCCAATTGCTCGTCACCTCTCCCACAGCTCTGGAGCAGCTGCATGTGAGATCTGCCAAGCTCAAGAATGAGAAGGGCGAGACTCTGCCGCTCTCGGCTCGCTTCGTCACCTTTACCAAAGGACAGCACGCCCCCATGGCTGACGTGATCGCCGAGCTGCCCGAGCAGCGCCTCGATAATCCCGCTGGTGTGAATCGCAGCATCTGGCTCTCACTAGACATCCCACGCGACGCAAGCCCTGGCCTCTACAAGGGCAGTGTGCTCGTCGGTGCTGCGAAGGAGAAGCCCCAGCGCGTCCCCGTCCAGATCGAGGTCCTCGCCCCCCGCATCCCCGCCCCCCTCGATTGGGAGGCACATGTGGATCTCTGGCAGTACCCCGACTCGGTCGCGCGCTACCATGGCGTCGAGCCTTGGTCTGATGTGCACTTTGCCCTCATGAAGCCGCTGATGAAGCGTCTCGCCGAGGCAGGGCAGAAGGTCATCCTCGCCTCCATCATGCACGAGGCATGGGGGGGACAGACCTACGATCACTTCCCCAGCATGATCAAGTGGGTGCGCAAGCCCGATGGCAGCATGCGCTGGGACTACACGATTTTTGACAAGTGGGTGCATTTCATGATTCATGAGATTGGCATCAAGGATCAGATCTCCTGCTACACGATGGTGCCCTGGTCCAACAAGCTGCGCGTCTATGATGAGAAGTCGGGCTCCTATGTGGATCTGCCCTGCAACCCAGGCTCCGCCGAGTATGAAAAGCTCTGGGGTCCCTTCCTCGCCGACTTTACGAAGCATCTGGAGAAGAAGGGCTGGATGGACATCGCCTGCATCGGCATGGATGAGCGCCCCGACCACATGGTGCGCGCCGCCAATGCGGTCATGAAGAAGTATGGCCCGAAGTTCAAGGTCGTCTCCGCGGTGAACAGCCCCTCCAAGGCCTCCGCCATTGTCCACGACATGTCGCCTATCATCGGTCACACGAATATGGTCACCCCCCAGATGCTCGCCGAGCGCAAGCGCGCGGGCAAGAAGACGACCTACTACGTCTGTGTGAATCCAGCACGCCCCAATACCTTCACGCAATCGCCCTTGGTGGAGTCGGAGTGGTTGGGCATCTTTGCCGCGGTGCACGAGTTCGACGGCTTCCTGCGCTGGGCTTACAACGCATGGAATCTCGATCCCTTGGAGAACACGGCCTTTGGCAACTGGCCCGCCGGTGACTGCTTCCTCGTCTACCCCAACAACCAGACCTCTCTGCGCTTTGAGAAGCTGCGCGACGGTCTCGAGGAGTTTGAGAAGATCCATATCATGCGCAAGCGTGCTCAGAAAGATCCCGCCTTCAAGGCGAAGTTCGACGCCTTTATCAAGGAGCTCCTCCCGCTCTTTGACAAGTCCAAGACCCTGCACCTCGACTACAAGAAGGGCGTGGATGCCTACCATCAAGGCATGAAGAAGCTCCAAGCGGAGCTCGCACGCTAGGATAAGGCTCTTTTCTAGGAAAATGACTTGTCAATATCTATTCATACTCTTATACTCTTAATACATGAACGTAGAATTATTTAAGACGCTCTGTGAAGCGACTGGCGCCCCCGGCTTTGAAGGTAGGATTCGTGAGATCGTCCGCGAGATCATGGAGCCTCTGGCAGACTCGCTGAGCATCGACCACATGGGCAATCTCGTCGCCCTCATCAAGGGCAAGAGCTCGGAGAAGAGCATCATGTGCGCGGCTCACCTCGATGAGATCGGCTTTATGGTGCGTCACATCGACGACAACGGCTTTATCCGCATCCTGCCCCTCGGCGGCTTTGATCCCAAGACTCTCACCGCTCAGCGCGTGACGGTGCACGGCCGCAAGGATCTCCCCGGCTGCATGGGTGTCAAGCCCATCCACGTGATGAGCGTCGAGGAGCGCGGCAAGATGCCTCAGATCACGGATTACGTGGTCGATGTAGGCATGAGCAAGGAAGAGGTCGAGAAGTACGTGCGCGTCGGCGACTCCATCACCCGCATCGGCGATCTCATCGAGATGGGCGATTGTGTGAATGTGAAGAGTATTGACAACCGCGGCGGCTGCTACCTGCTCATCGAGGCGGTGAAGGCGATGCGCGAGCAGAATGTGCTCCCCGACTACGATCTCTACGCGGTCTTTACCGTACAGGAGGAAGTCGGTCTGCGCGGTGCGCAGGTGGCGACGCTGAGCATTCAGCCTACCTTTGCTATTGCGCTGGATGTGACGATTGCCTTTGATACCCCCGGTTCTTCTCCTCATGAGAAGTGCTCGACGCTGGGTGACGGCGCTGCGATCAAGCTCTATGATGGCACGATGATCACGGATCGTCGTATCGTGGACTTCATGACCGCGCTGGCGATCGAGGCGGATATCCCCTATCAGTACGAGATGCTCTGCGCGGGCGGTACGGATGCGGGTGCAATGCAAAAGTTCACATCGGGTGGTTCGGTGACAGGCGCAATCTCGCTTCCTGTGCGCAATGTACACCAGAGTATCGAGATGGCGCACAAGGGCGATATCGACGCCTGTGTGACGCTTCTTGGGTCCTGCTTCACGTCCTTCACGCGCTGGGATTGGTCTTGGCAGATGACGGAGGAGCGTGTGCTCGCGCCTCGCGGCTAGTCTCATTTCTTCATTTTTTCAGGGGGAGCGTAGGGTTCTACGCTCCTCTTTTTCTTTGGCTGGGGTAGTGGGCGAAGCCGCGGCCTGCGTACTTCCTTTTGTTGAATGAAAAATAAGATTTTTCACTCAACAAAAGGAAGCTTTGATATTTATATACTCACTGTGCGAGTCCTACAATTTGCTGCACTAGCGGCTGCTCAAGTAATCATCCTATCTCCGCCCGCATTCCTGCGTTTTGCGAGGAAAGGGCTTGACAAACGAGTAAGTGAGAGTAGAATATCTGCGCTTTTATTATGAACAGTTATCGATCCCACAATTGCAACGAACTCCGTCCCACCGATATTGGTCAGAATGTCACCCTCGCGGGTTGGGTCGATACCGTGCGTGACCATGGCGGCGTTATATTCATCGACTTACGCGACCGCGAAGGTATCACCCAAGTCGTCTTCCGCCCCGAGCATCACGCCGAGCTCGCCGCCCAAGCCGAGTCTCTGCGCGTCGAGTCCGTCATTCAGATCACCGGTCAAGTCGCCGCCCGTCTCAAGACTGCCGAGATTGACGCGACCAATCCCGATCTCGCCACGGGCGAAATCGAGGTGGACGCCGACGGTCTCACCGTCCTCAATCGCGCCGCCGTCCTCCCCTTCCAGCTCGATCGCAGCCTCTCCAATGAGGATATGCGTCTCAAGTACCGCTTCCTCGATTTGCGCCGCGCCCC
>CAYJOV010000025.1:22290-22532 GCA_964371905.1 uncultured Akkermansia sp. | reverse complement strand
CGGGGGGGGGCGCCAGAATCGCGCGGGGGGCCGGCGCGGGGGGGGGGCTTTTTTCTCCAGCTTGACGGGGAGCTGCTGGGGCTGCTCGGCGAGGCAGTGCTCGCGTATGGGGCAGAGGAGGCAGCTCGGCTTCTGCTGCGTGCAGATGCGCTGGCCGAGCTCCATGAGAGCGGAGTTGTAGAGTCGGGGCTCGGTGGGGTGCACGAGGGTGGCGGCGCGTGCCCAGTGCTTTTTCTTGCCCA
>CAYJOV010000025.1:0-22277 GCA_964371905.1 uncultured Akkermansia sp. | reverse complement strand
GGGGGCGGCGATGTTGTAGGCAAAGCTCAGCAGAGCCCCCAGCGTGTAGTCACCTATACCGGGTAGCTTGCGTATCTGCTCCGCCTCACGGGGCATCTCCCCGCCATGCTCCGTGACGAGCACTTGCGCGATGCGCTGGAGGCTGCGTACGCGCCTGTAGTAGCCCAGCCCCTCCCAAGAGCGTAGGATCTCCTCCTCGCTCGCCTCGGCGAGATGCGCGGGGGTGGGGTAGAGCTCCATCCATGCCTCATAACGACCTAGCACCGTGGCTATGGTGGTCTGCTGGAGCATCACCTCGCTCACGAGGATGGCCCAGGGGTCTATCGTGCGCCGCCATGGGTAGTCCATGCCCTCGCGCTCAAACCACGCCACGAGTGCCGCGGCCAGAGGATGGGGGCTCATCTCGCTCATGGAGTCGCCCCCGCCTGATGCGTGGTGGTGTAGATGGAGATATCCACATTGCGGCTACCGAGCAGGGCTTGGGCGCGCTTCAGGGCGCGGCGCGTGGACATATTGGAATTGCTCGACTCGAGCAAGAAGATATTGCTCTCGCCCTTCGCGCAGCCCTCTTGGAGGGTGGCGAGGATGCCGCTCTTGCGCAGGATGCGGTACACGGTGAGGCTCGCGCCCGAGATGAGCAGGTGGCGATTCTTCTCCCTCATGAAGGTGATGAGCTCCTCAAGGGCAAAGACGGAGGTCGCGTCCAGATTACGCGCATTGCGCATACGTAGAATGACGATGGCGAGGCTGGGATCCTCGGCGACGCGCTGCACCTGCTTTTGAAAGAGGTCGGCCGCGCCAAAGAAGAGCTCGCCCTCCACGTGTACGATGGAGATCTGCGGGACGCGCTCCACCACGTCATTGAGCTTCGTGAATCGCCCGTCACCATCCAGCGTGTACTCGCTCAGGTCGGGCTTCGCCGCCTTGCGCAGGAAGAGCGAGACGGAGAGCACCACGCCGATGAAGATGGCAATATGCAGCGGCAAGATCAGCGTGGAGATGAAGGTGAGGATGAGCACGCTGGCATCCCCCGGTGTGGAGCGAAAGCAGATGCGCAGCTGCCTTCTATCGTAGAGCGAGATCGCATTGGCGAGCACGAGGGCTGCGAGCACGGGATGAGGGATGGCGGAGATGAGCGAGATATTGGCAAAGAGCAGGATGATGAGCAGCCCAATGATGCCGCAGTAGAGGGCGGCGAAGCGGGTCTTCGCCCCCACATTATAATTGAGGATGGAGCGCGTCAGCGAGGCGGAGCTAGGCAGGCAGGTGGTGACGCTGGAGATGATATTGGCCATGCCGAGCGAGTAGGCATCTTGGTTGAGATTCACCGACTCGCCCGTCTTCGCCGAGATGGTCTTGCTCATCACGGTCTGCTCCAGCATGGAGAGAAAGGCAATGGCAATCACGATGGGGAAGAGCTCCATGAGGTAGCTAGGAATCAGCCCCACCGCAGGCACCGAGATGGCAATGTCACTCATGGTAAAGTCGCGCAGCATCAGCACATTCGTAAAGCTCCCGCCCAGCCAGGGCTGACAGAGCAGCCAATTGAGCAGACTCATCACCACGAGAATGATGCTAAAGCTAGGAAGCCCCTTCAGGTACTTCTTAAAGATAAAGAAGAGCAGCAGCGTCATCACCGCCATAAGAGTCGGCTGCCACTCGATGCCATCGAGATTAGACATAATACCGCCTAGCATGCCAAAGAGATTGCTACTCGATCCAATATCATGCAGCCCTAGCACATAGCGCAGCTGCGAGCCCACGATGAGTGTTGCCGCCCCCGCAATATAGCCAATCAACACACTGCGGCTGACGAATTGCAGCATCTCCGTCGCCTTGATATAAGCTCCAAACACACAGAGCAGTCCCGAGAGCAAGATGATAATAGGGACAAAGAGATGTGGCTGACTCTGGATCTGCGGCGATGCCGCGAGAAAGAAGCTCCCGAGCATGAAGGCGGTCGCATTGCTCGGGCCGCTCACCGTGAGACTACACTTAGAAAAAAGCGGGGCGATGAAGGTGCCAATAGCCCCCGCCATAATACCATAGATGCTATCGAGCCCCGCCATGGCGGCGAATGCCATGCACTGCGGGATGCCGACGAGGGCGACATCGACGGCGGCCTTGAGGTCGGCGCGCAGCTTGTCCTTCCCATAGCCGCGAAAGGCGTGACGAATGGGAAAAGGGTCTATAGAGCCTTGAGAAAAAAAGGTTTTGATGGCGCGGTAGCCGTACATCATGCGCAAGCCCCAAGTAGAAGTAAGCATGCTCCCCATCATAGCACACAATCTCTCTTCTCACAAGGGCAAAACGGGCTCTATTTCACAGCAGGCTGTTGCTTCATGCTTGTATTCGTGGAGCTGTTGGCGTGAAAAGGGCTTGATAAAAAATTGCCCCGTGATAAGCTGAGTGCGTTTATTATGTTGATTCTCCTCTCGCCCGCAAAGACGATGCGCTCATCGCTGCCGCATGATCAGAGCTTTGATGATGTCACAACGCCGCGCCTGATGGCGTGCACCTCTCTGCTCGTCGATGAGATGCGCGCGCGCTCAGTTGATGTCTTGCAGCGTGAGCTTAAGGTGAGCCCTGCGGTGGCTCAGGAGACGCAGCAGCGCTTCGCGGCCTTCGACCACGAGGCTGTCGCGCCGCTGGCTGCTCTGGATGCCTATGATGGCGTGGTATTTAAGCATATGCGCGCGGGGGCTGTGCTCTCGGAGGCTCAGCGCGCCTACTTGCAGCGGCATGCTCGCATCTGCTCGCCTCTCTATGGGCTGCTGCGCCCTCTGGATGGGGTGCTGCCTTATAGGATGGAGGGGACGCTGCGTCTCAAGGAGCAGGGGGTGAGTGTGGATCGATTCTGGCGTGATCATCAGACGGATCTCTTGCTTGAGGACGCGAGGGCACAGGGGGGGACGCTGATTTATCTTGCCTCGAAGCAGGAGCAGCTCGCCTTTCACTGGCGGCGCGTCGAGCAGGGGCTGCGCGTGATTCACATCGATTTCTTGCAGCGCAAGGGGGACAAGCTGCGCAACGTGGTGGTCTATACGAAGATGGCGCGCGGTGAGATGCTGCGCTACCTTGTCGCGGCTCAGATCGAGAAGGAGGCGGATCTTCAGGGCTTTGAATGGGAGGGCTACCGCTACGAGGCGCATCTCTCGACGGAGACGCGCTGGGTGTGGCTGCGCGAGTAGCGGGGGAGAATATCCTGCTGCTGAGCTCGCTGACCCTGCTTGGTAGAAAGTTTTCTTGATCTCCACGCGCATTCTTGATAGCATCATCCCTATGGATAGTATTGATCTATTGACGACGCGTCGCAGTGTACGTCAGTACAAGCAGGAGCGCGTGCCTCGCGCGCTGATGGAGGAGATTATTGATATCGCTCGCTGGGCTCCCTCGTGGGCGAATTTTCAGATTGCTCGCTACACGGTAGTCGATCAGCCTGAGCTCGTCGCGGAGCTCGCTCAAGGTGGTGTGGATAATTTTGCCTATAACACCAAGACTCTGAAGAGTGCGCAGGCGGTTGTCGTGCTGAGCTTTGTGAAGGGCAAGAGCGGTCGTCATGCGAATCACACGCTCGATGAGAACAAGGCTCCGCTCTGGGAGGCCTTTGATGCGGGTATTGCCTGTCAGACCTTCTGCCTCGCGGCTCATGCCAAGGGTGTGGGTACGTGCATCTTTGGCATTATCAATGGCGATCGCATCCGTGAGACGGTGAATCTGCCCGAGGATGAGACGGTGGCGGCTCTGATCACTTATGGTTTCCCCGAGGGGGATTCTCCTGCGAAGCCTCGCAAGAGCGTGGAGGAGATTGCGCGCTTCTTGGTGCAAGAGTGAGTGCAACGCTTTTTTTGAGATGAGGGCTGGGGCTTGGAGATGTGTTTCCAAGCCCCAGCTTTTATTCGTCTGAGGTCATATTCTCGGCGGGTATCGCAGATCTGATACTTGCTCGTGTACGGACAAGGCTCTTGTCTCTGGGGCGGGACTGTGCTATGATGCGCTCATGCTCATCGCTCCTTCTATGTTAGCTTGTGATTTCCGTCAGATTGGTGCTGAGGCTCAGCGCGCTCTTGCCGCTGGTGCCGATTGGCTGCACCTTGATGTGATGGATGGTTCTTTTGTTGATAATATTTCCTTTGGCCCTGATATCTGCGCGGCCATTCGCGCGAGTGTCCCCGAGGGGACTTTTCTCGATGCGCATTTGATGATCGATGAGCCTCTGCATTATCTGCCTCGTTTCCTCAAGGCGGGGATGGATATGATCTCTATCCATGTGGAGCGCGAGGGTGCTGTGGATTTGCACGCGACTCTGGCGGCTATTCGCGCGGCGGGCGTGCAGGCGGGTATCGTGCTCAATCCCGCGACTCCCGTCGAGAGCCTCTTGCCCTACCTCGCGGAGGTGGATATGGTGCTGGTGATGAGTGTCGTCCCCGGATTCGGCGGGCAGAGCTTTATGGGAGAGGTATTGGAGAAGGTACGCTTCCTCGCGGCGCAGCGTCGCGAGCAGGGCTATGAGTATCTCATTCAGATGGACGGCGGCATTGGCGTGAGTCAGGCTCCTCTCTGTGCAGAGGCTGGCGCGGATTGTCTCGTCGCGGGCTCCTCGACATTCAGCGCGCCCGATATGGCGCAGGCTATTGCGAGCATGAAGTAGAGCTTGCTTTCTTTTTTTTGCACTTCTATAATATTGAGATTATATGGATAAGGGTACTGAGACTCTAATCAATGTGTTTATGAGCGTGCTTGCCCCCGTGCTCATTCTGGATTACTGCTCTGAGGATGGGGACAAGCTTTGGCATGTGGGGACGACGGCGGCGATGATCATCGCGCTGAGCTTGCCGCTAGGCTATGGAATCTATCATTTTATCAAGACGAGAAAGCTCGATACGGTCAATATCATGGGGCTTGTCGGGACGAGTCTGACGGCCTTTGTCACGCTGTATGCGAATACAGGGGAGGGGGGGGCAATACGCCCTGATACGCCGTGGTGGTATGCGATCAAGGAGGCGACGATTCCCCTGCTGCTGGCTGCTAGTATCATGATAACGGCGCGTGGGAAGGGCTCGCTGCTGCGTGTCTTTGTCTACACGGATGGGATTTTTGATATTGCGCGTATTGAGCACAAGGTGACTGAGCTGCAAAAGGGGGACTGCTATGAGTCCATTCTCTGGCGTGCGAGCTTGATGACGGCGAGTGCCCTTGCCTTTTCGTCGGTGGCGAATTTCTTGCTCTCGCTCTATTTTCTCCTCCCCGTGATTGGGAAACCCGCTAGCGAGCAGTCGCTGCTCTATAATTACGCTGTGAGTGATATGACGATGTGGGGCTATGTGGTGATCAGTGTGCCTATTCTGGTGGTTCTGATTGGGGTGATGTTTTTCCTGCGTGCAGCCTTGCAGAGGCTGACGGGCTTGGAGCGTGAGGATATTTTCTTGCACTAAGTGTGGTGGTGAAACTATTTTAGACTCGTTAGTGCTGCACTCTTGACCTAGGTGCACAATTTTGTTAAGCTCTTTCTACAATGGAACACGATTCGCCCATTCATACAATATCGGCACTTGTTGAAAACAAGTTCGGCGTGCTCTCGCGTGTTGCGGGACTCTTTTCTGGACGTGGATATAACATTCATTCTCTTTGCGTCGCTCCATGTGAGAATGAGAAGTTTTCCCGCATGACGATTGACGTCAAGGAGAGCGGTGAGAAGCTCGATCAGGTGATCAAGCAGCTCAGCAAGCTCGTCAACGTCGTCGAGGTCATCGACTTCCGCTCCGAGCCAGCCATCTATCGCGAAGTTGTGCTCCTCACGGTGAATTTCGGCGAGCATAAGCAGGAGATCCTCGATCTCTGCAATATCTTCGGCGCAAGGGTCTTGGATGTGACTCGTGAAAAGCTCACGATCGAGATCTACGGCGGTCAATTCAGACTCAACCGCTTCTTGCACCTGATGGAAGATTACGATATCGCGACGATCATCCGCTCGGGTAAGATCGCCGTGATCACTCCTCCCAAGGTCTAAGGGGACTTCCCAACATTTTATAACAAACCAGTAGAGAATTTTCTGCTGGTTTTTTTGTGCGATGTGCTTGAGGGAGGCGCGAGGGCGGGGATTGAGATTGTCAAAGGTGGGTTTGTGCGCTATGATAGGGGCATGACTTATGATTTGATTGTGATAGGTGGTGGTCCTGCTGGTTATGTAGGTGCTATCCGTGCAGCGCAGCTGGGTAAAAAGGTCTTGTGCGTGGAGAAGGATAGGACAGGGGGGACGTGCTTGAATTGGGGCTGTATCCCTACCAAGGCTCTCTTGCGCAATGCGGAGCTCTACCACACGCTGCAGCATCGTCATAAGGAGTTCGGCATCGGGGTGGAGGGTCTCTCGCTGGATTGGTCGGCGGTGATTGCGCGCTCGCGTGGTATCAGTGATAGGCTGAGCAAGGGGATTGAGTTCCTCTTTAAAAAGCATAAGATCGAGCTCGTCTCGGGTGAGGCGCGTCTCTTAAGTGCTAGCGAGGTGTGTATAGAGCTACCCGATGGTACGACGCGTACGGAGCAGGCGGAGAAGGTGCTGCTGGCGACGGGAGCGCGCAGTCGCGAGGTTGCAGCCTTCCCCTTCAATGGCAAGACGATTATCAGCAGCAAGGACGCGCTCGTCACCGAGCAGCTGCCCAAGACTATGATTGTGATCGGTAGTGGGGCTATTGGTACGGAGCTTTCTTATGTGTATCACGGCTTTGGGACGAAGGTGACCTTGATCGAGGCTCTGCCGCGCATCCTTCCCAATGAGGATGATGAGTCGAGTACGGCACTGGAGCGTTCCTTCAAGAAGCAGGGTATCACCTGCATGGCGGGCGCGCGTGTCGAGGCATTGCAGGATCAGGGCGATCAGGTGACGGCGACGATTATCAACAAGCAGGGCAAGACGGTGGAGCTCACGGCGGACGCGTGTCTCGTCGCGGTGGGTGTGCAGCCGGTGCTTCCTGAGGTGCCTGAGCTCTCGCTGGACGCGCGCGGCTTTATCGCGGTGAATGATCGCTATGAGACGAATCTGGCTGGCGTCTATGCCGCGGGCGATTGTATCGGCGGTATCCTGCTGGCGCATACGGCGAGCTTTGAGGCGGTGCAGGCGGTAGAGGGTATGTACAATGTCGATTATCAGCCACGTCGTCCGCATTTTGTCCCTAGCTGTACCTACTGCCATCCACAGGTGGCGAGTGTGGGGAAGCGTGAGCGCGATCTGAAGGAGGCTGGTGTGGCGTACCGAGTGGGCAAGTTCCCCTTCATGGCCTTGGGTAAGGCTGTGGCGGTGGGCGCGACAGACGGCTTTGTGAAGCTGCTCTTTGGAGCGGAGCACGGTGAGCTGCTGGGCGCGCATATCGTGGGTGAGAATGCCACGGAGCTCATCGCGACTCCTGGCCTTGCGCTGGAGAGTGAGCTGACTGATGAGGATATTCATCACATGATTTTTGCGCATCCGACGCTCTCGGAGGCGCTGCATGAGGCGGTGCTCGCGGCGTCGGGGCAGGCTTTGCATGCCTAAATTCGCGGAGTACATTTTAAAGGTATAGGATTATGTCTGAGTCAGAAGCAGCGTGCGCGCCCCTTTTTAGCGTTGTGATTCCCTGCTATGGGGCGGAGCGATTTATCCTGACGACGCTGGGGAGTATTTTTGCCCAGACGGAGCAGGATTTTGAGATTGTCGTGGTGCATGATGAGTCGCCTGATGGGACTCTGGCGTTGCTTCAGGCTCAGACTGATCCGAGGCTGCGTATCATTGATCAGAAGAATGAGGGGGAGTGTGGCGCGCGCAATCGCGGGATACGCGAGGCGCGTGGCACCTATGTGGCCTTCATGGATAGTGATGATGCGTGGCTGCCCCATCATCTGAGCCTCGCTCGTCGCTTTTTTGAGCAGCATGAGGAGGTGATGTGGTATGGGAGTCAGCATGTGCGTGTGGGTGAGATTGCGGAGAAGGACTACTTGTCTGTGCCGCCTACGGAGCGGGCTGCGGGGGGCTTTGAGCTGATTCGCTGGCTACTGGAGGGGGATGAGCGCACGCGGCCTTCTGCTGTCGTGGCGCGTCGCTGTGCCTTGGCGGGCGATTTGTTCCCCATGGGGGTGAAGATGCATGGTGATAGTATTGGCTGGGTGCGCATGGCGCAGAAGCACCCGATCTTTGGCTGTAGTGATGAGGTGACGATGCTTTATCGTGTGTGGGGGGGATCTGCCTCGGATAATTATCTGCGCGCCTTCGCCAGCCCTGAGAACAATGCACTCACGATCATGGGTGAGATGCGTGATGCAGGGGGATGCTCGGAGGAGATGTTGCTGTATTTTCAGGAGTTCGGCTTGTGGAATTGGTGGCAGCGCCTTACGGCATCGAGCTTGGTTTCATGGCTGCCTGAGGTCGAGAGACGCCGATCGATTACGGGATCTTGTCTTTCACTCATGCTCACGATGTCAATTTACGCGGGCTACGGATTGATGCGTGCCACGCGATGGGTGGTGCGCAGGAAGTTTCTCTTCGTCAAAAGGAAGCAGGCACGGCTCATCGCTCAGTGGCGCGCCGCGCAACGGTCATAGTGGCTTGAGAGTGGGGAAGTTTTTGATGAAATTAGCTTGTTTTGCTTGACCGCGGTGAAAAATTGTGTAAAATGAGCCCCCTGTTAACTCATAATCCTCGTATTATAACATGTCCAGAATTTGTAATATTACCTTTTCCATGCCCCGCAAGGGTCGTCGCATCCATCGCTCTGGTCTTGCCAAGAAAAAGGGCGGTATCGGTCGTCACGTGACCAAGACTGTCAGTCGCACTGTCTATCCTAACCTCCAAGAAAAGCGCATCTGGGTACCAGAACTCAATGGCGGTAAGGGCGGTTACATCCGTATGAAGATCTCCTGCAAGGCTCTGCGTACCATCTCCAAAAATGGTGCCTTCAACACGCTCAAAAAAGCAGGCATTCTTTATTAAAAAGCTTTTTTTTGAACAGATCGGTGTCTTTGATTGTCTACTATGACAGACAGGGATACCGCAGGGCGGTTCCTCACGAATAGCGGGAAATGAATCTTCGAGAGTCGCAAATGGCCTGTCTAACCAATATAGAAAGGAAACGGCCATGGCCTCAAATAAGACAAAGATCGCACTTCGCATTAACGATGAAAATCCTAATCACCACCTCTGGAACAACCGAGGAGTCTGGTGGTGTCACGTAACAGTCCACCGTTCAGATGCTACTGCTGAGCGTCTCCGCTTCTCACTCAAGACGCGCGACATAGAAAAAGCTCGAACACTCAGGGATCGTATCTTCATGGATATTCAAGATCGCTTCGGGATGGCAAACTAAGCTCACAGTCTGTGACTTTCTCTATTGAGAGATTCCAACCAGCCCTAATCAATTTTCAAAACCGCAGCTCTCACAAGCCGCGGTTTTTTTGTATTCTCTTTTTTGCCCTCCCCAAAAAGCACTGCTTTTGCCCTCCCAAAAAAGCACTGCGCCACTTGGTGACGCAGTGCCTTATATAAGGAGAGGTGGCCTTGGATTAATCCTTGCCTATGTCTTCTGCTGGAGTATCGCTGGGAAGACCAAAGATGTTGGGATTGTAGAGGGAGGGCGTTTGCGACTTGTCGCTGTAGTTGCTCTCTTCACCGAGGAAGGTGGGGATGCCGTTTTGTTGCTTGTGTTCGCGGTGGGCGACATCAGTTTTAGATTCTTTTTTCTGTTTTGCGGCAGAGCGTGTCGTAACGTAGTTGTCGCGCAGTTCTTGTTGCGCTCGGGCTTGTTGCTCGGAGATGCGCTCATTGTAGTGCTTTTTCGCCTCTTGCTGTAGCGTTGATTGGCGCACCATCATGAGGATGATGACGACAGTGAGCAGCGAGATGACAGCTAAGATGCCGTAAATGGCTATTTTGAGCATGGAGCTAGCATTTTCACGACGCGTTCTCGTTCCTGAATGGGAGTTGCTGCGTCGTCGTCTGCCTGATTTTCCAAGGTGCCTATCATGTTGTAGGACTTGGGGTGAGTCTTGGATTTCTTCGCGGAAGGTGTCTCTAGACTCCGGCTCGGGCTCGGGAGTGGCTTCGTAGCTGGAAAAACCGCTGAGGTTTTGTTGTGAGGAGGATCTTTCTGCTATGCCAGTTTCATTCGTGGGATTTTTTCTAAGATTGTCTAGTACGGCAGCTAATGATTCTTCACTCGATGGGCTTGGGCTTGACATTGCGGTATCTGATCTTTGTTTTTTTTGTAGGAGGATTAGGCACGTAGATCTTCTATCCATGCTGAGACGCTGGCGTAGCGATCCTTGATTGCAGGGGCGAGGGCTTTATCGATGGATTGTAAAAAACTGGGGTGATAGTGCTCCATGAGCTCTGGCATGGCTGATAGAGCGTCTACGGTATCAAAGAGATGTCTCTGCCGACTCTCGGGGAGACATCGGCCTGTGAGCACAAAGTAGAGTGTCGCTCCGAGCGCGTAGAGATCCGTCCATGGACCCATGTTTCCCTTGGATTCACCTTGTTCCATGGGACTAAAGCCTTGCGATTCAATAACATTGCCATCGATGTCACCGTACTCATCGCGAGCCGCTCCAAAGTCGATGAGCATGGGGCGTCCTTCGCGCGTGATGAGAATATTATCGGGCTTGATATCACGATGCAGCATTTTGCGCTGGTGGAGGTAGTCTAGGGCATCTAGGATGCGAATGAGCGTTCCATAGATGGCGTCTTGGGGGATGTACATTCCGTGATCAGCATAGTCCTTGGCGACATCTCCGAGGCTCTTGCCATCGATGTATTCTGTGACATAGTAGGCTGTGCCATGTGCTTCAAAATAGGAGTAGACCTTGGCTATGTTGAGATGGTCGATGGTGGCTAGGAGACGCACCTCGCGTAGGAAATTGCTGAGTGCCCATTCGTAGATCTCATTGTTGACGGGGTCACTGAGGCGTACACGCAGATTGTTGCTCTCTCTGTAGCAGAGTGAGTCGGGGAAGTTTTCCTTGATGACGACGGGCCGATTGAGGATATCTTCTACGGCGAGGTAGGTGACGCCAAATCCTCCCGCACCAAGGGTGCGGTGGATTTTGTAATTGCGCAACCGATAGCCCCGAGGCAGCTCTTTGGGAGCTATCGGGCAGTCGATTTCTTCTGAGGGTGCTTGAGTACTGACACTATTGAGGATGTCTTCCATCAGGCTCTGCGAGGGAGGTGGCTCGTTGGCTTGCTTCATACGAGGGTGTGGGGTGTTGCTTGTATTATAAGCAATTTTTCGACTCCTGTCTAGTGAGCATGTCTATCAATTTGCGTGCTACCCGAGCGAAGAGCGTGATGGGGAGTTCCTTTCTATCGGTGCTTATCGGGGGAGGGTGGGGACGGGGCGCTTGGTCTTGGTCACGGTGGGCATCTGGGCTTTCTTGTTGCGTAGCTCTTTGTGGAGCATTTGCGTGAGCTCGCGGAGCTTCGCTGGCTGTGACTGGGCGAGGTCTGTTTGCTCTCCTATGTCTGTGTCGAGGTTGTAGAGCTCGCGCTTGCCTGTGGCGTGATCGTAGATGAGCTTCCAATCACCGTAGACGAGAGCCGAGCGTGGACCATAGCCCCAGCCGTCGTTGGAGCTTGCTCCCCAAAAGTTGGGCACGTGGAAGAGCAGCGGGCGCGTGGTGTTTGATTTGTTGCCGCGAAGGGTGGGCACGAGGCTCACACCATCGCTCTTGCGTGGTTCTTGCTTGCTGATGTCAAGCAGGGTGGGGAAGAAGTCTTCAATGATGATGGGGCGTGCTGACTCGCTGCCCTCGGCGACGACACCGGGCCATTTGATAATGGCGGGTACGCGTATACCACCTTCAAAGACGGAGCCTTTGCCGAAGCGCAGCGGGTAATTTGCATTGGTCAGGCGGCCGCTGATGGCGAGACCTCCGTTGTCGGAGATGAAGATGATGACGGTGTTCTTCTCAAGATTATTCGTCTTCAGCCATGCCATGAGATCGCCCAAGCTCTTGTCCATGCCCTCAATGAGGGTGGCGTAGTTGCGCTCATTGAGATTCCATGGCTTGCCGTCGGCGGGGTGCTTGCCGACGTTGGGCGCGGGGTAGTTCTTCATAAAACGCTCGTCGTTCGCGCGTGCATCGAGAGGGACGTGGACGGCGTAGTGACTCATGTAGAGGTAGAAGGGCTTCCCATCCGCCTTGGGTTTGAGCTCATTGAGCAGCTCGATGCTCTCTAGGGTGATGGCCTCGCTGATGAAGGTGTTCTCCTTCTCATACTTGTCCATGTGGCGTAGCCCGTGGACTCTGAAGGGGCCTTTGCCGTAGCGCATCTTGCCTCGGAAGTCGGCGATGCCGCCCGTCTCCTTGCCTGCGATATTGTAGTCATAGCCGAGGTTGAGCGGATTGGCACCGGGGGTGCCTTTTGAGCCCCAGTGAGCCTTGCCGCAGTGGATCGTGATGTAGCCAGCCTTGCGCAGGTATTCGGTGATGGGGCGTGCGGTGAGGAAGGGTTTCTTGATATTGTAGCTACCTTCTTCCCCTGTGATGGGGAGCTTGGTTTTGCCCTTGGCGCGTGTGCCTAGTGGTTGGAGTCCATTGGAGTTCCAATTCGGAGCACTCAGCGTGGGGTGGGACATGTCGGTGGTCTGGTCGGCATTCAGTGTCCAGTTCGTGACGCGGTGGCGCGCGGCATTCATGCCTGTCATGAGGCTGGTACGTGTGGGCGATGAGATGGGGGAGGCATACGCGCGGGTGAACATCATGCCTTGGGAGGCGAGCTCCTCCATATGCGGGGTGCGGTAGCGCTTGTTGAGGAAGGTTTTTTGTGCCTTACCTTCCTTGTCTCGCCAGAAGGGGAGGCTCGTGTCCTGCCATCCCATGTCATCGACGATGAAAAAGATGATATTGGGCTTGTCCTTGTCTTGGGAGAAGTCGGCATGGAGCGGGGCGCTACAACATGCCGTGAGCAGGGTACTTGTGACGAACTTGTTTGCCATAGACTTGATTCTATCATTATTGCCCTCGCCTTGTCTAGTGAAATTGACAATCGCTCCACGATCCTTATAATGCTTGCTATGGATAATACATTGTCTTCTCAGCAGCGTTGGTTGCAATGGGCTATTGAGCTCCAAAGTATCGCCCAATGTGGGATCGCCTACAAGCCCGAGATCTATGATCGCGAGCGCTACGAGCGCTTGCGTGACATCGCGGCTGAGATGCTCGCGCATCAGGCGGAGTACCCTGTAGAGAAGGTGAGGGATATTTTTTGCAATGAGACGGGCTACCAGACGCCGAAGCTGGATACGCGCGCGGCTATTTTTGATGACGCGGGGGAGAGGATACTCCTCGTGCTTGAGAAGGACGGGCGCTGGTCGCTGCCCGGTGGCTGGGTGGATGTGCTGGAGTCTGTTGCCAGCAATACGGTCAAGGAGGTCAAGGAGGAGGCTGGGCTCGATGTTATCCCCCGTCGTCTCGTCGCAGTGCAAGATCGCAATGGGCACAACCCTCCGCCCTTTGCCTATGGAGTGTGCAAGGTCTTTGTACTCTGTGATTGCCTCGGCGGTGCCTTTGAGCCGAACAGCGAGACGGTGGAGAGTGCGTACTTCTCTCTCGATGAGCTTCCTAGCCCGCTGGCTGAGAGCAAGTGCACGCGCGAGCAGATCGAGCTTTGCTTTCAGGCGGCGCGCGATGAGCACTGGCAGACGCGCTTTGACTAGCGGCGCGTGTAGCAGAGCTCCGCGATGCCATTGGCTTGGCTCACGCCTGTCAGGCGTAGCAAGTGCTGCTCGTCAGCAGTGTCAAAGAGTCGTATGCCCTTGCCTAAGATACATGGAATGATGTTGATACGGTATTCATCAATCAGGTCGCAGGCCATGGCTTCGCGCACGAGCGTGGCTCCTCCGCAGAGCCAGATCTTTTCCTCGGCTAGACTCGCGAGCAGCTCGCTGAGTGGCTGTGAGCTAAAGTGAACCTTGTCTTTGTGCGCCAGATTCAGTGTCGATGGGTCGCGGTGGGTGAGCACGTAGCTGGGCAGTCCCTCATAGGGCCACGCGTCGGGGGCGAGCTCTTCGGCGATCTGCCTGTAGGTGTTGTAGCCTAGGATGACGGCATTGAGCTGCTTGTAAAACTCTAGGTAGCTGCCCATGGATTCTGGCTCTGAGCCGTCGCCTTCTAACCACGCGACTCCACCCTGCTCATCGGCGATGTAGCCATCGAGGCTGGTGGCAATGTAGAGAATGAGTTGTTTCATCATGGCTGATCTTATCAGCGATGAGGAGTGGGGTCAAGGCACAAGGTAGAGCTATGATCACCCTTTCTCGAGGTGAGTCGCCTTCTCCAACATCTGCTCAAGCTGCTGCCATACTTCATCAACTGTGATGGCTGAGATGGGGGCGCGTGACAGATTAACAATGTGCTCGCCCTGCCTTGCGGCGAAGGCTGTGCGCTGGTCAAATAAGCCTATGGTAGACGTGCCGACGATGCAGGACATGTGCATGGGGCCTGTGTCATTTCCAATGGTGCAGAGTGCGCGCTTGCAGAGCCTTGGGAGATCATGCAGTGATGCTTTGTTGAGAAAGTTGACGCAGTGCTCACTTGAGCGTGCGACGTAATCAACGTCTTCCTGCTCAGCGGTCGTACCGAGGATGACACTGTGAATGTGCCGCTCACCCAGTCGCTTTGCTATGGCTGCGTAGTTCTCCTTGGACCAGCGCTTGTAGGCATTGCTTGCCGAGCAGCCTGGGATGAGTAGGACAAAGCGATCAGGCAGGAGGGAGAAGTGCTTTTCCTCTCCCCTGCAAAAGTCAAGTGTGGCAGGTAGGCAGGGCTGCCCCAAGAGAGCTTTATCACTGGGGATCTCCCAGATGGGGTTTTTACGAGATAGAAGATTGACGAGAAAGCGGTATCTTATTTTCGTCCTCGACGAGCGCTGGCAATCCAAAATATAATCATACTGACCATCGGCGATGATCTGCTTGCATACGCGGTACCAGTCTTTTAAGTTGAAATTACTACGGTCGTCACGGTAGATGTTGGTGAATATGCCCATCTGTCTGCCCATTTCCATGAAGGGAGTGCTCGTGAGTAGATCGATCTGTGCATCGGGGAATTGCTGACGAGCCGTCATGAAGGTGCCTGTGGCCATGATAAAATCTCCTAAAGCACCATGTTTGATAATCAAAATCTTTTTCACTTTGTCCCTCATTCTTGTTAAAAAATGCTTGCTATAAAAACAACTTCGTAGTAGATTTTACCCGAAAGACCCTAAACATGCAACATTATTTTCCTTACCTTCAGCGGTTCTCCTCAATCAAGGTTTTATGTATTGGCGATATCATGCTTGACTGCTTTCTCTATGGTAAGGTGGAGCGCATCTCTCCCGAGGCTCCGGTGGCCATCTTTCAGCAGAAAGAGGAGAAATACATGCTGGGCGGCGTGGGCAATGTCTTAAACAATATCACATCCCTCGGAGCCAAGGTCACATTCGTCGGCTTTATTGGCGATGACAGCATCGGATCTCAGGTAGAGTCTCTGCTGCTCCCTCTCCAATGCCATCAAGATGTTATTCGCGTCGAAGGCTATTCTACCACACTCAAAACGCGTCTTATCGCGAATCAGAATCACCTCTTGCGCCTCGATAAGGAAAATGTCATCGCCTTTGGAGACGATGTCTATGAGCTCATGTATGAGAAGATTGAAGCTCATCTTGCCACCGCTGATATTGTCCTGCTCTCCGACTACGCCAAGGGAACATTTACAGAGGCGAGCACACAGCGTATTATCAAGCTCTGCCAGCAGTACGGAAAGAAAGTGCTCATTGATCCTAAAGGTACACAATATGGTAAATACCAAGGTGCCACGCTCATCAAGCCGAATTTAAAAGAATTCTGCGAGGCCAGCCAGATGGAGCTTGATCCCACGGAGACCGACTTTAGAGAAAAGCTGCTGCTAGGGGCGAAAAAGATTTTTTCCCACTGCCACATTGACCATATCATTATCACGCTCAGCGAGCATGGGATGGCCCTAATCTCGCGCGATGACCTCGAAACAATCACCCAAATCCCGACAGAGGCAAAGAATGTCTTCGATGTATCAGGGGCTGGTGATACCTCCTTGTCCATGCTAGGAGTCGCCATCGCCGCTGATGCACCGCTCGCAGACGCTATGCGCATGGCCAATATTGCCTCGGGTATCGTCATTGGGAAGCTCGGTACCGCTTGTGTCACGCAGGAGGAGATGCGCGAGGTGATTGATGAGATTGCTCCCAATAGTCTTTCTGATCTGCAGAAAAATCAGCTCGATCCAGCCTCAGCGCAGCTGCTAGCCCAGCGCTACCGCGCGGAGGGCAAGGTGGTAGGATTCACCAATGGATGCTTTGATCTCATGCATCTCGGGCATTTGCATTCTTTTGCTGAGGCAAAGAAGCATTGTGATGTCCTCTTTGTCGGGGTGAACTCTGATAGCTCTGTCAAGCGCTACAAGGGCGAGGATCGACCTATTCAAGACGAGCAGACGCGCGCCACGCTCGTGGCAGCCCTAGGCTTGGTGGATCATGTCTGTCTCTTTGAGCAAGATACGCCTCATGAGCTCATCGACCAGATACGCCCCGATATCATCGCCAAGGAGGGCTATGCGATCAAGGACTGGCCCGAGGCAGCATTCGTCGAATCTTATGGTGGCAAGGCCATTATCCTGCCTCGCCTAGAAGGATATTCTACAAGCAATATCATTACACAATTATAGAAATTAGCTATGCAAGCATTCATCACCCAAGAGCTCAGTGATCTATCTCAATGTTTTCTCACTCTCTGCCAACTCGCCCCTCAGGTGGAGCAAGTCGCGCTCCGCTGGATCAAGGCCTATGAGCAGGGGCGCAAAGTCATCTTTTGTGGCAACGGCGGCTCTGCCGCGGACTCTCAGCACCTCGCCGCGGAGCTCGTGGGGCGCTACAAGCTGGAGCGCACCGCGATGAATGCCTTGGCTCTGACGACGGATACGTCTATCTTGACGGCGGTGGCCAATGATTATGGCTATGAGCAGATCTTTGCCCGTCAGCTGGAGGGAGTAGGACAAGCGGGGGATGTCCTCGTCGGGCTTTCGACTAGCGGGAATAGCAAGAATGTCGTCCTCGCCTTCGAGAAGGCGCGATCGATGGGGATCACGACAGTTGCCATGACAGGCGAGAGTGGTGGAGAGCTCGCCCAGCTGGCGGATCACCTGTTGAATGTGCCCGCGACATCGGCGAATCGCATTCAAGAAATGCACATCGCCTTAGGCCATCTGCTCTGCGGTATGACGGAGAGAGCCATCCATGCACAGAGCTGATGACGAAAGCACTATTCTTGGATCGCGATGGTACGATCAATGTAGACACGGGCTATGTGTATAGGATTGAGGACTTCAAGTTGATTGACGGGATCGTTGATCTCTGTCTCGCCGCTCAGCAGAATGATTACCTCCTGATTATCATCACGAATCAATCAGGAATAGCACGCGGCTACTACTCGGAGCATGATTATGCTCAATTTACCGACCATATGCTCGCAGAGCTCGCCAAAGCGGGCGTGCGTATTAGCGATGTTTTTCACTGCCCTCATCTCGATGGTGAGGACAGAAAGCCGCGGCCTGGGATGTTCTTGAAAGCGCAGCATCAATACGACATAGATATGTCCGCGTCACTATCGCTAGGCGATAAGCAGCGCGACATAGATGCCGCAGAGCTAGCGGGAGTGGGGCGCAACTTTCTCGTCCCTCCCTGCTCGCATCAATCGATCATCGATCAGCTCTCACATCGCGGATAGCTTGACCAAGAGCCACGTGAGTTTTTCACGACCTGCGGCGCAGCTGCGCAGCGCGAGGCGCTTGAGCAGGCTGAGGCTGCTCAGGTCGAAGAGTCCGCACTCATACCACTGCTGTACTTGCGTGGAGGCGTAGAAGAAAAGCTCGCGACGCTGAGCCGCATTTTTGTTCTTCTTCATATTCTTTTGCACGACCATACGATAGGCATCCTGTGTGAGGTCGCGAAAGTAGGCCGCGCGTTGCGTATCTGCTAGCCTGTTGCCCTTGATGAAGTAGTCGTAGCTGAGGTTGATGCGACGTGCTCCGCTCTTGACGTATTTTTCAAAGTTGAGCTTGTTGGTGATGCTTGTAGGATTGATTCGGTAATAGTAGAGAGGCACGTTGAGCTGCACCTTGCGCGTGGCGCGTTGGTGGATGAGCGTTTCATACCAAAAGTCATCCTCATTGGTCAGCTGCTCATCAAAACGTATATCCTTGAATGTATCCCAGCGATAGAGCTTATTCCACTTGCTAATCCATTGATCGATAACTGAATTTCTGTCAAGAAAGCAGCTCATATCCTCAATGAGAGATGCTCTGATAGGGGGTAAATCTGTTGATAAGTCTCCATACTTCGTATGCGCATCAACACGCTGGTGGGGAAAATCCAGCAAGTCAACCTGATACTTCTCTACTGTCGCTAGACAAATCTCAAAGGTAGAGGGATGTATCATGTCGTCCGCATCGAGCATGAAATAGAACTCTGCTCCGCCTAGCTGATCCAAAAGAAAATTCGTTGCCGCCGTGACTCCCTTATTCTTCTGTGAAAAGATCTTAAATCGAGAATCTCGTGCTGCGTACTCTTGGAGTATATCCCATGTGCGGTCACTCGACCCATCATTGAGGCAGAGGCACTGCCAGCGTGACTCGGTCTGCGCTATGAGTGAGTCGAGTGTCTCGGATAAATAGGCCTCGACGTTGTAGGCTGCTACGATGACTTGGATGAGTGGTGAGGGTGAGTGCTGCATGTCTGGGTATGTTTTTTAGGGGAGGGATTGAAGAGGTGAGGCTCGGTACACGCTGCCCGCGTCAAGCCAAGTCTTTGATGCGAGGACGCGCCCCGGTAGCACGACGCTATTGCAACCTAGGCGGCTGTGGTCACCGATATAGCTGCCTAGCTTGTTGCGACCTGTGCGCTGGAGCTCACCCTGCCATGGCATGCGTATCTCACCCGCATCGTGGCGAAAATTGCTCAAGATGCAGCCTGCGCCCAGATTGACATCCTCACCGAGGAGAGAGTCTCCCAGATAGCTCAGATGCGAGATGAAGCTGCCCGAGCCTATGAGGCAGTCCTTCACCTCAACGGCATGACCAATGCGGCAGTGATCACCTATATCACAGCAGCCGCGCAGGTAGGCATTGGGCCCGATGCGGCAGTGCTTGCCGATGCGCACATGACCTTCAATCACGCAGCCCGCCATGATCTCAGAGCCCTCACCGAGCTCAAGTATGCCTGCAACGTGGGCGAGCTCGTGCACCTCTCCGCAGATGCGCGTTTGCAGTGTGCTCTGCAGCTGCTCGCACATAGCCTCGAGGCGTATCCAAGGGGGGGTAGGGATGGCGGTATCCATCTCAGAGCGATCTATTAGAGCCCACCTTGTGGGGGACCCAATTTGCTAAGATAGGGGGCGAGGGTGTTGTAGAGCTCCGCCTGAGCTTGCTCGGTGAGCTCCATGTCATCTGAGCTGACCTTTTGCCCCTTGACGCGGATGACGAGTGTCTGCCCGTTGCTCGGGACGAGGTAGTAGACATTCTCGCCTTTCCTCCCCCTATCGTCGAGGTCTTTATAAAATCCATCGTTGCGCGTCTTGGGTCTCCCACTGCGTAGGCCCGTCACGACCCGTTTACTATCCACCGCACTCAGCTGGAGCGTGTCACTACTATCTTGTAGCCATGTGGTGGCACTATGACTGATGCTCAGCGTGCGAGAGCTCAGAGCTGCGTTGATATCTTGATGAGAGAGTGAGCCTACAGGCTGGGAGCATTGGACGAAGGTGAGACCATAGAATGCTGCTACTGCTGCGATTGTAATACCTATAAATGTCTTAGCTTTCATGATGATAGATGCGATTTGTGCTACATACTATAACCTGTTCAGCGGTGTGTATCAAGGACAAAAAAGACCTTGATACACTGATGCTACGTTTTTGCTCTATGCTCTATCTCACACGCGAGCGCGCGGAGATCACGATGGGGATGCCTGCCAGCTGGCTGCGCTCGCGGATGACGCGACGTAGGTACTGGGTGTAGGTATCGGTGAGCAGTCGCTTGTCATTGACAAAGAGGACGTAGGTGGGGACGGGGATGCGTGTGTAGCGCTCGTTCACCGCTGTGGTGGCGTAGTAGAGCTTCAGGCGCTTCCCATAGGACTTGTGGACGGGGGGAGGGGTCTTCTCCATGGCGATCTTGAGGAAGCGATTGAGCTCGCCTGTGCCCAGCATGTTGTGGGACTCCTGCTGTACCTGCTCGATGGATTTGAAGATATGGGTGAGCCCCTTGCCTTCCTTCGCAGAGACTATGGCGATGGGCGCGTAGTCGAGGAAGAAGAATTGCTCGCGTATGTCGTCCTTGGCCTGCTGCTTGCGCTCGGAGATGGCGGCTCCTGGGAAGTAGAGGTCGAATTTGTTGATGACGATGATGCAGGGCTTGCTCTCCTTGGCGATGATGGAGGCGATGCGCCTGTCTTGCTGCGTCACGCCCAGTGACATGTCGAGCACGAGTAGGCAGATATCACTGCGGCGTATCGCGCGCTCGCTGCGCATGGCGGAGAAGACCTCCACAGAGGTGTCGCGCTTGGAGCGTGGGCGCATGCCTGCGGTGTCGATGAGCATGAATTCCTTGCCCTCGCGTGTGTAGGGGATGTCAATGGCATCGCGCGTCGTGCCCGCGACCTCGGAGACGATGGTGCGCTCATCGCGCAGGATGGCATTGATGAGTGAGGACTTGCCCGCATTGGGGCGACCGACGATGGAGACGCGTATGGGGGTGGTGTCGCTGCCCTCCTCCTCGTGGCCTTCGTCGAGGGGGGTGTCGTTGCCGTCAATGACGCTTTCCTGCGCACCGCGGCGGGGGGCTTTCATCGCCTTGAGCTCGTGGTTGAGCTTTTGCGCGAGGAGCTCGAATCCGCGACCGTGCGCGGCGGAGGTGAAGACGTAGTTGGCAAAGCCCAGCGTGGCGAACTCCCCGAGATTGAGATCCTGCTTCTCCGTATCTGCTTTGTTGAGGACGAGCAGGACAGGTACCTCGCTCTTGTGCAGCATCTCGGCGATGGCGAGATCGATGGGGGTGAGGTCGTCGCGGCAGTCGCAGACAAAGAGGATCATATCAGCACTCGCCATGGCTAGATCGGCCTCGTGGGCTACCTGCTTGGCAAAGCCATCGTCGAGTGTGGAGCCTATGCCCCCCGTGTCGATGAGGGTCGCTTGATAGTCGGTGATGCGCGTCGGGGCACAGAGGCGATCGCGGGTGACACCAGGCTGGTCATGCACGATGGCGAGGCGGCGTCCAACCATGCGGTTGAAGATGGCAGATTTTCCAACATTGGGGCGACCGACGATCGCAAGGGTGGGGATATTCATATGTGAGGTGGGGGGAGAATGGAATCAGGCTGGTGATGGGAGGGCAGGAGGCTTAGAGAGGACGGTCGGAGGCGGAGCGTATCTTGTTGGTATCGGCAGGGAGTGCCTTGTAGGGAGCTGCTCCGAGGACGCGTATCTTGCCTTGGAGGGCGATGAGGTCGATGGGACCTCGCGTGCGACGGTAGACCTCGTGGACGGTCTTTTTTCCATTGGGGGCGACGACGGCGTAGATATAGTACTTGGGCGTGGATTGGAAAAAGATGTGCATGTGCTGCTTGCCATCCAAGAGGAAGATGGGCTTCATGTAGGAGAGGTATTTGCCTAGATAGCTCGCTGAGAGCACGAGACCTGAGTTCTTGTCAATGGCTTGGCCAAAGAGGGCGGGGGAGTTTTTCACATTCATCGTCTTGGCATGCAGCTCAAGGGAGCGCCCTCGATTGCTGATGTTGAATTTTTTGAAGGTGAAGCCCTCATTGAGGCTAAAGGTTGTGATGGGGGTGCTGTAGGTCGTCCTCTCATCGGGCATGCGTATCGTCGCGCTCACGGTGTAGATGTCGCTCTTGTCAAAGCGGAAGGCGGGCTCAATGTTGAGCTTGTAGGCCACCGTGCTGCCCGAGGAGATGGTGACGGTAGGGAATTTTGCAAGCACAGCGCGAGGTACGCCTGTAGGATAGCTCTTGGAGCGCACATTGAGGTGTAGCCAAGGGCGTCTTTGTTTGTTGCTGAGCACGACGGTCTTGTCCGTGTTGTTGCGCAGGTAGAGATTCATGAGAATCTGCTCGCCGCGTAGGTAGGTACGGCGGTCGGGCTCAATGCGTACTTCGATTTGTGCCTGTGCCTCGGGGAGCACCACGAGGATGAGCAGGAGGGCGAGGAGATAGCGGAGTATGGCTTTCA
>CAYJOV010000024.1:0-22681 GCA_964371905.1 uncultured Akkermansia sp. | reverse complement strand
TGGAGAAGAAGTAAACATATTGCTTTCTATCTGAATAAGAACAAAGAGAAGCCCCCTCGCGGAGGCTTCTCTTTTTTTTAATCTTCTTAAACGATGCTGCTTATCTGCTATGGATATTGAGCATCTGCGCATAGGTGGGCACCGGCCAGAGCTTGGCCTCGACCTGATACTCCAGCGCGTCGATGGTCTCACGCACCGCGTCCATGGCGGGGCGCATCTGGGTGACGCTCTCGCTGGCGATGGCTGAGCGCAGCGCCTTGAGCTGCTTGGGCAGCTTGTCGTAGAGCTCGGCGATGATTTCTGCTTTCTGCATGGTCACAGCCGTGCCTTTCTTGAGCCCTACACGCTCGACGGCGCGGATGGAGCGGCAGAGCTTCTCCAGCTGCTCAGCGACCACAGGGATGTAGATGGTCTCGACCATGCTCAGGCAGGTCTTAGCCTCGATGTCGAGGGTCTTCTCATAGCTCTCGAGCTGGATGTCCATGCGGGCGATCATCTCGGGGCGTGGGAGGATGGCGTATTTCTCCATCAGAGCGAGGCTCTCCTCGCTGCCGAGTACCTTGAGTGCCTCGTGGGTGGTGCGGATGTGGGGCAGGCCGCGGCGCTCGGCTTCCTCGACCCATTCTGCCGAATAGCCGTTGCCGTCGAAGACGACACGATCGTGCTTTTCGAAGAATTCGCGGATGAGCTTGTCGACTTCTTCGTTGAATTGGGCTGTGCCGACAAAGGGCTCGAGGCGCGTGGCGGCCTCGTCGATGGACTCGCACATGATGGCGTTGAGCACGGTCATGGGCCAGGCGCATGTCTGGGAGGAGCCGACGCTGCGGAATTCAAACTTGTTGCCCGTGAAGGCGAAGGGAGAGGTGCGGTTGCGGTCTGTCGTGTCCTTGGGGAGTGCTGGCAGCGTGTCCACGCCGAGCTTCATCATGGTCTTTTCGCAGCAGGTGGTAGCAGCCCCCGTCTTGATCTGCTCGATGATGCCGCTGAGGTCGTCGCCGAGGAAGATGGAGATGATGGCGGGGGGGGCTTCCTGTGCGCCGAGGCGGTGGTCGTTGCCCGCCTTGGAGATGGAGGCGCGCAGCAGAGCGGCGTGGGTGTCCACCCCCTTGACGACGCAGGCGAGCAGCGCGAGGAAGAGACGGTTGGTATGCGGTGACTTCCCAGGGGAGAGGAGTGACCCCATACCGGGGCAGCTCAGCGACCAGTTGTTGTGCTTGCCCGAGCCGTTGACTTGGGCGTAGGGCTTCTCATGGAGGAGGCAGACGAGGTCATACTTGAGAGCCTGTCGCTCGAGTACATCCATGATCATGACGTTGTGGTCGACGGCGACGTTGATGGGCTCAAAGAGGGGCGCGATTTCGAATTGCCCTGGGGCGACCTCGTTATGACGGGTCTTGGCTGGGACGCCGAGCTTCCAGAGCTCGCGGTCGACGGAGTCCATGAACTCCAGCACGCGCGCCTTGATCGCGCCGTAGTAGTGGTCCTCCATCTGCTGATGCTTCGGAGGCAGCGCGCCAAAGAGCGTGCGTCCTGTCTCGATGAGGTCGGGGCGCTGGATGTAGAGACGGCGGTCGATGAGGAAGTACTCCTGCTCCGCACCCAGATCGCTGATGACGTAGCCTGGGTCGATGCCAAAGCACTGCACGAGGCGCAGGGCTTGCTTGGACACAGAGGCCATGGAGCGCAGCAGCGGGGTTTTCTTGTCGAGAGCCTCGCCCGTGTAGGAGCAGAACGCGGTGGGGATGCAGAGTGTGGCGGTGTTCTCCGTGCGCTTGATAAAGGCGGGGGAGGTGGGATCCCATGCGGTGTAGCCGCGTGCTTCAAAGGTGGCGCGGATGCCGCCCGAGGGGAAGGAGGAGCCGTCGGCTTCACCTTGGATGAGGGTTTTGCCGGTGAACTCGCAGATCATGCCACCCTTGCCATCGGGGCTGACAAAGGAGTCGTGCTTCTCAGCGGTCGCCTCGGAGAGGGGGTGAAACCAATGGGTATAGTGGGTCGCACCCTTGGAGATGGCCCAGACCATCATGGCTTGGGCAACGTCATCAGCGATGCTCGGGTCGAGCTTGCCTCCGCGTTCGATGGTGCTCATCATTTTCTTGAAAGCACTCTTAGAGAGGTACTTTTTCATCGTCGAGATACTAAAGGTATCGCAGCCGTAGAGGGCTTCGAGTGCCTCTACTGGGGTGGTGTCTTGATCTGGCATGGTGGTGATGGTGGTGAGTGGATTTAAGCCTCTCCTTCGACGGGAAGGGGGGGCAGGGGGCTGTAGGTGGAGGGGTGGGAAAGGAGGTCACGCTGGATGGCATCGAGGATGTCCACCTCGGGGCGGAAGTTCGCGTCGTGATGCGAGCTGCGAATGAGCGGCCCGCTGGCCACGTAGCGGAAGCCCTTGCTCAGGGCGATGTCGCGCAGCTCGTCAAAGATCTCGGGCTTCAAGTACTGGATGACGGGCAGGTGGCGCGGGCTGGGGCGCAGGTACTGCCCGAGGGTGAGTACACTGACTCCCTGCTCAAGGAGGTCATCCATGCTGCTGAGCAGCTCGTCGCGTGATTCACCCAGACCGAGCATGATGCCGCTCTTGGTGACAATGCGCCCTGGGGCCATCTCGCGAGCGCGGCGCAGCATGTGCAGCGAGAGCTTGTATTGGGCGCGGAAGCGCACGATGGGGGTGAGACGTGCCACGGTCTCAAGGTTGTGATTAAAGATATGGGGGCGCGCTGCAATCACGGAGGCGAGGGCTTCTTCATTGCCGCGGAAGTCCGATGTGAGCACCTCAATAATGGTCTCGGGACTGTGGATGCGTATCTCTTCGATGGTCGCGGCAATGTGCGCAGCTGCTCCATCGCGGAGGTCGTCGCGCGTGACCATGGTGACCACCGTGTGATTGAGCTTCATACGCGCGACTGCCTCAGCCACCTTGCGTGGCTCCATCGTATCGAGTGGGCGCGGCTTGGCTGTGCGCGTGGCGCAGAAGCCACAGGCGCGTGTGCAGACCTCTCCGCCTACCATAAAGGTGGCTGTGCCATGGCTCCAGCATTCACCGCGATTGGGGCAGAGGGCTTCTTCGCAGACGGTTGTTAATGCATTGCCTTTAACGATTTTTTTAATTTCGTTGAAGGTGGAGCCTTTCGGTATTTTGACTTTTAACCACGAAGGTTTGCGCTCGGGAGCTTGACTCATGTCGCGAGGTATTATAGCAGAGTGTGCGAATAAATCAAGTCTGAGTTTTGATAGTAACAATTAGATTAGTCCAACAAATAAAGTTGATCTTCGGGTAGTTTCTTTATGTAAATTGTTGAAAAAGTGTACTTACTTTCTTCGCATCCTTCACACCAGCGCTGCTTTCAAGCCCACTGTTGAGGTCGAGCCCATAGGGGCGGTGCTGCTCGTAGAGCGCGCGCGCATTCTCTGCACAGAGTCCGCCTGCCAGTATCCATGGACGAGGGAAGCGCAGCTGAGCGAGCAAATGCGCTGCGCGTAGTGTGCTGCCGTGCCCACCGCCTTCTGCTCCCGCATCGAGGAGGTAGTAGGCGCAGTGCGGCGCCCAGTGGTCTATCTCGGCTTGGAGGCATTGGCGCGCGTCGGGCTCGCTGTGGCGATCAGGCCAGAGCACGCGGATGACGCGTGAGCTGCCGATGAGCTCGGCGTCCTCGCGAGTCTGCGCCCCATGGAGCTGGGCGAGGTCGAGCCTCGCGCTGTCCATGATGGCGCGTATGCTGCTGCCCTCCTGCTGGACGAAGACACCGACGCGCAGAGCCGCCCCCGTGTGGAGGCTGGCTGCTCGCTGGGGGCTGATGGCGCGCGGGCTCTTCTCATGAAAGATGAAGCCGAGCGCATCGACGCGGTGGCGCAGCGCGTGGTCTATCGCCTCTTGCTGCGTCTGCCCGCAGATCTTGATAAAGGGGCGTGACATATTAGGTGGTGAGGAGGCGTTGGAGCTCTTCCTCGGGACTGCTGCTGGCTCGCATGAGGGCGGTGCCGATGAGGGCTGCTTGGTATCCCGCCTCGGCGGCTTCGCGGAGGTGGGCTGGCTCGCTCATCGCGCTGGCAGCTATCCAGCACTCACCCTCGGCGCGCAGGGCGGCGAGCTTGAGGCTCTCGGTGCGGTCGGTGGCGAAGGTTTCTAAGTTGCGAGCATTGACTTGGATGAGGCGAGCCCCCGAGGCGCGAGCGATCTGGAGCTCCTCTTCGGAGAAGATTTCGACGACGGCATGGATGCCCTGTGCCTCGGCGAGCTCGCGCAGGTGGCGCAGGGTGTTGACGCAGGGGGTGAGGGCGACGATGAGCAGCAGCGCACTGGCGGGGCTGGCGTAGGTCTGCCTGACTTGGAGCTCGTCAAAGATAAAATCCTTGCGCAGCAGGGGGATACCTGCCGTGGCTGCCGCGTGGAGGTCGTCGAGCTGGCCTAGGAAGTACTGCTCCTCGGTGAGCACGCTCATGCAGCTCGCCCCGCCGCGTGCGTACTGCGCGGCGGCAGAGGCGACGGGGAGTTCGGCGTTGATGACTCCCATGGAGGGGGAGGCTTTTTTGAACTCCGCGATGACGCGCAGCGGCTCCCCCGCAGTCGGGGGGCTCATGAGGGTGTCATAGAAGTCGGGGCGCGTGAGGGTGAGGGGAGCGGGCATGTGGGCGCGCAGGCGCGCGAGCTCGTCGCGCTTGGCGGTGATGAAGCGTTGGAGATTCATGAAGAAGGGGGAGGGAGGATTTAGGCTGATTTCTTCCAGTGGGTGAGGAGGCGCGCACCTATGCCATTGGTGATGGCTTGACGTGCCTTGGCGATGCTGAGCTCGAGGCTGAGGGCGGGCTCAAGGAGGTGGATGGCGAGCGCGAGATTGAGGCTGAGCATGTCGCGCATGGCTTGATTGCCCCGTCCATGGAGCAGCTCGATGAGGGTGTCGGCGGCTTCTTCCTTGCTGCTGACGACGAGCTCTGACTCGCTGGCGGGTGGGTAGAATCCGTAGTCCGCAGGGTCGAGGATGAGCTCGCTGATGATTCCCTCCTCGATGAGCTTGATGCGCGTCGTGCCTAGGGCGGTCGCCTCGTCGTAGCCTCCGTGCCCGCAGAGAACCATGGCGCGCTTGTAGTGCCCCTGCGCGAGTACCTCGGCGATGGTGTCGACGAGCTCGGGCTTGGCGACGCCGAGGAGGATGTGATTGGGCATGCTTGGGTTGATGAGAGGTCCAAGCAGATTGAAGAGCGTGCGCACGCCGAGCTCCGAGCGTATAGGTCCTATGTTTTTAAAGCTGGGGTGAAAGTGGGGGGCGAGGGCAAAGGCAAAGCCGTATTGCCTCAGATTCTCCCCGACGCTCTCCGCGTCAGGCGAGCTCGGGTAGCCTATGCCCTCGAGCACGTCACCTGCGCCCGAGCTGGAGGAGACGGCGCGGTTGCCATGCTTGACGACTTGGTAGCCGAGGGCGGCGAGGTAGAGGGCGGTGGCGGTGGAGCAGTTGAAGCTATGCTTGCCATCGCCGCCCGTGCCTACGACATCGATGCTATCGCCTGTGATGCCTGTGATGGGGGTGGCGCGCTGGAGTGCGCAGCGCACGGCGGCAGCTATTTCTGTGCTGCTCTCCCCCTTGCTGCGTAGACCGAGGAGGAAGGCACCTGACTGCGCCGCGGTGAGCTCGCCATCCATGAGCGCGCCAAAGGCGAGCTCGGCTTGCTCGCCGCTGAGGGCTTCTTTGTTCGCGAGCTGCTCGATGAGGGGAGCGATGCTGATGGCGCGCGTGTGTGTGCCCATGATGGCCTTGGGGAAATTGGCAAAGAGCTCCAAGCCCTGCTCGGTGAGGATGGACTCGGGGTGGTACTGGACACCCACCCAAGGCCTATCCTTGTAGCGTAGGCTCATCGCCTCACCATCCTCGTCGCGTGAGGTGACCTCCAGTAGGGGGTGATTGTCGGGGCATTTGACGACGAGTGAGTGGTAGCGGCCTATGGTCATGGGGGATTTGATCCCCTTGTAGAGCCCTGTCCCGCCATGCTCGATCTGGCTGGTCTTGCCGTGCATGACGCGTGTCCCGCGCACGACGGGGCAGCCTGCGTGGTGGCCGAGGCATTGCATGCCCAGACAGACGCCGAGGACGGGGATGTGGTGGGGGAGGAGGTGGAGGAACTCGAGGCAATAGCCCGCTTTCTCGGGATTGCTTGGTCCTGGGGAGAGGACGACCTTTTCAAGAGCGGGGTTGCAGGCTAGCTCAAGGAGTCGGGGGTCATCGTTGCAGAGGACGGTGGGATGCTCGCCAAGCTGTTGAAAGTACTGGATAATATTATAGGAAAATGAATCGTAGTTGTCGATGAAGAGGAACATGAGAAGGAGGAAATGTGAATAAGTACGTGAATAAGTCGGGGTTTTTGTGAATAAAGCTGTGAACAAGCGCACCCCGATGGTGAATAACTCAGCCCTGCTGGAGCTCGTCCTTGCCGAGGATGCTATCAATGATGCGCCCCTTGTTGCGGCACTCCATCCACTCCGCGTCAGGGTTGGAGTCATAGACGAGGCCAGCACCCATCTGCCAGTAGAGCGTGCTCCCACGATGCCACATGGAGCGTATCGTGATGCCGGTGTTCAGGTGCACAGCGTCTTTGTCGAGTCCCATCCAGCCTATGCAGCCCGCGTAGGGACCGCGAGGCTGCTGCTCGATGCCGCGGATGATCTCCATGGCGCGTATCTTGGGTGCTCCGCTGACGGTGCCCGCGGGGAAGGTGCTCGCGAGGATATCCAGCGCGTCAGCTCCGTCGGCAAGCTCAGCGGTGACGCGGCTGGTCATGTGCATCACGTGGGAGAATTTTTCTACCGTCATGAGGCGCTCGACGCTCACACTGCCCGCCTTGGCGACGCGTCCGAGGTCATTGCGCCCGAGATCGACGAGCATGATGTGCTCGGCTCGCTCCTTGGGGTCGGCGAGCATCTCCTGCGCGAGCGCCTCGTCCTCGGCAGCATTCTTGCCACGGCGGCGTGTCCCTGCGATGGGGGAGAGGAGCAGTTGATTGCTCTCACAGCTCACCATGACCTCGGGGGAGGCTCCAAAGAGCTCAAGCTGGGCAAAGCGCATGTAGAACATGTAGGGCGAGGGGTTGATCCCGCGCATGCGTCGGTAGAGGGTAAAGGTGTCCCCGCTGAAGCTCGCGCTGCACTGCGTCGAGCCCACTACTTGGATCGCCTCGCCCTCATGTAGGAGCTTTCTTACCTGCGTGACTCCATTCTTGTACTCTTCTTCGCTGGGGGTGCGCAGCGTCTCGCCGACCTCAAGGGATGCGCCTGCGCTGGCGGGCTGATCGGTGAGGGTGGATAGATCGCGATGCTCGCCAATACTGAGCTGGTAGAGCTTGTTGTAGAGATGGTCAAAGACGAGCAGAGTGCCCGCGAGCACCAGATGACTCTCCGCCTCCTCGACGGGGATGGTCGCAGCGAGTTTGGGCTGGAAGAGAGCCGCCATCTCATAGCCCCAGTAGCCATAGATCGCGCGTGTGATAGGGGGGGCTTTGGGGTCATCGGATTGGATTTCAAGACGTGAGAGTAGTTGGTGGACAGCATTCATGTAGGGCTGCCCATCGAGTGTCTTGAGCTCTTGGAGCTCCGCATGGTCGGTGTGCACGCGGAGATTGCCCTGCACGCAGGAGAATTCGGCGATAAAGTCCGTCGCAATGAGGCTGTAGCGTCCCCAGCGACCGTCTACCTCCGCGCTCTCAAGGAGGATAGCATGGGGATTCTGCTGCGAGATTTGCATAAAGAGCCTGATGGGTGTTTGCGTGTCGCCCTCAGGGAGTAGTCTACATTGCTGTTGAAGGATAATACTCATGATGATTATAGTGAAAGTGTGAAAATGTGGGAAAGGGGAAAAAGAAAAACGCTCCGACTCATTAGGGGAAGTCAAAGCGCATGCATAATGGAAAAACGATATTGGTCTAGGTCTGCCAAGCTGAGGTGATACTGCCCTAATAGAGATTGCAATCACAGCGACGCCAAGCCCAAGCCTCCATGGCGTGGGCTGCCTTTTCAATCTGGCTGAGGGATGCGATGCTCATATTGTTTTGATCTGTGCTCTAGAGTACACCTGACTGCTCATGAGGTCAAGTGTATATTTGCAATCCTGTTTTGGAAAGTGCGGTGATCATGCACTGACAGTGTTGAAGCGTTATGTGCCATGTCTGGTAAAAAGCCTTGATTTTTTATTTAGATATGAGATAATCGCGCACGATGTCCGAGTTACCAAAAGCATACGAACCACAGACGGTAGAGAAGAAATGGCAAAGTAAGTGGATTGAGAGTCAGTGTTTTCATGCGAATCCTGATTCGACTAAAGAGGCTTACAGTATTGTGATCCCACCTCCTAATGTGACAGGTGTGCTGCACATGGGGCATGTTCTCAACAATACGATTCAGGATATTCTCGTACGCCGCGCTCGTCAGGAGGGCAAGGAGGTGCTTTGGCTTCCCGGTACAGACCACGCGGGTATTGCGACTCAGGCACGTGTGGAGAAGGAGCTCGCCAAGGAGAATCCACCGCGCACACGTCATGATGTAGGTCGCGCTGCTTTCCTCGATATGGTGTGGAATTGGAAGGAGAAGCACGGCGGCATTATTATCGATCAGCTCAAGAGCTTGGGCTGCTCCTGCGACTGGGAGCGCGAGCGCTTTACCATGGATGAGCATTTTGCTCCCGAGGTGCTCAATACCTTCGTCGATCTCTTTAACAAGGGCTTTATTTATCGTGGTTATCGCATGGTCAACTGGGATCCCGTCCTGCTGACCGCCCTCTCAGACGAGGAGGTGATCATGACCCCTGCTACGGGGAAATTTTACACGATTCGCTACCTGCTTTCGGATGGCAGCGGTGAGTTGCATGTCTCAACGACGCGTCCCGAGACCATTATGGCGGACGTGGCTGTTGCGGTGCATCCTGAGGATCCTCGCTTTGCGCATCTTATCGGTAAGACGGTACGCCGTCCGCTTTGTGAGGCGGATATCCCCATCATCGCGGATGAGGGTGTGGAGATTGAGTTCGGCACGGGTGCTCTGAAGATTACCCCCGCGCATGATAAGACGGACTTTGAGATCGGGACGAAGAATAAGCTCGAGTTCATCTCTGTGATTGATGCGCAGGGCAATATTGACTGTCCTGACCTCCCTGAGCTGCATGGCAAGGATAGATTCGTCGCGCGTGCGCTTGCCGCCGATTTGCTCGAGGCAAAGGGGCTCATGCTCAAGCAAGAGCCCTATGAGAACAATGTGGGTATGAGTGAGCGCTCGGGCGTGCCTATTGAGCCGCGCTTGAGTATGCAGTGGTTCCTCAAGTATCCCTGTGTCAAGGAGGCTACCGAGGCTCTGGAGAGTGGTGATATTACCTTCCGCCCCGCGCGCTGGGCCAAGACCTATGCTCACTGGATGAATGGTATCCAAGACTGGTGCATCAGCCGTCAGCTCTGGTGGGGACATCGTATCCCTGTCTGGTACCGCAAGGAGAAGGCTCAGCAGCTCCAAGAGGCGACAAAGCTCGATCAACAGGATGCCGCGGCTGGTGATCTCTATGTGGGGGTGACTCCTCCTGCGGATGCGGAGAACTGGGTGCAGGATGAGGACGCGCTTGATACGTGGTTCTCCAGCTGGATCTGGCCCTATGCGACGATGGATGATGCTTGTCGGGCGAAGTTCTACCCCACGTCGGATCTGGTCACAGGCCCCGATATCCTCTTCTTCTGGGTGGCGCGTATGATCATGGCGGGCTATCACTTCACGGGGCAAAAGCCTTTTAGCAATGTGTTCTTCACCGCCATTGTGCGCGACTTGCAGGGGCGCAAGATGAGCAAATCGCTGGGCAATAGCCCTGACCCGCTCGACTTGATTGCTCTGTATGGCGCGGATGGTCTGCGCTTTGGCCTCATGCGCATAGCGCCGACGGGGTCGGACATCAAGTTCGACGAAAAGCAGATTGAGGAGGGGAAGAACTTTGCCAACAAGATTTACAATGCGGTGCGCTTCCGCATGATGCAGAGTGAGATTGCCGCTGATGTGACTCCCGAGTACTCCGCGGTGCATCTGGATATCCTATCCAAGCTCAAGCTGCTGCACGGGCAGGTAACAACGGCTCTACAAAAGTATGAGTTTAATACCTACACACAGGCACTCTACAGCTTCTTCTGGAATGAGTACTGCGCGCTCTTCCTCGAAGCGGTGAAGAACGACCTGCGCGCCGATGAGTGCTCAGGTCTGCGCAAGGCGACGCTGCTGACCATGGATACCGTGCTGCGTCACTACTTAGCACTCCTCTCACCCATCATGCCTCACCTCGCTGAGGAGCTCTGGGCGAGTCTTGGCTATGCGGCTCAAGGTGATGATGCGCCTCTGATGATGAGCCCTCTGCCAGCTGCAGATGAGCTGCTCGCGGATGTCTCAAGCGCGCAGTTGGAGGCCGCGATCGCGCTAGCGAGCCAGATCTATGAGACGGCCAATCGCGCTCGCAATCTCAAGGCGGAGTATAATCTCGCTAGCAATAAGAATGTGAGCTTTATCGTGAAGTCAGCCCAGCAGCTTGACGCGGATGTCTTGCAGCGTCTCGCCTTGCTCATCGGAGCGCGAGAGGTGCAGCAGGATGCTAGCTATCAGCCAGAAAAGGGGACTCCTACAGCACTCAGTGAGCTAGGGGAGCTCTTCATGCCCTTGGAGGGGCTCATTGATCTCGATGCCGAGCGCAAGCGTCTCGGTAAAGAGCTCGATAAAGTCGTCTCGGAGATGGCCAAGAGTCAGGCAAAGCTTGACAACCCTGGCTTTGCCGATCGTGCACCCGCTGCCGTTGTCGCCCAAGAGCGTGCCCGCCTGCAAGAGTGGACGGCAAAGCAGCAGCAACTTCTCGTCATGCTCAGCGCACTTCAATAGTCTTTTATGTCTACCTTCTTATTTGATCAACTAGGTCCTAAAACACGCTCTACGCTGCAATCGGTAGGTATTACAAACGATATTCAGCTTGCGGAGATCCATCCGGATATTCTGATGCGTGATATCAAGCGCTATTATCTGTACTTTCCTGATGCGAGTCAGTATATAGAGCTCGATCAAATTCCTCGACTCTGTGAAACCGCGCGTGAAATCTGCGAAGCACAGTCCATTGAGGTCGTCTCGCCCATCTTGCTAGCCTCGCGCGAAGCAAGGGGCAAGAAGGTCGCGGGGGATTCTGTTATTGAGAATATAGAGACAATTGCAGCTGACGAGGAGAGTGGTATGCGTATTCCTGATGCGTCAGAGCTCCAGCAAGCCAAAAATATCAAGCACAAGCGTGATATTTATAAGCAAGAGATCAACAATGCGATTCGCTACCGTCGCTCCTTTTCCTGCTACATAGGAGCGATCGCGACTTGCATCATCTACCCCATTGTCGTATCAGCGTTGTTCTTTCCTGTGCTCATGTACTTTTACCCATTTCTTACTTTGAATATGGCAAAGTTGTACATGGGCGGTGCCTTTATGCTGTGGTTGATTTACTTTTTCTGCTCCCCTCTCTTTCGCTGTCAGGTGTGCTATATCAATATCTACAGTGTGCGGAAGTTTCCTAGGCATCGCCATGCGCATCGCTTGCCCTTCTTTAATACAGCTATCCCGACAGCGTTGACGGTCATGTCGCGGCTCTGGTTTCGCTGCCCTGCTTGTGGAACCTCTCAAAAGCTCTTCAAGCGAAAACGCCCTCGTCGCAAATAGCCTCAGCAGCCCCCTTTACTTCCCACCTTGTATTCTATGACAAAGATCACCAGTATGCTACTCGTCGCGTCTCCTCTCTGCTTGGCTCAGCACCACGAGGTGGAGATACGCAATCATCAGCAGTATTCTATCGCACTCGTTGAGCTGCTCCAACGCAGCCTCACGAGTCTGCAAGAATGCCGCGATGAGGCGAGTATCCAGCAGCAACTTCCCTTGCTCAAGGGCTACCAGCGCGAGATGGATACTCTCTCTCGCATCCTCGAAGAGCTCCCTATCCCTTCAGCACCCGACTATGTGCAGGCGCAGGAGCAGCTCGTGGATTTCATCCGGACGTGGCGCTTGATCACCGAGGAGATCAAGCGACTCCAGCAAGGAGGATTGATGTCAAAGGAGCTCGCTGAGGTATTAAAAATTCGCGATTGAAAAGCCCCGTTTTCCAACATCTGGTGGCGTTTCTTTCAAAGGACTACCAGATCTCACGGAGTCGGATTGGGGCTGCTATGATGGCTGTAGTTTTAGCTTGAAAAAGATAAATTTATCTTTAATATCACTCCAAGCAACGACTCCAGATGATGAAAACAAGCAAACCATACCAAGCTAGCACTCGCGATGAAAAGGATGCTAAGCAACTCGCAGATTTTATGCTTTTTACGCAGAGTAACTGTATCTTGCGCCTCTCCTCAGAGCTCTTCAAGGATCGTATTTCTCTTTCTCAGTTTTTTCTTCTTACTTATTTAGTGGATCAAGAGGGGCTTTCCATGAGTGCCATTGCTGGTACGATGGGGCATACCACCGCAGCCACGACAGGGATGGTAGACAAGCTCGATGAGTTAGGACTTACGCAGCGCAAACAATCTATTTCTGATCGCAGGCGCGTGCTTGTTCAGATCACTCAGAAGGGCGTTGACTTTGTCCTTGCGAAGTCAAAGACCTTTGCTGCTGATCTTGCCGAAAGCATGGTCAATGAGGATGCTCGCGACATTCTCTCTGATTTGCGCAGCCTCATTGATAAGCCTAGCAAACAAGCGAAAACATCACAGACCCCCGCTAAAACGATCATTCATCACACCTCTTAATCATCATGAGCGATTATTCCCCTTCTTATCTCGATAGGCTCAATGAGCAGCCTGACATCATTGCGCGTTTTATCACACGTCAAAACGATCTCCCCGTGACGGCGGATCGCAAGGACATGCTCGATATTCTGCGCCCCCGACACAACGACATCATCAGAGAGCAAGGCATAGATCCTACTATGCTGCGCACCGCCGAGCAGGTCCATGGTGACCATGTGGCTCTCGTGGGAGATATAGGATGTTTCTTCCCCGTGGAGGGGGTGGATGCGCTTGTCTGCTCACCTCGTGCTGACTGCTGCCTAGGTATCTATGTCGCTGACTGTGCCGCCGTGTGGCTCTATGACACGCTGACGGGTGCACGCGGTCTGTTGCACTCGGGCAGGATTGGTACCGAGCTTAATATCGTCGCAAAGACGCTGAAGGCGATGTATAAGTACACGAAAACGAGGCCTCAGGACTGCATCGCTGTCATCTCCCCCTGCATTCGTCCCCCTCATTTTGAGGTGGATATAGCCTCCGCAATCAAGCAGCAGCTGCTTGATGCAGGCGTAGAGCAAGAGAATATCGTCGATAGCAATCTCGATACTGCGACGGACACGGAGAGCTTCTACTCCTACCGTATTGAAAAGGGACAGACCGGACGCATGATCGCGCTCTTCGGACGCACTCCTCATCATTGATCGCAACGACGCTGTGGATCATACGATCAATCAGCAAAAATCTCAACTCAGGCGTGCAGTGCTCCAGCGACTGCACGCCAGCTTGCATTCTGATCAGGAGCGTGATGCTCGCTCTCGTGTGCTACGCGCACGACTGGCAGGCTTTTTAGCAGGGGATAGCCCGCGGCGTATCGCGCTCTATGCGCCGCTTGCCCATGAGGTGAATCTCTTGCCTCTTTTCGAGGAGTACCCTCAGCACTGCTATGGATTTCCCCGTTGCGAGCCACGCACGCGGCAGATGGACTTTTATGAGGTAGGGGATGCTTCTTCGCAGCTGTTGATGGGAGCTCATGGCATACGAGAGCCTGCAGAGACAGCGCGACTGATGGAGGCGCGTACTCTTGATCTCATCATTCTCCCTGGCCTCGCCTTTACGCGCTGTGGCAAGCGACTAGGCTATGGGGGCGGCTACTACGATCGCTATCTGCTACGCGCCCCGCAGGCTGAGCTCATCGCGCTCGCCTTTGCCGAGCAGCTCTGTGATGATCTGCCTACTGACTCCCACGATAGGCGTGTGGCTCATGTCTTTGTTGACTGAGATCTTAGAGCTCGATGTGCAGCCCGTCGTAGGCGGGAGACATGAAGGAGGGGAGTATAGCTCTGAGCTGCGCGTCTGAAAGCGCATGCCCTACATGGGTCGTGTAGCCGCGCTGAGGCTTGAGCTCGCGCATGAGGGCGATATTCTCATCGATTGACATGTGAGAGGGGTGGGGCTTGTAGCCTAGCGCGTCCATAGCGAGTGCGTCGAGATCACGCAGGGCATCTCGTGAGCTATCGGGAATGCTCTTCGCATCCGAGACATAGCCAAAGCTCTTGCCACCCTGCCGGAAGACATAGCCGAAGGTATCCACCTTTGCATGCTCCACGCGTACAGGCGTGACCTCAATATCACCGATGAAAAAGGGGCTTAGCCCGTCATGCTCACAGGGCAGCGGCTGTATATAGCCCTTGTAGGTATTGTCCTCAGAAAAAGCCCACGCATACATGCATCGCAGCTGATCCATGCAGCTAGCATGTGCGTAGAGGGGAAGCCTCTCCTCGCGTCGCCAGCAAAAGGCGCGCAGCTCGTCAAAGCCCGAGACATGGTCGAGATGGGCATGCGTGTAGAGTACTGCGTCAATAGCCCGTATATCGTGACGCAGAGCCTGAGCTCGTAGATCCGTGCCCGCATCGACGAGGATGCAGGTCTGCGCGGAGCGCACGAGGATGGATGAGCGTAGACGCTTGTCGTAGGGGCTGCTCGATTGGCAGACCTCGCAATCGCAGCCTATGACAGGAACGCCTGTGGAGGTCCCTGTGCCCAAGAAAAGTATCTTCATCGTGAATGGGATCAAAAAATTCCTTTTGATTTTCTGCGCGAATTATGCCATACTCATGCGCGTAAGGTAAAGAAAATACTATGCTCACCCTCCTGAAAATCCGCAATCTCGCCCTCGTTGATGAACTCATCTGGCAACCCCAATCTGGCTTCATCGGTATCACAGGTGAGACCGGAGCAGGCAAATCCGTCATCATGGGAGGCATCGAGCTCGTCCTCGGTGAGCGCGCTGACAAGAGCCTTATCCGCAGTGGTGAGAGCCAATGTGTGATCGAGGCTATCTTCTCCCTCAAGCATATAGTGCGCATCAACGAGCTGCTCGATGAGGCGGGTATCACCCCCTGCGAGGACGGAGAGCTGCTGATAAGACGCGTCATCTCCATGAGCTCGAATCGCCAGTTTGTCAACAACTGCCCTGTCACCCTCAGTGTCTTGCGTCAGATAGGCGCGGGGCTGGTCGACATGCATCACCCCGATTCGCATCGCTCTCTGACCTCTCAGGATAGGCAGCGCGCGCTGCTCGATGCCTGCCTGAGCTCGGCTGAGACCAAGCAGCAGTACCAGCAGGACTACAGCCAATGGGCACGTGCGAAGCGAGCCTACGACAACTTATTAGAAAGTGAGATGGCCAACGCCCGCGAGCTCGACTACCTGCGCCATCAGGTGGAGGAGATCGAGGAGGCCGCCTTCACCCAAGCAGAGGTCGTCGCCATGGAAGAGCAATGGCAGCGCGCGCGCAATGCGGGTCGCCTGCGCGACATCACGCTGCCCATGCTCCAGCTCCTCGAAGGCTCGGGCAGTGAAGAGAGTCCCTCCGTACTCATCCTGCTGCGCCAGCTCGTGCGCGCCGCCCATGAGCTGGAGCGCTACGATGCCGCTATGGCGAGCCGCCTCCAGCCCCTCCAAGGGCAGGTCGAGGAGCTCGAAGCCCTCGCTGATGACCTGCGTGACTACGTCGGTATCATGGATGACGATCCCGCAGCCCTCGCGGCCTTAGAGGCTCGCATGGCGCTCTTTGAGACACTCAAGCGCAAATACGGTGCTGATTTTGAGGCGATTGATGCCCACTATCAAGAATGCCGTGCGCGCCTCGACGCCATCGAGAATCGTGAAGAACGCCTTGAGCAATTGCGCCTTGAGCAGGAGCGACTCTACACCCAGCTCCAGCACTCAGCAGCCCTGCTCACAGCCGCGCGCCGCAGCAGTATCCCTCAGCTGGAGGCCGATTTTCTCACCCATGCTCAGCATCTCGGCTTTGCCCAAGCGCACTTTGCCATTGAGCTCCAAGAGCTCACCACTCCTTGCAGTGAAGGCGTGGAAGACATCGAATTCCTCTTTGGACCCAACCCCGGTGAGCCTCTCAAGCCCCTGCGCATGATAGCTTCCAGTGGGGAGATGGCACGCGTCATGCTCGCGCTCAAGAGCACACTGGCCAAGCAGGACGACACGCCGCTACTCGTCTTTGACGAGATCGACGCCAACGTCGGCGGTGAGATCGCCCGCGCCGTGGGGATGAAGATGCGCGAGCTCGGCGAGGATCATCAGGTCATCGCCATCACTCACTTCCCCCAAGTCGCCGCCCTTGCCGAGCATCACTACCTCATCTCCAAGCATGTGGAAGAGGGGCGCAGCATCTCGCGTCTTCAGGAAGTGACCGAGGAGCAGCGCGTCAATGAGCTCATGCGCATGCTCGGTACGAAGGGCGATATCGCGCGGGCGCACGCCACGGAGCTGCTGAAAATTAAGTAAGCTATTTCTCCATCACGGGGGTGATCAATCGATCGACCTCGGGGTAGCTCCCGCGTGTCGGGTAGTTGCTCTCATCCACCCAGAGTAGGTGTGCCTCTTGGACATCGTAGCGGTGCGGGATGGAGAAGCGCGTGTGCGCGGTGTCGGGGAAGCGAATGTGGCGCCAGTTGGCGATGGAGGCGCGGTTCTCCTTCCACCCAGGCAGCCAGAGGGCGAGCTCGGCGATGCGCTCATTGATGCGCTGGGTTGCTGCTGCGAGCTCGGCTTGTGTTTTTGCATGCTGCATCATATCGAGCTGTGTGTCGATCTGGGCGTCTGCGATGGCATGCAGGTTGACTCCACGGCTCTCTTGGAAGCGCGAGTGGAATTGCTTTTCAAGCGAGGGGAGGGGGAAGCTCGCGACATCTGCCCAGAAGGCGAGCTGGTAGCTCTTGCCCTCGACCGCCTCGGAGCACTGCTGCCAGCTCAGTGGAGCGAGGACGATCTCAAGCCCACAGAGGCGCGCGCTCTGCGCGAGCTGCTGGGCGAGGCTGCTGACCTTCTCCGAGGGGACGTACTTGAGCGTCAGGCTGAGACGTGTGCCGTCGGGCTTGCGCAAGATGCCCCTGTCGTCCTGCTGGGTGTAGCCCAGCTGGGTGAAGAGAGCACGAGCGCGCGTCGGGTCGTAGTCGTATTGTCCGATACGGTCGGGGTAGGGGATGAGTGAGCCATAGCCTTCGCTAAAGCAATGAAGTCGCTCGTAGTCACCGCGAAAGAGAGTGTCGAGCGCGCGATTCATGTCCAGTGCATGCAGGATGCCGCGACGTAGCTTGAGATCGGGTAGGGTCTTGGTGTTGAGGTAGATCCCATAGGGCGGTAGCGGGTAGTGCGCACGGAAGCGATGCTTCTCGATGCGGCCCTCGTGGACATGGGGGTGATCGAGGCGCTCGTTCCACGCGGCGACGTTGCGCGTCTGGAGGAGGTCGAGCTTGCCGTTGAGGAAGAATTCCCAAGCTTGCGCCTCGTCGCTGAGGAAGTGGATGTGGCGCTTGTCCACATTGTAGCGATAGCGGTAGTAGGGGAGCTGCGCGGCCCACCATTGGGGAACCTTGCTGAGCACGATTTCGCGGTTCTGGGTGAAGTCGCCAGACGCGACCGTGTAGGCTCCCGTCGTGGGCTCGAGGCGTTGCGCGTATCGCTCCGTGTAGTCAGGGCCAAAGTCCGCGTAGAAGCTAGGCTCGGCGGGGTGCAGCAAGCTCGCAATGTGGTAGGGGGCGAGCAGCTGCGCGCGGTGTAGTCCCACGGTGAGGGTGTGCTCGTCGTGGATGGTGAGGCTTGCGATGCTCTGGGTGATTTTTTGGAAGGCAAAGGGGTCTTTGATGTAGTCAAAGCTGCGTAGGTAGATGCCTAGCGCAAAGTCAGCCGCGCGCACTGGACGCCCATTGGAGTAGCGGGCATGCGGATGCAGGCGAAAGGTGACACTCTTGCCATCCTCGCTCACCGCCCAGCTCTGGGCGAGCCCTGAGATAATATCCTGCTGCGGGTTGTTGGGGTGGAGCTCGACGAGTTTGATGTTGATATTGGCATAGAGGGTGTAGTGAAAGAAGACCTGCTCGAGCCCGCTGAGGGTGCGCAGATGCGCAGGGTAGGGGCCGACATTGAGCAGATGGATGCTGCCGCCTTTCTTCGCGGCTGGGTCGCCTATCTCGGGGAGGTGGAGTCCGTCTTGCCAGTCGAGATTGCTGGGGTGCTCGGCTTTCTCCCGAGTCACGCGTATATCTTTGAGGCTGGCGAGCTGCTCCCACATGAGTGTGGGGTAGGGGGCTGCTGGGAGGAGCAGGGCTGTTGATGGGGCTTGCGCACTCTCCTCCTTGGGCTTGCAGGCGGGCAGGAGGAGCAGCAGGAAGAGGAGAAGGATGAGGGGAGGCATGAGAGGGTGTGCTGGAGGGGGAAAGAGAAAAAACTCTTCGGCTGCCTTGCTACAGGGAATAGTGCCGAAGAGTTTTCTCTATTATAGAATTTACCTTGCTATGAAAATACTAACGCATAGAAGATTAGAAGCTGATGGAGAATCCGCCGTAGAGACCAATGCCGGTGCCTAGGATGTCGGGGCTCCAGCCACCACCGGGGCTGGTGACGTAGTCCTCATCGGTGAGGTTTTCGAGGCGCAGGTGGAGCTGTATTTGCTCATTGACCTGATAGTTGGCATAGGCGCGCAGCACGGCGTAGTTGTCTATTCTATTGCCGTTGTAATCTGTGCGACCGACTGCCCCGCTGAGTCCCATGCCGACGGTGAGCTTTTCAATGGGCTTGGTGTTGATGTCAGCCGACCAGATCTGGCGAGCTGTGTCAGCGATCTGCTTGTCTGCGCCTGTCTTGGGCTGTGTGAGCGTCCAGCTCAGCGAGTAGTTCGTCTCCCACTGGGTGTTGAATGTGCCCTTGAGCGCGATTTCTACCCCCTGCATGGTCCAGACCTCATCGCTGTTGTAAAAGGTGGTGGGTATTTGGGGATATTCCGTTTTCTCAATGCCATCATAGATCTGGGACCAGAAGAGCGTCGCGCTCACCTTGTGCTTGTCAGCGATGTTTTGCTCGACACCGAGGTCAACGCTCACGGAGGTGGAGACATCGAGATCGGGGTTGCCTTGGTAGACCTCACCCCACGAGGTTGTAAAGCTGCCGTTGCTGCGCTCAAAGGAGGTGGGCGAGACGTAGCCCGAGCTCACCGAGCCAAAGACGCGTGTGCGCTCTTGGTTGAAGCGGTAGTTGCTCGCCGCGCGGAAGCTCGCGTGGGTGTCAAAAATATTGCTGTTGTCAAGGCGCAGGGCGACGGAGTTCTCCCAGTTGTCGGCGGGGGTGAAGCTGTGGCCGAGGCGTGCACCGACGACGCTCTCGAGTCCCTTCTGGTCGGCGTTGCCAGGGTAGGCGGCACTGCCTGTGACTTCGCCGTCGTTGCGATTCCAGCTCAGACCGAAGCTGCTGGAGTGCTGATCATTCCACTTGTAGTCATTGCTCCAGTCGAGCTGGACGTTGTCGTAGTGCGAATAGTAGTCCGCCAGATCGAGGTCGGCACCGTGGTAGCCAAGCATGAGCTTGGTGCTGTACTTGCTCGAGATTACGCTCTTCCACGTGCCTGTGATGAGATTGCTTTGGTTCTCATAGACGCCGCCGAAAGCGTTCGTAAAGTCGCTATCGCTGCGACGATACGTGAGCGAGATGCTGTTGTTGTCGTTGACTTGGTAGTCGAGGCGCAGAGCCTCATTCCAGGCCTCATAAGCACCTGCATCAGCGGAGGGCATGGGGCTGCCGTCGGCGTAGCGCAGATCGTTGTCGGTGCGCTCGTAGGTCGCGCTGACAAAGTAGGAGAGCTTGCCTAGCTGTCCTTGGGCACGTGCATTGCTGGTGACGCTGTCAAAGCTACCCAGCTCGGTGAAGAGGCTGTAGCTAGGCTCGCCCTGTCCCTTGGGGGTGGTCATGTAGAGCACACCTCCCATGTTGCCACCACCGTAGACGGCTGCTTGAGAGCCACGCAGTACCTCAAGGCCCCCGAGGTCGAATGTATTGAGCGCGCCGATGAGATTGGGGCTGATATTGCCTATGTCGGAGGCGTTGAAGAGGCGCATGCCGTCGAGCACGGGCAGTGTGTTCTGGCTGGAGTTCATCCCGCGGGTGACCATCTTGTTGGTGTTGCCGCGGCCTTCGAGACCACCACCGGGCATCACGTAGACACCGGGGACGCGGGTGAGTGCCTCGCTGAGGGTGTAGACTCCTTCTTTGCGCAGTTCTGCGGGATCGAGCACGGAGACGGAGACGCCTGTGCTATCGAGTGGGGTGGCAATGCCATCGTTGGCCGAGACCGTGATGGGGGGGAGCTCCGTGAGCTCACCGCTGGGGGGGGCTGTTGCCTCACCTTGCGTCGCTGTTGTATCCGCAGCGGGAGCTGGGGTAGGGGCTTGGGCAAAGGCATAATTGGCTGCCATGGCGATGGCGAGCACAGCGCGTGTGACACCTCCTTGAGGTGTAGTCATTTTATGTAACATATGTAGAGCTTAGTAGGCCAATGTGTCGTTGGCGAGTTCAGCGCTTCCCCTGGCTGGTACCCCGACTTTGCAAGGCGATAGAGTCTTGCATTTACGGTTGCGGCACAGTGACGGAGTCTCACCGTCTTTCCCATCTATTTCCTGCGATACCAATCGCCTCCAGAGGGGGATGCTTGATAGCCTGTCTTTTATGAAAAGACTAACAAGCGGACAAGATCTAATCATATAATGACACGAGAAGCAAGGCATTTTTTAGATTATTTTGATGAGTTTCTATTAATCTCTTATTCTGTGAGTCTAGAGTGAGATGCTGTGTTTTTTTCTTGCTATTGACTGTTTTTTACGATGTAATAGCCTCGTTGCATGATGTGGCCTCGTAGTTCAATGGATAGAACGACCCTCTCCTAAAGGGTAAATGCAGGTTCGATTCCTGCCGGGGCTAGATCCCTGTGACTGTCACCTCTCACACTCCTTGTTTTCTTATGTTGCACACCCTTTTATCAACCTTCGTTTTGCTGCTTTGCACCCTGATGATCTTGCCCGCGCAGGCGGAGCGCAAGATGGAGAAGGAGTTCGAAGCATTGGAAGAGGCTCGCCAGCTGCTGACGGCTGTGAACGATGAAAAATCCGCCATCGCCGCCGTCAAAGCCATCACGAAGACCTTTGACGACATTACTCCCGCGTACGGTGTCCATAGCAGTGCCGTTCTCACCCAGCTCCATGATAGGCAAAATATCATCAACCGCATGATGGTGCTGCTCTCCAAGCAACCTTATTTTGAAAGCTCGGGCTTGCAGGCCTGCTGGGCTCTCATCGTGCATCCCGAGGCGAGGGAAAAAACCCAACGAGACAAAAAACACGGTCGATGAACTCCGTTCGCCTTTTTCTCTGTATTACGCTGGCAGGAAAGCTGATCGCCTCCGATCTCACTCTTGATGCTGACCTCTACCAAGAGGCACTCCGTCAGGTGCAGGGAGGCGATGCGCTCGTCGTGACCAAGCGTGCTCCCCAGCAGCTCGCGACCCTCTGGGAGGAGGCGATGATCTCGGTGAGCCCTCAGCGCGGTGGGGCAGAAGCGCGTCTCGCGCGTCAGCTGCGTCTCACCTTCCTCTTCAAGGAGCTCAACCCCTCGATAAGCTTTGCCTCAATACAGGAGCTACTCAAGCTCCATGAGCGTGCTCTGCAAGGGGATATGAAAGCCCACGCCCACATCCTCCAAGCCCTCGTGGCGGGCAGTGATGCCCAGCATCGCCGCTGGCCTCACTCCGAGCGCAGCGCCCAGCGATGGCTCACACATGCCGCCGCCTTGAATGCCAATCCTGAGAGCCCATCGAGATGAATAGAGCCTCCATCGAGTCCCAGCTCAAGTACCGCTTTGCCGATGAGCAGTGGCTATCCCAAGCCCTGACTCACCCCAGTACCGATCATAAGACCAAGACCAATCGCCAGTACGAGCGTCTGGAGTTCCTCGGCGATGCTCTCCTTGAGCTCGTCGTGAGCAAGGAGCTCTTCACCCTCTTTCCCAAGGCGAGCGAGGGCGAGCTCACCCAGCTACGCGCCTCCATCGTGAGTCGCGAGCATCTCGCGGAGCTCGCCGATAAGCTAGGCTGGGGAGAGCAGCTCATCATGAGCCCCCATCTCAAGGAAGCTGGCGGGAGCAAGACGCGCTCCATCCTCGCCAATACCTTTGAAAGCGTGATAGGAGCCGTCTTTATGGACTCCAATTATCAGGCAGCGCGCCGCGTCTCCCTTCACCTGCTCCAACGCAGCCTCCAGCAAGCCGCCCAACGCGGGCTCGTGCTCAATCCCAAGGTCGAGCTCCTCGAGCTCCTCCAATCCAAGAGCACCGATCAGGTACGCTATGAAGAAGAGCCTCTCGGCGAGCAAAGCCCCCCGCACTTCCGCGCACGCGTCTTCTGGGGAGATAAGCCCCTCGGTGAGGGAGAGGGCGGGAGCAAAAAGGCGGCGCAAAATGCCGCCGCTGCCGATGCCCTGCAAAAGAAGCTCTGGGAGCAGTCCTAGACCGTAAAAAAACGGCACTCCGTCAGAATCGTATCGTGACCACAGTCGCTTCATACCAAGGTCATCTTACTTTGTTGGGTGAAAAATCT